>CAMZLY010000125.1 GCA_947311825.1 uncultured bacterium
AACCAAGTGCTTGTAATAGAATTCAAGCACTTCAACAAAGCAGAGGGAAAAAACCTAGGCGTACTTAAATGGGATGCTCCGCAGCCGGAAGAATTGGAACAAGTCACAAACTATGCCGCAGATATACAGAACCAATACCCGGATTTCACCATTCATCGCTACATCTGCTACACAGTCAGCTGCTCCGGCTTCCGCTTTTTCAACTGCTAGCCTGAGAACCCGACAGCCACCCACAATTTCATTGCGTTTTTTATAGCCACCTACTCTTCATGATAGAATCTTTGCTCCACATCAACAAATCATGTTGTCGAATAATCATTTTGTCAATTTTCCCTTTTCCGTAGAGCCCGCCGCAAGCTGCACAAGCAGGAGGGCAAGCAGCAAATCATTAAACGGCAATGATAAAGAGTTGTACTCTAAAACATTTCCTCAAAAGCTCGGTCACATGGTCTCCCCTGTACGTATGTTTTGTTAAAATCATAATCAGCTATAAAATTAATATTTTTAAGAAGACTGATTGTTGACATAGAGATGCCATTTTCATTAATTTTAAAATGTTTGAATTCAAATGGCGTTTCAGAAAAAGAACTTGCAGTAACAAAATGAGTATTTGAACGTTGCAAATGCATATTCATGTGGTTATGAGCTCCCAAAACAACCTTTAGCGAACTATGCCGCTTGACAATTTCCAATATTATATCAACATATTTTTCTTTTGTTTCATGATATGGCTCATCAAATCCGGTCTGTTCAGCAGAAAGCCCAAAAACAGGCGAATGAGTAAGTAGAATTTGTACTTTTTTATCCGAATATTTCAACAGATTCTTTTCTAAACTTTGTATTTGCTCATCGGAAAAATTAACATTTTGCTCTTCTCTGTCCCAATAATATGGTGTTTCACACCAGTAAGATGGCATTACATGAACGGCATAAAGATCATTCTCAAGACAGAAGCAAGGCTTATTATCCATAAAAAAGTTCTCGGCATTTACAAGCCAAGTATTAAGGCTATTTATTGCTGTTAAATCATGATTGCCCAGACATAAATATAGAGGAACAGGTAAATCAGAAAATTCTTTTTTAGCTAAGTCAATATTCGCCTCACTAGTTTGATCTATAATATCACCTCCATGAAGGATAAAATCAATATTTCCATTATCTATAATCCACGTCTTCAGTGCTGCTATTATTTCAGTAAAACTTTTATTATACGAATACTGCTGGTAATATCCTATGGGATCAGCTCCCAAATGGGTATCAGTGAGATATATAAATTCTGAGCTATTTAATCTATTCATTATTATGTAAAAATATATTGAAATAAGAGATGAGTCAATTATAGTTTTCCTATAAACCGTAATTATCTTATGAAGCCACAGCTGACCGTAGCATACTCCTAAGTACGTGCCATCGTATCTTCTCAAAAACACCATTTATGTAACGGCACCACTGGGGCAAGCCCAATGGTGGCATAATTCTAAATCTATAACTTTATTGAGAAGTTACGTGCCATCATACATTGCGTTTCAGGATAATAAGCGAGTAATTGATCCATTACAATACCAGCATGCGTAAAAGTCCAGTAATCCTAAGGTATTCGGCTCACCTCATGCAAATGAGCAAGACAGACCCGTTCTAAATTAAAATGAGATACAAAATCACAAAAATCATCATTACGACATAATTGCTTAAGCAATGAGCGATCAAAATGATCGGCATGTTCATGCGTCAACAAAACAAGTCTCAGCCATTTGAGATTATCACTGGCATTATTTGATATTGAAAAAATCGAAACAGAAGAAAATCCGCAAGAGATAAACGAAAAAAATTGGTACTGTATCAATTATATCCTAATCACATAGGCTATGCATTATAAGATTCAGATGATTCAGCAGCCTTAAGGATTTCTTGATTTTCATTTACGTCATAAATAATCATATTATCTCTAACAACACTTTTATCTGAAAGTGCTAAATCTATACGATTGTATTCATAATTTCTATATTCTCGCCGCGGATCTTCAGGATGCACAAGTGACGGGCCAGTATCCATAAGTAAATCATCTGGCAGACATATATCGCTTTTATAAATATTAACAGCCCTCAACAATCGCTCCAACTCATTGCAATCAAGCCTATCCACAATCCAACTTTTACCAATAATAGTAGCTGATACTACCCGCATATTCCATAAACAATATATACGTATAACATCTTTGTCACGACCACTTAATAATTCATCCGGGGTAGCTGGCTCAGTTAAAGACCCAAATGGGATAAAACAAACATCCCCGCCTTCAGCAACAGATATTATTACAATAAAAACCATATTTTCATTAGCCACAGGTGCCATCAAACGAATCTGCCCGATTTCAATATTACAATCAAACGGAGCAACACCCCCTCCTAATAAAACATCCCGATGATTAGCTTTATCATTGTCGATATTTTCTTCATAATGATTCATATCATCAATACCATTTAATGATGCAAGCAAAAAACTCCACTCATTCAACCAACGTGCTAACCGTTCAGCATCCGTACCTAATGGTGATATCAATCTAAGTTTCTCAAGTTTTCTCATAAACTCCTCTTTCAACAACATTAATCAGTACATTAAAAGAAAGTGTAATGACTAATAACTATATTATGTAACGGCACCTCCGGGCTTGCCCCGGAGGGACGATGATTGCCAACTAACCTCCACACACAAGATTCCCCTCCCGCCATTCGTGCCGCTTTGCGGCACGAGTGGCGGGAGAACTCAGTGCCAAAAGTTAATGTTAGTTTTCAATCACTGCTCCACCAGGGCAAGCCCAGTGGTGGCATAATTTCTAAATCTATAATTTATTGCGTTAATACCCTTGTCTTGTTTTATAGAAGCAGTGAGGCAGGTTCTTTTCCAAGGATTTCCATTTATTAAGCTCTTTTTCTAAATATTTAACCACAAGCACTGTAAATGCCGTTACCGCATCATGTCCATCATCATCATATTCACGCTTAATATCATCACGTATTTTTCCAAGCATATCACGCACAACCTGACTTAATGTTGATTTCCCGCAACCGGCCAGAGCCAGCACTTCTGCATTATCAAGGGATATACCATTAAACTTAGCAAGTAGTCCAATACGTTCACGACAAGACAACTCCTCAAGTAGAGTTGCCGCATGCCTTTCAGCCAATATATTATATTCATTTTCCACAACCGAATCAACAGGGTCAATTTTTCCCGGCAACAAGTCAGCCATAGTAAGCTCACTATCACCAATCGGCTGATCCATTGATACTGTTATGCGTGGAGAGAACTCAGCTCGCAAATATGCACGAACAACCGAACGCATAATCAAACTTGCTCCAGACTGAATTATATCTAAAGGTACACCATTCCCACCCTGAACACGAGCAAATATCCAATCTTTATAACGCTTGCCTTCACGAGTTTGTTTAAGTGCTGCATAAGATTCAAACTGATGCCAGGCATTATCTGACGAAGGTAGCTGTCGTAGCACATCATTATTATTAAGATTAGTTATGGATACCTGTCGCCGCAACTGAATTCCAAAACGTGACTGTGCAAAACTACCCAATCTAATCTGAGTCTCTTCACCACACAACTTCCGTGCACACTGAATTTTCCACTCCGCCCAATCTTTAAGTTCGATTTCCATAACACATATATAATCAACTCAAACAAACAATATGTCAATGTAATCCTCTTATCAAAAAGCACCATTTTGGCAGAACAATCCTTCTCCCACAATCTATAATCACCTACCTCCGAGAGGGTAACAGGTAGGGCGAGCTGTCCCCAGCGAGCACGCCCTGCTACACTCCCTACCACCCTATTTGTTAATATATACCTTTTCTAATAGACAAGTAACCTATAACCAATAACTTTTTTCATTTATTTTTGGAATTCCACCTTCCTCATCGCTTCTACATACCAGAACGACGAATAACGTAATAACAAACACATAACGAAGGAGGAAAGAAGATGACTGGATTAAATCATGTTATACTAATAGGGAATCTCACAAGAGACCCACAATTAAGACAGATTCCATCAGGAACATCTGTTGCCGATCTAGGATTAGCCACAAACGAACATTATCGCACCAGTAATGGGGAAATTGCAGAAACAACCTGTTTTGTTGATATTGTTACTTGGGGCAAACAGGCAGAAAGTTGTAACAAATATCTTCGTAAAGGTTCAGCAATATTTGTTGAAGGAAAACTACAGCTTGATCAGTGGCAAACAGGCGACGGCAAAAAGAGAAGTCGCCTCCGCGTAAAAGCTGACCGAGTTCGATTTTTAAGTAAAAATTCCGATTCAGAGAAAAAAACTGTAAAAACGGATACGACAGTAACAACCCCATCAAATATTAATTCTAATACAAGTGAGACTATACCATTTTAAAGGAGCTAATCATGACTTATAAATACAACACAAACAATAATTCTCAAGCAGACATTTATCAAAAAGAGAACTTGACGAAAGTACAAACTTTTCACTCAGCCAGCGACGGTCAACAGTACAACAAAACATCTATCAAACAAAACGAAACCAATCCACTACATATACTAAACCGAATATTTGGTTATTCAAAATATCGTGAATACCAGAAAGGAATTGTTGAGGCAGCCATTGCCGGACGTGATGCACTAGCCATTATGCCAACTGGTGGCGGAAAATCATTATGCTATCAACTCCCAGCAATCTGCATGCCCGGCACCTGCGTTGTTATTAGTCCGCTTATTTCCCTAATGAAAGACCAAGTTGACAAATTACGTTCAATGAATGTGAGAGCGGCATATTTAAACAGCACGCTAAATGCCAAACAGCAAAAGCTGGTTATCAGCCGCTTGCAGAAACATGAGTATGACATCATTTATGTCGCTCCCGAAAGGTTTGCTGTTGAATCATTCCGACAAGCCCTTGATAATGCATCCGTCTCACTATTCGCAGTAGATGAAGCACACTGTATTTTGCAATGGGGGCATGATTTTCGCCCCGACTATCTAGCCTTATCAGAAATCACAACTCGTTATCCAAGCGTTCCGGTAGCGGCATTCACAGCAACTGCAACAGCTTATGATCAAGAACAAATTTCAAAAAGTCTTAACTTGCGGGCACCACATATTGTGCGTGCATCCTTCGACCGATCTAATCTATTTTATCAAACGGCAACCAAAATCGATGATCTTGATCAGATTTTATCATTTGTGAAATCACACGCCAGACAATCAGGAATAGTCTACCGCTTCACAAGAAGAGCCGTTGAAGAAACCGCCGAACATCTACGTATACACGGCATAAATGCACTGCCATACCATGCAGGGCTTGGCAGCGAAATAAGACGCAAGCACCAAGAAGCATTCGATACCAACCAATGCCATGTAATTGTTGCCACTATTGCATTCGGCATGGGGATTGACAAACCAAACGTCCGTTTTGTGGTTCATGGTGATCTACCAAAGAATATTGATGGATATTATCAAGAGACCGGACGTGCCGGACGCGATGGACAGCCAGCGCATTGCCTGCTTTTATTTAATATGAAAGATGTTGCAAGAGTAAGATTCTTCATCAACAAAATCACAGACTACAAAGAACAAAAAAACGCATCGGATAGACTGAATGCCATGGTGCAATTTGCCAACGGAAAGTCATGCCGGCGCCGAGCATTACTACGCTATTTCGGCGAACACTATAGTGCCACCGCCTGTAACACTTGTGATGTATGCAATCAAAATATATCATTTCACTTTACAACATGCGGCAACAATCATACCGGCAGCTCATCCAAACTGTTGCCGACGCTCAAACTTCTAAAAACTGGACTTTCATACGAACAAATCGCCGCCCGCCGTAAACTTAAGCCAACAACTATCGCCGGACATATTGTAGATTTATCAGCAAAAGGCGAATCTTTTGATATCAGTAAACATGTCCCACTGGCAAAACGTCAAATATTAGACGCAATATTTTCGAAATACGGCACAAAATATCTGAAGCCGGTAGTTGAAGCCGCCGCCGGACGCATAAACTACGATGAAGCTCGTCTCGTGCGAGCCGCAATGTCAACATGAGCTCTATAAATATATGCTATCAAGAAGCTGATTGACAAATATAAAAAAAATAGTAGTTTACTAGCTAGACAGTCTAGCTATAAGGAATACAAAAGATATTAAATCGTATAATGTTCTAGCCATAAATCCATGGGATCAGCTATAGTGCATAAATACGTTAAATCATAAAAGGAGTTACTATGCTTTCATTTGTCTGTCTTGCCGTCTTGCTCGGGCTGGGTTATTGGCTTCGCCGAAAACTTGTTTTTCTTCAACGACTATACCTCCCTGCATCAGTCATTGCCGGGCTTCTCGGACTAACGCTTATTCAAAGTTTTAAAGCGGCAGGGTATCCGTTGCCGGATACATGGACCGTTGGCTGGAATAAGCTACCAGGCATTTTAATCAACATAGTTTTTGCCTGCTTATTTCTTGGTGTGACAATCCCCGGCTTCTCACGTATTTGGAAAAGTGCCGGTCGTCAGCTAGCTTATGGTCAGATAGTTGCATGGGGTCAATATGTTGTCGGTTGCGGACTCGTACTTGCCATTCTCGGACCGATGTTTGGACTTAATCCACTTTTTGGCGGTATCCTACCAGTAGGTTTTGAAGGTGGGCATGGTACCGCAGGTGGACTTGGTCCAGTTTTCGAAGAACTTGGCTGGGCTGCCGGAAAAGATTTTGCACTTGCCAGTGCGACCGGCGGGATTGTAAGTGCAATAATTGTCGGCATGATGCTGGCTAACTGGGCAGTACGAAAAGGATACGTAACAAACAAAAAGCCACCATCAGAAAATATTGAAGAAGAAGATTGGACGGGCATAATACCCGTTGCAAAACGACCAAACGCCGGAAAGCTTACCGTTTCTAGTGATGTCATAGAAACACTCAGTCTTCATCTTGTTATTGTGGCAATTGCCATCCTTATTGGCTACATATTCAAAGAAGGACTGATACTACTGCAAAGTGTGATTCCAGTTTTAGAGAAACATCACCTATTAAGCAGTTTTCCCCTTTTCCCACTCTGTATGCTTGGTGGATTGATAGTTCAACTCTTTGCCGATAAATTTGATCCGGGCGAACATATCGACCATGGACTTACCCGCCGCATTCAAAACAGTGCTCTTGATTTCCTTGTTGTAGCCGCAATAGCAACCATCAGCCTTAATGTTGTTATGAAGGGATGGATACCTCTTGTTATCTTAATTATTGCTGGTATTCTTTGGAACGTATTCTGCGTAACATGGCTCGCACGGAAAGTCTTTAAAAACGCCTGGTTCGAGCGTGCCATTGCCGAGATGGGGCAGTCCATGGGCGTTACAGCAACTGGTCTATTACTTTTACGCGTAGTTGACCCAGACTACGAAACACCCGCTGCCGAAGCTTTTGCTTGCAAACAACTTATGCACGAACCCATTATGGGGGGCGGACTATGGACTGGTATGGCAATCCCATTAATAGCCGCTGTCGGACTTGTCCCCGTCTTTGCTATTGCCTGCACTGCCGTCACAATATGGGCGATAATACTCGCCGTAACCGGACGAAAACGCTAAACAGGAGTTTTATCCGGAAATGTTTTGGTATGAAACATCACCAGTTTTTGGCAGGGCGATATCTCCCATCCTTTGCGCTTCGTTTACTACGGAGGACGAACCTAGCGAGCCACTTATGCGTCAAAAACTTATATATTCAGAACGTACCCAGCTTGCTCCAGCCTTTATGATATTTGTTATCTGCGTAGCACAGCTGGCACTCTACTTCTTCAAATAAACACGATACTTTCCACCACCGGTATTACTAATACGAATACCTGTTAAACTCTTACGACCACCCAAAGAAACTTCCTTTTTCTGACCTTTAGTAAGCTTAGTAGCAACTGTTATCGGAGTTTTCTTTGCACCTTCGCGCAACACAATAGTATTGATAACTACATTACCCTCAATTGCATGGATCATCAACCATGATGCTTCTTTTACTTTATTAAGTTTAACTTCATTTGCACCGCCCTTAGCAGTCAATTCAGCAACCTGAAAATATTTATGCTTTCCAGCTTCAGAATTTTGAACAAAGCCAAAAACACATACTGCAATCATCATACAACCAACTAATCTCATTTTCATATTTCACTTCTCCTTGAACTGACTAACACCAACAAACCATATATGGTTTTTACCTATTTCTTGTTTTAAGTTACATAATATCATTTATTTAGCAAGATATTTTGTGACTTCTAAGAAAATATATCAAGAACGGTGTAAAAAGTTTTTCATAAAAATTTATTTTCTTATCCCCCTTAATGGGCTGCAATCATCCGCTTGCTCCCACACCTACTCCTTTAGTCGGCAAGTAGTTCGATCAATGACTAAGTTTTTTAAATATGATCTTGCTAATCCACAATTCGGCATAGCCGGTTATAACACGTGGTTCAACTCTGGTTTCTTTACTAATCTCAAATTCAACTGATTGTGTTCTAAATTCATCGCTGGCTCCGCTTATAATTTCTGCTTCAGCGAGACTCGCCTGTTGATTCATTTTATGTACAGCAAACAGTCCCAAACTATTATCGGCCAGATTTCCCATATTTTTTGTCCTATATGTAAAAATAGCCTTATACTTTCCTGACGGCAAAATAACACCCTGCCCATAAAGAAGAGTTTGTGTACCCTTATCACCATTACCAACCCAATGCCGAAACGGGCCATCCTTACCAACAAACAGATTATTACCAACATGCAAATGTGTATATGCCGCTATAACTACAGGATTCTCAATATAATCAAGGATCTCTTTGTTTTTTCTCGCAGAAAATCCACGTTCAAGGAGAATAAATGGCAACTCATAATATTTAACTCCAAAAGTGTTGTTTTCTATCAATTTAACAAGTTCTTTATTATTAACAAGCTCACTATAAGTTATAAAGAACGAGTCTGCCGGATATTTGTCTTGTTTCCAGTAACGCCAAGTCGCTATTTCCTTTCTGTTGGCACAAAAAACTGCCAACTTCTGATTACATACCAATACACCTTTTTTCTTAATATGACTAGCTACATTTAAAATATATGCTCCTACGGGATTAATTCGGCTATATACTTTATTAGTTCGAACAGACCCAAAAATAAATCCGTTAGACAAATGAGCTATAATAGTTACTAACATAATGAGCATAGATAACGTCGTCTTTTTTCTTTCACCTTTAGATACATCTTTTAATGAAACAATAATTGCCGGAATAAGCGTTGCCATAATAATTGCAGAATAATGAAATTTTAAACTGTGTTGACGCTGAAATCCGCTAAGCATGGAGAATAAATAAGGCAACAATGGAAACAGTAGTAACGGCAATGATTTCTTGAAATTATAAATCAGGAACGGTACACAAATAAGAAAAATCCAGCCAGTAGCTTTTAAACGATGTACTATACTATGAGGCTCCCAGGCATTAAAAATTGAAGCGGTCGTTGCTTCTGATGACCTTATTGCAAGTAAGCTTTCGCCCGTTATTAGCGGATAAATAAGAAAAACTGCAAGACATGAATATATAACGGCAAATGCCGCAAAGACAAAGCCACCCTTCCATTTGTCTCGTATTGCATAGTAGATAAAAATAAGCGGTAACATAAATCCTGCATCTTCTCGAAGACCAAGAATCATAACGAATGGCAAAATCGCTATTCTCTTTCTCGTTTCAAGAGAATAGATAAGCCAAGGAATAAGTATTAAATAAAGCGATACGCCATGAAATTCGCTCAACATTATACTTTGCATAAATGGATAAGCTATAAATGTCAATGCGACAGGAAATGATAGCGTATAATGAACATTTGTTTCTTTTGCCAATTTCAAAATAAATAAAGCACCGAAAATCATAAAAGACCATTGCAGAAAAATAAGCGTTAATGGAGAATCAAATACCCAGAAAAATGGAACCAATAATATTAAAGAAAAAGAAAGGTGCGTTTTTAGATAATTATGATCAATAAGAAAATCAAATCCATTAAACCGTGAAAGATTCCAGATAGTATTAGTATAGACACCATAATCAGACATAAGAAAATTGCGTGCAGAAAATGCTGATATAGCAGCATGCAATACCGCTAACGCAAATAGAATCATACCCATTATACAAATGGTACCTATTGCGTAATTAATATTTTTGTTGTTAATAAATTTTATCATTGGCTAGTGTAGTTTAGGTCGCTGGTGGTAGGCTATAGGCTGTAGTTTTCTTTTAGTATACGTTAGTAACTCTTTTTAATTTACTATTCTCCGTGAATTTCATATTCAATAAAATCTGCTAAATCTGCGGATCACCCAGTACATCTGCGTAAATCTGCGAAATCTGCGGATCACCCAGTAAATCTGCGTAAATCTCCGAAATCTGCGGATCGGTATTCTTCCTCAATTTCGTTCAGCATTATACGTAATGCGTCAAGTCTTGCAATACTAGCAATGCTAAAGCTCCATTTTTCTGCCTCTTTGCCTATAAGCGACTTAACACTTTCTGATGCACCATTAATCTTGTCGCTATAATACTTCTGTAATCCCTTTGTTAAATTCTGTTCTGCAGCCTGCGGATAATCATTCTGTTCTGACCGTAAATATTGAAATATTCTCAACCCATCAAGGCGCTCATGGCAGGCTCTGATAAATCGCTCCCGGCTAGTGTGGTTTCTTCTTAGTGTTCCCCATAAATCATTACAGTTTAACTGTTGCCGCAAAAATGACGACATAGGCGTTTCAATATCCTCATCAAAAAGTGCTGAAAAACTGGCGATTGTCGCCCCAATATTATCAAACCTACCAGTACTGCAAATTGGATATGAGCTCCAGTCCGAATTTAAACCTTTAGTTAAGGCTGCTCCGGTACCAAATGCAACTCGATCAGACAATCTTGCGGCAGGATATACTCGTGACGGCGACCAGTGAAGCAAAGTGCATGTTTTTTGCAATTTTTGAAGCATATAAAAGTCTTCACCACTTTCACGAGGCGGCATTCCTCCGCATTTTTTATATGCAAAAACCGTAAACGCCATTGCAGAGCCTAATGCAGTATAACAATATGGTGAACCTACCCGCCAAAGATTAATAGCATAATACCTCAGATATATTTCATACCGTAACATGACACGATCTATCTTTTCATCGCCAGTCAATCTATGATAATAAGGAATAGATATTGCCGCATCCTTGCCCACCTCGTTAAAAATACTGGCAAGCGTAGATAAATAATCGGGATCTACTAAAGTGTCGGCATCGAGACTGACTATTATATCATTATTGTCGGCTTCTGCAAATATTGCATCCATAACCGTTTTGCGTGCACGGCCTACGCCACCCTTTCTGGGTGACCACCCTTTGCTGCAACTAGCATAATCAAGGATACGGAGCGGAACGGCATCAAAATCTGATAATAAGTCAAGGGTATTAATATTTGCCTCGCACTTCTGAATCCTTTCTGCATCATCCCACCATGATTCCGGCTGGTTTACGCATATCCAGACCATAAAATCAGAATAATCTTGTGCAGAAAGTGCATCTAAAGTGTGCGGCAACGAATCAAGCTCGTCCATTACAGGAATCGCTATATGTATCTTTATTTGGTGCATAAAAGCAATTAACCATAAACGGCAGAAAAAACACAGAAAAAAACGCATATATTAATTTTCAAGCACCTTTTATTTATTATGCTTTTTGATATATTTTTCCAACTTGGCAACCAGCTTGTCTCGCCTATCTTTTATTTCCGCTATATACTCACCATTATATGAATGAAGTACATCAATGGATTTATTAGCATCTCCAGCTTTAAAAGCCTCTAAAGCTTCCATCCTTAAAGTATTCCATACATTATCAGCTTCAATATTCCGGTTGTCATTTACTTCAGTAAAGTCTATTTTTTGCTCTGCCTTAACCTTCTTTTCAACATTTAATTTAGATAATAGTTTCTGTCGCAAATCAGGATTATTTTTAATCCACCCAATTGCAAGAACTACTAAACTCAATATTACAGCAGTAGTTACCAAAGCTTTTATTACTCTAGGCAACCGCCTAGCCTTTTTTATCGGTGATACATTCTTTTTATTTTTTGTCAGAACCACTACATCAACAACAGATTCACCTCTGGATAATCGTGGCGTTGTTATCCCTTTACCGCTTAAAACCAGCGAAAGATCAGATACAACCTTATTCCACATCTGATAACGATTGCTCGGATCCCTTGCAAGCATCTTCTCTAATAAAATCATACATGATAACGATATTTTTGGATTATATTTACGAGGATCCGGCAAAGACTCTTTTGCTATAAGTTTAAATGTTTTTAGATCATTTTCATCATCAAACGGTATTTTTCCTGTTAGCATTTGATATAAAGATGCACCGAGTGAGTATATATCTGAACGTTTATCAGCATTTGAAAGATTATCCATCTGCTCTGGACTCATATAATTAGGCGTTCCCATAATTGCACCATGAGAAGTAATTCTTTTTGACTGTTTATGTGCTCTCGAAAGTCCGAAATCAGCTAATTTAGGTTCGCCCTTTGCATCCAACAAAATATTTTCCGGCTTAACATCGCGATGCAACATACCATGCTCGTTCCAGGCATAAGAAAGTGCTAATGCTATTTTCTTTGTTATTCTTAAAGACTCTTTTTCTTCCAACCTATGGTTATTATTCTTTTGGATCCTCTTATCAAGTGGCATTCCATTTACATACGCCATCGCCATATAGTAATACCCAGCATCTTCTCCAGCTTCGTATGCAGATACAATGTTTTGATGCTCAAGTTTAGCAGTAAGACGAACTTCGTTCATAAACCGTTCAAGATCTTCAGGATCTCTAGTAACAGCGGCAGAAAGTACTTTTAGAGCTACATCACGATCCATAGAAAGCTGAGTTGCCAGAAAAACATTGCCCATCCCGCCAACACCTATCAGAGATCTTATATAAAATCCGCCAATGGTAGTACCAGGTCCCGGCTCTTGTCGAGGAACAGTAGTAACTACACTACAAGATGGACACTCAATATCACTGCCTATATTATTGGCATCAATTTCCAAATTAGTTTGGCAATTAGAGCATATAAAAGTTATTTGCAAAAATCCCCCCCTTAGTTAAATAATATAATGAGGTGCTTGCAAAACTACTGTGCGAGGCAATTTTTTGTATTCTAGGCGAGCAGATTCTGCCTTTTGAGCAATTGGAGCATACCCGTAGGGTCTGTAAAA
>CAMZLY010000126.1 GCA_947311825.1 uncultured bacterium
GGTCTGGGCAGTAAAAAAGTTCTGTAGGGTGATGGTTGTTTTCAATGGCACGCTGGAGTTCTGCACATCCTTCAATAATCATAAGCCCGGCAGAGTCACGGTGTGAGCGTTTTCGCAATTTTATGATTTGCTTAATGCGTGGATTAGATGTGCTTGTGATAATCTGATAAGGCATATTCATAAATCAAAAAATCCGTCAGATTAATAGTTGTTAGTTTAATTTTGAGTAACTGTTGCTGTTTTTGATTTAGCAGTACCATCAGGAGCATTATAAGTAAGTGTAATCGTTTGTGTGCCGGGGATGTTTGCAGTATAAATGGTTGATGAGCCGCTTGAAGATGATAATGTTCCCAGAGCGGAGTTTGAACGTGTCCATTTATAGTTTGACCCATTTCCAACAGCGAGGAAGTTTACTGTTGCATTTCCGACGGAGGTGGTGGCTGATGCTGGTTGAATAGAAACGGAATCAGCAGTAGGGGCTTCGGTGCCAATATGGTTAATTGTTACTTCCGATGATTGTTTATATGCAATGCTATTTGATGTTCCCACAGCAGATCCCGCACTAGCCCCGTTAATAGTTGACGTAAGTGTTAGAGTTTGCGTACCAGCTTCACTACTAATGCTGGTATATACGGTTGATTGACCTGTACTGGATGATAGTCGTCCCAGACTTGATTCGGAAATTGTCCATCTGTAGTCATATCCACCTTCTGCGGTAAATGTTACAGATTCACCTTCGCGAACTGATGCGTTGGCTGGACTAATATATATAGGAGCATCTGCTGATTCTGTTTCACAACCGACAAAGACCATGACACCAAGTGCCATTACCGCTAAAAGACTTAATAAAGTAAATGTTTTCATGGAGGGGAATGTATAATATATCTAGATAGTATGTCAAATGAGAAAATGGTGATTTTTTAAAGAATATAGATTTATTATTATGCCGCCATGGTGCTCTGTGCTCGTGAACATCGGCTCAGAGGACCGATTTACGGTTTCGTATAACGGTGTCTAAAGGAGGATACATTTATTACTAGATGCCGAATAAAATGACTTGTGGAGTGAGCGTTATTATACTACTTTTGTTTCAGTTTATTTAGGGAACCTTAACAGTGGCTCATTGTAGAGAAAAATTTATGGCAATTAAAGTGATATTTAAGTTTTGTATGTTAATTTATATATTTGTTTATATTCACAGTGTGTGTGCTATGCCTGAATTTGTTATGATTCCTGATGCGTATAATCCATCTGATCCAAATGGCAACGGTTCAATAGGGTATTTATATCAGATTGCTAAGAATGAATTATCTATTCAGGAGTTTCAACAGGCGATTGGTGCAGGAAATGGTAATGAGAATTATTGGAATGATGGTGTTCGTACCGTAGGTGGTAATGCCCCTGCTGTTAATATTAGTTTAGATGAAGCTAAAAAATATTGCAATTATCTTACAAGTGGGAATGTTGCAAATGGTGTTTATGGGTTTAATAATGGTACCAATAGTCACAGTACCGCAACTTTGAGTAGAAATAATATCTTAACCAATAATGCTTATAGTGCATGGTATGCAATATCAACTGAAGGTGAGTGGTATAAAGCGGCTTATTATACCGGCAATCCAAATGATTTATGGAGTCTTTATGCTACGGGATACGATACATATCCAATACACGGTGGTGCAAATGGATGGAACTATTCTAGCAGTGAGGCTTCTGTTTGGGCTGTTGGTAGTGGTGGTGAAGAGCAGAATGGGACTTTTGATATGATGGGAAATGTATGGGAAATTATGCAATCAGGTATTGTCGGACGTGGTGGTTATTTTTATAGCTATCCTCATGTTATGAATTCTGATTATCGTGATACTGAGAGTTTTACGCCTGATTATGAAGCTAACTATGCAACTTACCGCATAGTAAAGATTATTCCTAATTGGACATCACCTTTGGTCGATAATGGTATTGCATCAAATATTACTGATAATGCTGCGTTATTAACGGGGACTATTGTTGATACAGGGAATGAGAACCCGGTTGTAACGATTTATTGGGGCGAAATTGATGGTGGTGTCGTTGCTAGTAATTGGGAATTCTCGGCTTCTATTGGTGTACAGTCTGGTGATTTTTCTACGACCATATCTGGGTTAAAAGAAAATAGAGAATATTATTATAGATGTTATTCAGAAAATTCCGTTGGTTTTGATTGGGCTGATGAATCAGTAAGTTTTTCAACACTAATTAAACCAATCAATATTGTTTCATTAGTATTCAATAGTAATACCAATTTGCTGATTAAATGGCTTGGAACAAATGGTTGGAGCTATTCGCTTCAGAATACTACTAATTTGTTGATACAAGGGTGGTATGATATTCCAGGGGCTGTGAATATTCCAGGTGTAAATGGCGAAATGAGTGTAACTGTGGAAACGTCAGAAGCGGATAAAGAGTTTTATCGAGTCTTTAGTAATAAGCTTTAATTGAGTTTAGGCAGTTTCACTATGATTGTTCTTGCTACTAAATAGATAATAATTGTACATTCATTTTTTACAAGATGATATGAAGTTCTGGTTATATTAATGCATCTTACTTGCGTGCTTTGTAAAGTTGGCAAGTTGATGAAGGATAAGAGTAACTAATAATTACAAAGTTTTTGTAGTGTTGGCCGTCTCTGCGGTGTCCTCCGTAGCACTTGTGCGAAGGATGGGGCCAAGATAGCGGCAAAGCCGCTGTACATTGTGTCCACTGCGTGGTCGCTTGGTCAGAGACGGCCAACGCTACATCTTTTTTGATTTATGTTACGGATAAAAAGGAAAAAATGAAATATATTTTGAGTTTTGCTGTGTGTATAAGTGTTCTGTTGAGTGTTTCGTTGCCGGTGTTGGCCTATACTACTAATGTGTATGTTGATTTGAATAGTCCGGTAGATGGTCCCGGTACGGCGTGGAGTAATGCGTTTCATACTATTCAGCAAGGTATAGATGCACCTATTTACGGTTGGAGCCAATTGGTTGTATTGGTAAATGATGGCGTTTATGATGTTGGTGGAAAAGTTGCGGTTGGTTCTTTGATCACTAATCGAGTATATATAGACAAATCGAATTGTACCGTTAAGAGTGTAAATGGACCGGAAGTGACAGTTATTAAGGGGCAGGGACCGCTTGGTGATAGTGCGGTACGGTGTGTTGCTAATAGGTGATGATGGTACCTTGTCAGGGTTTACCGTTACCGGTGGTAATACGATGACAAATCTGGGTATGAATAATACTTATGCTGGAGGTGTATTTTGCTTTACTACTAATGCACTTATTGAAAATTGTATTATAAGTAATTGTATTAGTTATTTTAGAGCTGGCGGTGTATTTCAAGGAGTCGTGAATAATTGTAAAATAGTCAACAATACTGCGGGTGAGTATGGGGGCGGTGCATACCAATGTATATTGAATAATTGTACAGTTGTAGATAATATTTCTTGGCGTGGTGTTTCGTACTCTACTCTTAATAATTGTGTAGTGTGGAATAATAAAGGGGCTAATGATCAGACTTATAATTGGCTTAATTGTTCATTCAATTATTCTTGTACTCTTCCGGCAGCGACTAATGGAGTTGGAAATATAACTAATAATCCACAGTTTGTTAGTGGTAGTGATTATCGGTTGGCTGTTGGGTCGCCTTGTATGGATAGTGGCGGTAATGCCTATGTTCAAAGTGCGATCGATCTTGATGGTAATCAGCGCATCTATGATGGAACTAGGGACGGAAGTGCTGTTGTGGATATGGGGTGTTATGAGAGCATAATAAAAAACAAGTGGTATGTGGATGTAGCGTCTCCTCATGATGGACCCGGTATGTCTTGGAGTACTGCATATCATAATATACAAGCGGCAATTAGTGCGGCACAGGATAATGATACGGTTATTGTTACTAATGGGGTGTATGCAAGTAGTGGGTTGATCGTTGCCGGAAGTTTGGGTAATCGTGCGGCTATTAATAAGCAGATAGTAGTTGAGAGTGTTAATGGGCCAGATGTTACAATCATTAAAGGGTATGGCGGTGTAGATGGAGATGATGCCAGAAGGTGTGCTTATGTTGGTACTAATGCCGTTTTGGCTGGTTTCACTCTTAGAGAAGGTCACACTAGAACAAATGGAATTGCGAGTGATAAAGTTGGCGGTGGTGTTTGGTGTGAGGATAGCGGAGTTGTCTCTAATTGTATTGTAACGGAAAATAGTGCAAATCAGTCTGGTGGTGGAGTTTATCATGGTACAATAAGCAGATGTACTATTAGCAGTAATTCTGCTGAAGTTGGTGGCGGTGTATATGGCGGAATGCTGGATAATAGTTTGGTGATATTTAATTCATCTGGTAGTGATGGAGGTGGTGGATATAGTGGGACGTTTGTTAACTGTACGGTAAGTAGTAATTCTGCGAGTGGTGATGGAGGCGGAGTCTATAATGCTACGATGAAGAATTCTATTATATGGGGTAATACCAGTAGCTCCGGCAACAGCAATTGGCTTGGTGGTTCTTTTTCTTATTGTACTGCCGCCCCTCTGCCAAGTGGCGTTGGTAATACTTCTGCCGATCCAGCATTTAATGATGAATTTCATCCTCTGCGTACTTCTTGTTTAGATACTGGAAATAATGATGATGTTGTTGGTCTATATGACTTGTCTGGTGAATATCGTATTCTTCATTCTGTTGGTGTTGGAACTGTCGTTGATATGGGCTGTTTTGAATATTTTTATGGGTATGCGGATAGTGATGGCGATTTGATGAGTGATAGCTGGGAACGTTGGCGTGGTTTAAATTATGCTGATGCTTCTGATGCAGGTGAGAATCCGGATATTGATGGTGCAAATAATTATGAGGAGTATATTGCTTATACTGATCCTCACGATAGTAACAGCTTTTTTACTGTTACTGCGTTTAGTAACAGTCAAGATGTTACATTGTTTTTTGATTCAGCGAGCCAGAGAGTATATACTCTTATGAGTTGTAGCAATTTGCTTGATGATTCTTGGGCTAATGTTCCCGGTGCGGAATCGGTTACAGGTGGTGGCATATCTCTCTCAGATACTAACGAGCCATTAAAAGGTCATTATTACAAAGTGAAAGTAGAACTTCCGTAAAATTTTAATGCAATTCTCTATTTGTTTAAAATTAGCACACCTGATCTAATTTGGTGTAATTAAAAAAACCAAATAGTTGGTTTTTTGTTGACTTGTGGTTGGTTTGTGTTATTGTCGTATTTATTTTGAGGATGATTGCCGTTACAAGAATTAGGAGTAAGTATGATTTATAAAGTAAATAATGAATCTGAATTGAATGATTTATTGTCACTTCCGGCGGATAAGGTGGTGGCGATGATGAAGCGGTTGGATGGGGATATTATTATTCTTGGTGTTGCCGGGAAAATGGGGGTTACGCTTGCTATGACTGCGGTAAAAGCAATTATTGTTGCCGGTGTGACTAAAAAAGTTATTGGTGTAGCACGTTTTTCCGATCCGAAGATACGGGAGATGCTTGATAGTAAAGGTGTGGAGACTATTAAGTGCGATTTGCTTGAGCGGGAAGAGGTTGTACGGCTTCCTCAATGTAAAAATATTATATATATGGCAGGGAGGAAATTTGGAACAGGTGGCTCTGAAGAGTTGACTTGGGCAATGAATACTGTTATTCCCGTAAATATTCTTGAGCATTTTTCAGCATCAAGAGTTGTTGCGTTTTCTACTGGGTGTGTATATCCGTTGGCTAAGGCAGATAGTGCCGGTTTGACGGAAGATGTTAAGCCGGAACCGATTGGGGAGTATGCACAATCTTGTTTGGGACGTGAACGTGTATTTCAATATTTTGCAAAGCACAAAGGAATAGATGTATGTCTTTATCGTTTGAATTACGCCATTGATTTGCGTTATGGGGTTCTTCACGATATTGCAATAGCGATTTATAATAATGAGCCGGTTGACATAACCTCGCCATGTTTTAATATCATTTGGCAGAAAGATGCCAATAATACTGCGTTGTTATGTTTGGAGCATTGTTCTTCGCCGGCAAATATAATGAATGTAACCGGCATGGAAAAACTTGATACCAAAAAGACGGCGTTGTTGTTTGGAGAATTATTTGGTCGAGAGGTTCTATTTAAGGGGGAATCATCGGGGTATTGCTACTTGAATAATGCCGCAAAATCAAAAGAGTTGTTTAATGAGTATAGCGTGAATATTGATGAGATGATTCAAATGCAGGCAGATTGGATTCTTGCAGGAGGTAAATCGCTGAATAAACCGACGCATTTTGAAGTTAATAATGGGAAGTTTTAATTATGAAGAAGTGTGATATAGCTGACGATATTTTAAAGGTTGTTAAAAGAGGAACCGTGATTCCGGCACAACCTCTTGCATTAGATGAAAATAGAATGTTTGACAAGAAGCATCAAGCGGCATTGACAAAATATTATATTGATGCCGGTGTGGGCGGTATTGCGGTTGGAGTTCATTCGACTCAGTTTGAGATTCGCGATCCTGATATTGGTTTGTTTGAGCCGGTACTTGCATTTACGTCAAAAGTTATTGATGATTATTGCAAACAACAAGGTCGGCAAATATTGAAAGTTGCCGGGGTTTGCGGGCAGACTGAACAGGCGATAAAGGAGGCGGAATTTGTTTGTTCCAACGGATATCATGCGGCATTATTGAGCTTGAGTGCATTTAAGGATAATAGTGTTGAGGATATGCTGAAGCACTGTAGAACAATTGCTTCCATTATGCCGATTATAGGTTTTTATTTGCAGACGTCGGTTGGCGGGCGTGTGCTCCCGTATTCTTTTTGGCGGGAGTTTTGTGAAATTGATAATGTTTTGGCCATTAAAATGGCACCGTTTAATCGTTATCAGACTTTTGATGTGGTAAGGGCGGTTTGTGATGCCGGTAAGGAAAATGGCATTACATTATACACCGGTAATGATGATAATATTATTGTTGATTTATTAACTCCATATAAGATTACTACTAATCATGGAGAGGTGAATATTCGTATTCGCGGAGGGCTATTGGGGCATTGGTGTGTTTGGACAAAGAAGGCGGTTGAGTTACTTGATGAAATACATCATATAACAGAGAATAATCTACCTGTACCTCCAGAACTATTGCAACGGAATGTTGAAGTTACGGATATGAATGCCGCTCTTTTTGACAGTGCCAATAAATTTGCGGGCTGTATTCCCGGTATTCATGAAGTTCTTCGCAGGCAGGGCTTACTGAAGGGGACTTGGTGCTTGAATCCCAATGAAGTTTTATCAGTCGGGCAAAGTGATGAACTTGATCGTGTATATAGTGCATATCCGCATCTTAATGATGATGAGTTTGTGAAAAACAATAAAAAGAACTGGTTTTAGCGATGCAGAAACGTGCGGAAAAGACCCGGCAACGGATATGCGAAGTTAGTTTGAGACTATTTGCTGAAAAGGGGTTTCATGGAACAAAAATAGATGCTATCGCAGCGGAAGCTAAAGTTAATAAGCAACGGATTTATGCTTATTTCGGTAGTAAAAAGAAGCTGTTTGCTGCAACTTTAGAATATACTTATGAATCGATTGTGTTTTTTGAAAAAGATTTTTTGTTGTTGTCTGAAGCGGATATTCCTGTATTGACAGAAAGAATTCTGAGAAGCAATTTTAAGTTTCATTATAGTCATCCATATTTTTGGCGGATATTGGCGTGGAGCAATTTGGAGGAAAGTTCTCATATTGATGTTATCAAGGGGTTGCGTTCTGACGTGTTTGCACATTTGAAAAAGCTTTATAGTAAGGGGCAGCGTAATAATATTTTTAAGAAAGGTGTTTCGTTTGAAGCGTATTATTATTCTTTATCTGCACTGTCATTTTTTTATTTTTCGAATATGAAGACAATGAGTAAGACACTCAATATGGATTTAAGTAAGAAACATACTAGAGAACGGATTATTAAAGAGCTGTTGATTATTGCGAAATAGGGTATGTCAAAAGCTTATGTTGGTTTTTAATTAATGCTCTACGGTCTGCCTCTCGGAGATAGGCAGTTACAGTTCGGTAACAAAAAGTTGTCTTATTTGGCATTTTTTGTTTGCGTGATCTCTTGTTGAATAATCCATATTAATAATAATCCCAGGAATGATGACAGGTCGAAGGCGTGTTTTAGAATGCTGTCTGTTGCCGGATCTTTTTCTGCCTTGTGCAGGTCGTGATAATGGTTTTCTTTGAATGCGGATTTGAGTATGTCTAGGTCCAGTTTTTCGAGTGTTGTTTCTTTGGTTTCTTCTAAGATATATTCTAGTCCTTTGCCGGATGTTTCTTTTTCTTCGTTGTATATGTCTATTAGTGTTTCTTTGAAGTTGTAGGCTTGTGCGGCATATTGCAATAGTGTCTCTGTCCATTCCTTTGCCGGATGTTTTTCGAGTTCTTCTTTTAGAATTTTCATAATAAGAGTTTTGCGTCCAGTTTCTGATATTCCTAATAAAATGTTGAGTTTGTTGCCTGGGTATGTGGTATTGCGATATGTTTCTATGATTGTGGTATCTGTTATTTCTGCATTTAAGCGGAGTAAAGTTTTGATGATGCAGGTTTTAGTGGTGACTGTACTGTTGTTTAGAATGTTTTGTAGTGGTGTGATGGCACTTTTATTTTTGATTATACCGAGCGTGGTGATGGCTTCGGTTTGTAGTGGGGAGGCGGGATCGGTGGCTTCTGATAGGACGGAATCAAATGATTCGGGGTAGGGGTGTCGATTGAGGGAGCGAAAGGCTCTGGCTCGTTTTTCTATGTCGGGTGAGTTTAGCCATTCGAGGACAAGTTTTCTTGCTAGTGGTGATGATGATTGCATTAGGGTATCTATTTTTAGACTTCTTGCACTGGCAAGTTTTGTTAATCCACTACGATGGTATCGAAAGATATCAAAAATGTTGGATGGTGCTAATGTTGCGAGTTCGTTTTTCATGGTCAGCTTTTGTTCGCCACGCATTTTTATGCTTAAGTAGCAGGTTATGATACCAAGTATTGTCCAGATGAGGAAGGTGGCACTGTATGTGTGAAGAAATGGAATGGTTGCCAAAATATTATATTTTGAGGTGTAATGTAGGATGGCGATTGTTAGTAGTGATGCGAGTACGGATGAGAGTTGGTAAATAATTGATACTTGATAACTGTTGGCTTCCGGTAGGCGTGCTGTTTGTAATCGGTATAAGATGCTACAATTTAGGGTTAGGCTAAAGCTGGTCAATGCAAAGAGTGTTAAAGGGATTATTATGGTGCTGGATGGAATTAGTTTTATGAAACACCAGATTAGGCTTATTAAAACAATCATGAAGTTTGCAACAAAGTAGAATGCTTTATGGGTGATGTGTGAGCCTGTTACGGTAATGAAGTATGATGTTAGTGCACCTGACAGGAAACCGGCTGAGGTTATGGCAAGGATAAGACCGGAGGAGTAGCCGACAATGTTTTTTAGGTAGTTGATAATAAATGCACTACATATTATTTGCCCAGTAATTAGCATAGTTAGCCAAAGCGTTTCGCGGTAGTAGCAGTTTTTTCTTATAACACAAAATGCATCTGAAAGTCCGTTAAATCCACCGCCTTCGACGTAGCCTGTTTTGGTTAAGTTGCGTATTGATTTTGATGCTGCGAAGTTGGCGATTACGCCGATTCCGATTAAAATCATAAATGCCAGCTCTTGCGATGGGAGTTTGGCTTTGTCTAGGATCAGAAAGGAAAATATACCGGTAGCTAGTAGTACAATATTGACTCTGATGAATAGTTTGCCTGCAAATTCTTGCATTTTCGCAGGGGGGCAAATTGCTTTTTGTGCTACAAAAATTGCATTAGCGCCGATGGAACGAATGGCAAGAAATAGAAAATATATAATAATTAGTGCTGTTATTTTGAGCTGATTGTCTGGTAAAAATGGAATTAATAAATAACTTAAGCTAATAAATGAGCGTGTCCACCAGCATACTTTCCATATTTTTGTGGTTTCTTTGCCATTAAGAAATTGCGGTGCCAGCAGTGATGCAATGCTAGAAATAAAAATTGCGGAGTAGATTATACTTATTTGGGTGTCAGTTGCCCCATAGTAGAGAGCTAATAATGATATTATATAGCCAAGAGTGAAGCCAGTACCAATTGCGTTGATGGTTGTGAAGCGTAGCACTATAGGCAATGATTCGCGCTGTATTTTTCTGGATAGCTTTATTATCATTGGGGGTTAGGCTATAGGCTATAGGCTATGGGCTGTAGGGGTTAGGATGTAGGCTATAGTAATGGGTATAGGCCTGTAGGGATTAGGCTGTATGGGTTAGTTCTTCTGTTTGTTTTTAGTCTTTGAATCGATAGACTATACGTCCTTTTGTTAGGTCGTAAGGTGAGATTTCTAGTGTTACTCTGTCACCGGATGTTATGCGAATAAAGTTTTTGCGCATTTTGCCTGAGATATGAGCCAAGAGCTCGTGTCCATTTTCCAGTTTTACACGATATAGTGTGGCTGGTAGTACTTTTACTACTACACCAGTAGCTTGAATTGCATCAGTTTTTGCCATAAGTTTCTTTCCTAAGTTTTGATTTGACAATAATAACTCTATTTATGTTTATTATGCAATAAAAAAGTTCAGGGTATTTTTCTTGTTTATCGCAGTGGCAATCTATACTATGTGGTTTTACAAGTAAATAGATTTTTGGAGATTAGTATTATGGTAGATGAAGTTGACCAAGATGGCATAGAAAGAATCGATGTAAGATATGTGGCTAATTTGGCACGTTTATATCTGGATGATTCTGAGGTTGATACTTTTCAGGGGCAGATGGAAGGGATTGTTGAGTATGTTAAGCAGATCGGTGAATTGGATCTTTCTGAGATTGAACCGACATCGCATGCTCGTCCGATACAGAATATTTTACGTGAAGATGTTGTTAGTCCTGGGCTGGATCATGAATTGGTTATGGATAATGCACCGCGGGAAAAAGATGGGCAGTTTGCCGTGCCGCAGATAATTGAGTAGGGGCTGACCTATGTGTCTGCCCAATACAATATAAAAATTTAAGGATTATTAAGTAATGGGAATAGAAATTTCGAGTTTAACGGTGCATGGTGCATTGGATGCATTGTCCGGCGGCGAGTGTAGCTCTGAGGAGCTGGTGCGGGATGTTGTTGCTGAAATTGCGAAGCGTGATGCAGAAGTTGGTGCTTATGTTTCGGTTGATGAAGAGTTGGCATTGGAGCAGGCTCGGGCAGCTGATGCGGCGCGTAGTGCGGGAAAATGCGGGCGTTTGCTTGGTGTGCCGATTGCGATTAAAGATGTGTTAAATGTTGAGGGGCAGTCTTGTACTTGTGGCTCAAAAATTCTTGAGGGTTATACATCGCCTTATGATGCTACTGCAATTGCGAAGTTACGTGCGGAAGGTGCGGTTTTTCTTGGTCGTGCTAATATGGATGAATTTGCAATGGGTTCAACTACTCAGAACTCTGCATATAAAGTTACGCATAATCCATGGAACCTTGACTGTGTGCCGGGCGGGTCTAGTGGTGGATCGGCGGCGGCGGTTGCGGCTGGTGAGGCAATTGCGGCATTGGGTACGGATACGGGTGGGTCAATTAGGCAGCCAGCATCGTTTTGTGGGTGCGTAGGCTTGAAGCCGTCTTATGGGCGTATTTCCCGTTATGGTTTGGTTGCGTTTGCGTCTTCGTTAGATCAGATTGGTCCGATTACAAAGAATGTTCGTGATGCGGCATTGCTTTGCGAGGTTATGTCCGGTGTTGATAAAATGGATTCTTCGTCGATGGATGAGCCTATTCCACAGTTGGCTGTGGACTTGCCTGCTGATCTGAAAGGGGTGACGCTTGGTTTGCCGAAAGAATATTTTGTTGATGGTATGGATGATGATGTTCGGCGTGGGGTTATGGCGGCGGTGGAAAAGTGTCGTGAGTTGGGGGCTGAAATAAAGGAAGTTAGTCTTCCTCACACTAAGTATGCGGTGTCAACATATTATATTATTGCTACGGCAGAGGCATCGGCTAATTTGGCTCGTTTTGACGGTGTTCGCTATGGAAAGCGTGCTGAAGGTGCAACTGACCCGATTGATATGTATGGAAAAACGAGGGCAGAGGGATTTGGTGCTGAGGTTAAGCGGCGGATTATTCTTGGGACGTATGTTTTGAGCAGTGGTTATTATGATGCTTACTATTTATCTGCACAGAAGGTTCGTACTTTGATAAGGCAGGATTTCGAAAAGGTATTTGAAGATTGTGATGCATTGTTGGCTCCGGTTACGCCAAGTCCGGCATATCGTATTGGCGAGAACCTTGATGATCCATTACAGATGTATTTAGGTGATATTTGTACTGTAACGGCTAATTTGGCTGGTATTTGCGGTTTGTCGGTTCCTTGTGCAATGACTGAAAGTGGTTTGCCTGTTGGATTACAGATTTTAGGGCCGGCTTTTAAGGAAGAGAATATATTGAAAGTTGGGCATGCTTATGAACAGGCACGTGGGGATATGCCGTTACCGGAGATTTTAAAGAGATGAATTATATAGTTTCAATAGGACTTGAAGTACATGTGCAGTTGCGGACGAAATCGAAGATGTTTTGTTCGTGTGATACGGGATATGGAGCGCCACCTAATACGCATGTGTGTCCTGTCTGTCTTGGGTATCCTGGTGCAATGCCGGTGATGAATAAGGAAGCCATCAGAATGACGGTTTTGGCTGGTATGATGATTGGATCGGAGATAAGTACGTATAGTAAGTTTGATCGCAAGAGTTATTTTTATCCTGATATGCCGAAGAATTATCAAATTACGCAGTATGATAAGCCGTTTTGTGATGGTGGTGCGGTAGAAATTATGGTGGATGGTAAGCCAAAGACGATAAATGTTACCCGTATTCATCTTGAAGAGGATGTTGGTAAGAATATGCATTTTCGTGGGTCGAGTGGAGTTGATTTTAATCGTGCAGGGATTCCGCTAATGGAGATTGTAAGTGAGCCTGATATGTCGTCACCGCAGGAGGCTTATGATTATCTGACGGCATTAAAACAGATAATAACTTATACTGATATTAGCAACTGTAATCAGGAAGAAGGCAATATGCGTTGTGACGTAAATTGCAGTATTCGTCCGGAAGGTCAGACTGAGCTTGGCACAAAAACAGAGTTGAAAAATCTTAATTCATTTAAGGCTGCTTTTCATGCGTTGGAATATGAGATTGCACGGCAGAAAGAAGTGTTAGAGGCTGGTGGTGAGATAGTGCAAGAAACACGGCGTTGGGATCCGGATACATTTGAGACTTACTCTATGCGAGTGAAGGAGAAGGCTCATGATTACCGATATTTTCCAGAACCAGATTTGATGCCGGTGGTACTTGATATGGAGTTGGTTGAGGAGTGGCGTAGTGGTTTGCCGGAGTTACCAGAGGTACGTAAAGCGCGTATTATAACTCAATATGGATTGCCTGAATATGATGCTGGGGTTTTGGTAAGCGAAAAAGCATTGGCTGACTATTTTGAAGGTGCTGCTGAGTTGTCAAAGAATCCGAAGGCGATTTCTAATTGGGTAATGACAGAAGTTTTAAGGTTTTTGTCAGAGAAAGAAATTGAAATTACCGAGTTAAAGGTGATGCCAAAAGCACTTAGCGAGTTGGTTAGCTTGGTGGATGATAAGACAATAAATATGACGACAGCGAAAGAGGTTTTTGCTATTATGTGCGAAAAAGGTGGCGAACCGGCTGGAATTGTTAAGGAACAGGGGCTTGCTCAAGTTAGTGATGATGGTGTTATTGACGCATTTGTTAAGCAGGCGATGGCTGAAAACCCTAAGTCGGTTGAAGATTATAAAGGTGGCAATAAGGCGGCAGTTCAATTTTTGGTAGGGCAGGTTATGCGGATGAGTAAAGGGAAGGCAAATCCACAGATGGTTGTCGGATTATTGATGGATTTGATGAAGGGTTAGGATAATATTTTTTAGGTTTAAGCAGAGAGGAGTAGACGTTGACTTCAAATGACGAATATGTGTTAGAAATTCTGTTAGAGCACGGAATGGTCACGAGTGAAGAGGTTGAGGCAGTACGGGCATCGATGGTTAATACTGATGAGAGTGTTGTTGATGTTATGATTGCATCTGGACAGCTTTCGGAACTGGAAACTTTAAAATTGCTTGGTGAGCAGTTTGCCATGGAGGTTATTAGTTTACGTGAAATTGATATTTCACCGAAAACCCGTGACATGATTACGGTTGAGACTGCTCGCAGGTTTAATGTAGTGCCTATATATAAAACTGACGATACTCTTACCGTTGCGATGACTGATCCGCTGGATGTTGAGATTCTAGATAGCCTTAGGTTTTCCTTGAAGATTAATGTTGAAGGCGTGTTGGCTTTGCGGGAGGAAATTGATGTAGCTATGGATCGCTACTATGCGGCAGAAACAACTATGGAAAGTATGCTTAATCAGCTTACTGACGGTACCGTTGATGTGGCTGTGACGGGGCGTGAAGATGTTATTCAGGATGCGGAAGATGGTGGCGATTCTGATGCACCTATTATTAAATTGGTAAGCTTGATTATTCTGGAAGCTTATAGAAGCCGTGCATCTGATATTCATATTGAGCCGTTAGAAAAGAAGTTTAGGGTAAGATATCGGATTGACGGGGTTTTACATGAAGTTGATAGTCCTCCCAAAAGATTGCAGTCGGCAATTATTAGTCGTATAAAAATTATGGCAGCAATGAAAATATCTGAAAAGCGTGTTCCTCAGGATGGTAGAATTCAGGTTAATATTCTCGGGCGCGAATTGGATTTACGTGTTTCTACTGTGCCGGCTAATCATGGTGAAAGTATTGTTATGCGTATTCTGGATAAACAGAATTTGGCACTAGGACTCCCGAACTTGGGATTCTTTTCTGATGATCAGCAGACATTTGAGAATCTTGTTAAGTTGCCTGATGGGATTATTCTTGTTACCGGTCCTACTGGTTCTGGTAAAACGACAACACTTTACGCTTGTTTGAATCATGTTAATCGACCGGACAGAAAGATTATCACGGTTGAAGACCCTGTTGAATATCAGATGTCTGGTATTAATCAGGTGCAGGTTCGTGCTGATATTGGCTTGACCTTTTCGGCCGCACTGCGTTCAATTCTTAGGCAGGCACCTAATATTGTTATGATTGGTGAAATTCGAGATGCGGAAACTGCTAATATTGCAACTGAAGCGGCCTTGACCGGTCATTTGGTGTTTAGTACTTTGCATACAAATGATGCACCAAGTGCGGTAACTCGTCTGCTTGATATTGGTGTTAAGCCGTTCCTTGTTGCGTCTGCTATACGTGCTATTATGGCTCAGCGTTTGGTGCGGTGTATTTGTGACGAATGTCGAGAGGAATATACTCCGCATAGCAGTGACTTTATTGGGCTGGGTGGGCATGCCAAAGAGCTTGAAGGTCGTGACCTTACGCGTGGACGCGGTTGCCCAAAGTGTCAGCTTACTGGATATTCAGGACGAAAAGGACTTTTTGAAATATTCATGATTAATGATGAAATTCAGAAAATGATTTTTAGTAAGGCTTCTTCTGCTGATTTACGTGCTAAGGGACGAGAAAATGGAATGAAAACTTTGCGTGAGGATGGAATGAGAAAGATTTTATCCGGTATGACTAGTGTTGATGAGGTATTAAGAGTTACGATGGGAGATGATTAAAAATGAGTGAAATGGAAACCCATGAAATAGAAATGAATGATTTGTTACAGTTGACCATTGATGAAGGTTCTTCTGATTTACATATAAATGTTGGTTCTGCCCCTGTTTTGCGTGTTAATGGCTCTATGGAACATTTGGATGTTCCGCCATTGACACCAGAAGATACTGAACGTATGATGAAGAGTATTA
>CAMZLY010000127.1 GCA_947311825.1 uncultured bacterium
CATATAAGAGTCATTTTCAATAGAATAACTCTGAAATACTTTTGGTATAGAATGCTGTGCAATCAATAGTTTTCCCGATTTATCTAAGGCCATACCAACAGGATTCAGAAGTCCGTTGCCGGTATATTTCCCGCCCCATTGGCGTCCGCCATATTTGCCAATCTTTTTTACAAGGCGAAACTCCGAGCGATTATAACACCATATCTGATTGCTGAATGCAGGATCTGAAATGTATATACGATCCTGCGAGACTGCCACATCCCACGGGTTGCGTAATCCGCTTATATTCATTACCGTACGCCCCTTGCCACGCCCTTGATTAAATAATAATAACTTACCGTAATGATGTGAATGCGGATTTTTTGATATAACCCATAAATTGTTTTTCTCATCCAAACATATCCCACGGGGATGTTTACATGGTAATTTACGCAATAAATTACCACTTTCTGCATCATATACCAAAATCCGATTATGCAAATAATCAGCAAGAAAAAACTCTTTTTCATTTGCTGCCATACCAATCAAACTAGGCGTAGTCAATTTCTCGAGCGTAAAATCAATAGGCTCACCTTCCGGCGGCTGTTCGCCGGTATCACAACCTATTGCAAGGATAGATGTATTTGTTTTACTGAAAGGTTTGAACAAACCGGTTGCAGCATCAAATCTGGCAATACGAACATTTTTTGTTCCCACGGCAAGATAAAAATATTTTCCGTTAGCGGCACACGCCATGCTAGGAGCAAAACCGCCCATAATAAAATGCGTATTACGCCATAAAGTTTTTCCATCGGCACCGATTTTCACAATACCTTTGCCCATTTCATTTACATCCCAAATGAAGTATGTACCACTTTTATCTGTAGCAACATCAATCGGATTACCATGATCTCCACCCCAATCTCCGGTGCCGTCGTTAGTTTTATATGGCGGTTGGCCTGATGAACCAACACCCCCCATGTATGTAAGGCTTAATCCCGGTGACGCATAAGCTTTCCACTTATATTTACCCAGTGGCACCGGATGACCTCGCCAATCCAACCCATCCCAATAGATAGTACTTTTACCTTTGGGCAACGGCTTACCACCGATAAGCTCTCGTAATATATTTCCATCATCATCAACAATACTCACACTGGTTTTTAAAGGTTTCGGCAGTTCAATTTCTATGGGTGTGCCATCCTTTTTCTCTAATGAATTTATATAACTCCACATATCGGGACGATCACGCTTTATATTTCCGGTAGGTGAAAATAGGATCTGCCCCCAGTTTTTTACATTATATGCATTCCAGCCAAACCCACCGGTCTGGGCAACCCGCAACGCCTCCACCCGTTTCTGCCCTGGCCACATTACCGTTAAAAACGCCGTTGCTTTCTCACCCGCCCCAAATGGATTATGCCCATTCTTAACACCTAGTGCCGACCACAAAACTTTTGCCTCTAGCACATAACGGTCAGGTGCAGTATGCTCAGTAATAACAACTTCTATTCCGGCAGGATTGCTTTCAGGTTTTCCTATGTATGGCGGACCATCAGAAACATTTACATTATCAGAACCGTCAATACTGTTTTTCCAAAAGGTAAGCGTTTTTATTTTTCCTATAAATGGTCCACGATAATCACGAGTAAGACTCAAAGGAAAAGGAACCTTCGGATCCGTGATAATTCTGAATTCAACATCATGTCCCTCCCACGGTCGTTCTGACGGTGTATTGGGATTATATATAGGTCCGCCTCCAGTTCTGATAACACATCCTAGGTAGATTGCATTATCATCATACATAACAGTAATCTTTCCGCTATATTTATCAGCCAATTTCGGAGAATAACAAAACCATTCTTCGCCGGACAAATCCCAATCCGAAAGATCACCATCAATTTTAATATCTGCCCCCATAGGAACAGCTCTGATTTGTGCATCAAGAGAATCCATAGCAACTCCATCTCCACATACAAAAACCACAAACAATAAAAATAATCCCCTAACTACATATTTTTTTATCATATTTTACTCCTGATTCCCGACCGTTTAATTACAATTTTATTTTGTTTACGCAATGAAGCTATCGGAATTTTACGCGAATGATTCAAGGGGGTTCCATTAACAGTTATAGAACCTACATATTTACCTTTACCTTTTACTTCAATTGAGACTTTCTTTCCTGCATAAGAGATATTACGCATCGCAATTTCATGATGACCGCCGGGGGTATTAACAGTAATTCCATCGGGGGCAAATTCTACCCCCAACATACAATCAACAAAAATTGCATACCATGCTTTCCCTGCAAAGGCCTGTTTCCGTCCCGGTTCATCTAATGTCATTCCCTCATTCTCTGCTTCCGTCGGCAGTGATTCCAGCATCGTGTTCTGGTCCCATGACCACTTAACTGTTTTTAGCCAATCATTTATCTCCCCGTCTCTTCCCGATAATCTCATCATATTACGATAAAACGGTTCGTTAACAGGCATATACATACCAATCTGATTGCCATCACGCATAAAACATGAATCCCATTTTGGGAATAGCGAAACACCAATGGTCGCTTTTAGATTCTTCTGCATAAACGCCGCCACCGGCTCAACAATATCTTTCACCAAATCTTTTGCAAAAGGTGTCTCCCATAAAATTGCATAAGAGGGATAATGCAGCCGTTTACTGAAATCTTTTGATGAGACGGAATCCACAAAATAGCCCTGCTTGCGATCATAAAAATGCTTCATGAAGCCTTTGCGTAAACGCTCGGCCCGAACAGAACATTCATCGCCAAACTCTCTGTCACCCAATATGTTCGCCATAACCGTTGTTACTTTTAACGCCTGATAATATATGCTGTTATTAAAGGTGCTTATATCATCTCCGGTCTGATCTACATGTTCAGGAAAATCCGGATAAAGCGATATGCCTTCTATCAGCCCGCTTCCATCAACCTCATCATTAGCAGCCCGTTGCAATAGTTGAACAACAAACGGGTAATATTCTTTGAGTCCGTCTTTATCACCGGTAAAGGTATAGTAGTAATATAACATAGTTGCATAGAGGCACTGTGCCGCCGGTGCCATTGCCATTATAGGATTTCCGGTGGTGCTCAAAGCGTGAAAAATACCCAGTTCAGGATGGGCTGTTTTGCGATAAAATTCCAGCATCTCTAAAACAAACTCATGTTGTCCGGTAATTAGAGTGGTGTGTGAATATACCATACTATCCCAGCCCCAAATCCAATAATGTGCATCTGCCGCCCGCATTCCGCCGGGAATATCTGAAACTTTTAATGAATCGAGCAATGGCGATACAGTTTGCAAACAAGATTGAACCACCGGAGTTTCCGGCATTTCTATTTTTACTTGTTTGCGCTTTCTTTGCTTATAAGATGATATCAAACTGTCGGTCTCTTCCCAAACTGAACTCTGTAATTTTTTTATGCGATTAACCAATTTCCGCCGACTAGTTGAAAATGAAACAAAGATTGTTGCCTTACCTTTCACCAAATCAGTTTCCATATATGTTTTATTAAAAACGTCCGGTGTTTTATAGAAAGACAACGGCAAATCGGAAGAAACACCAACCCATATTTCAGTTTTTTCCGGTTCCTCATAACCGAAAGCATTACACTGGGTAAGTCCCTCTGCTTCATCACAACGATTCTCAGGCTTAACCTCCACAGCACTGGCAATTAATGTATTTTGCTTCGGTGCCGGTTTATATTTAGACCACACGCGTCCGGTGCAGGCAACATGCCCCTGCTCATCATTGTGTAACAACTTTAACCGAATAGTTTTATTGTCAGGATTTCTTTTAACAACAACACGATAAACAAGCGTATCATTCAGCAACACCATCTCATGCTGCAATTTCACTCCACCTACCGAAAATATACTGCTGTAACCATATGTAAACAACGAGGTTGATGAAAATGTCAAATAGTACATTTTATCATCAATAACAGCATATATCCGAAACAACTTTCCCCAGGAAGATAACGGGTCGCCGCTGTATATTTTATTATGCCCGTTCGGCTGTTCTCCAAAATAAAATATCCTCGTTAGTCCGCCGTGACGAGCAATAGATGCAGCAAGACGCCCGCCTGAAAAATTTAACTGATCACAATCTATACCCTTTTCCATAAATGGAATATCATTCTTATACTTCATTGTTTTCCTTATTTCATTTTTTTACAAACTTTAAATATCCCCATAAATTGGGCTGCAACTGAACTTCGGACGGAACATCGGAAACAAGCTTTGTATTCTTATTGCTCCAATATTTACGCTCTACCGCTCGTGTCCCTGATTTATCAGAAAGAACTCTGCCGACATCACCTCTGATTTTTGGCGTGACTGCAGGATTAAGATGTATATCTTTAAGCGGTATAGCCGCCTCTAAAATGATGTTGTTACCATTTCTTTTTGTGGCAATCTTTACGGACTTTAATACTTCGACTTTATCAATATATACCGTCCGCCAAGGGGATGAAAAAGGCAGTCGTTTTGCTTTTGAAATTCCCTGTACAACATAGTCGTATAATACAGCCTGAACTTGTCCACCCACTGTAGCGAAACTTAATCTGATATCTCCAAGGGCAGCATCTTCACGCAATGGGTCAACATTGCCTTTTGTCTGCAACTTTAAATCAATCACATCTCCAGTACGAAATATTTCCTGATAATTATCCGCCGTTGCCGCATTGGTAAAAGCGGCATTATTATCTTTTCCATTAAACAGCAGATAAAGATTGGTGCTGTCATAGCACAATGCAAAATCATCAATTCTATCCATCTCAGACCAGTCATTAATATTTGCATCAATATTAATATTTTCAGCATAATGAATGTTATAGCGTTTGATTTCACTGCTTTTCACCGCCCTGCGCTGTCGTAATTTTACAGCCTCTTCATACTGCTTGGCGGTAACTTTGATTCTCCCGCCCCGGAATCGTTTAATACTGTCCAGCCCCTTCAAATCCACTACGGAACAAAATGTTTTTCCAACAACATAGCGATAGTGATCACGACCATCATCTCCTCTAACCTTTTGAAAAGAACCGCCAAAATGTTCATCATCAAGTGACAATCCCTGCATGATATCATCTGGCGGCGGCTTATTCATTCGCCACGCCAATCCCCGCCGAATGTCTTTAAATACTTGATCAACATAGAAACCGTCCACGGTCATAAAATACGTAGCACCCAGATTACCCTCAAAACAAAACAGTTCACCTGTATCATCACTAACAACAGCCGATCCCAGAAAATGTGTCGTTGCAATCAACATTCCAGGCTCATCGCCGCGAGCCTGTGTGTCATGACCGGCATGCAATCCCGGCCACCGATTAATATAACGCCAATTGATCCTTCCGTCTGAATTAAAACTAGAAAGGTACGCGGACAGCGTAATGGCGTTACCATCTCTATCAGTAAATGTTGCACTACAATCATTATACGGAAAATCTAATATTCTTTCCGGCATTTCATATATGGGATATCCCTGCTTAGTTACAGATTTCACCTTAAAAAAGAACATGCCGAGTTTACCGTCTATCCGCTGAGTTTGGGCGGCAGTCTCAAATTTATTGTTTATCCTAAATTGCCAGTTGCCGGTAATATATTCCGGCAACGACCCATTAAAAGGTAAGCTTGATGTTTGTACTTCATCGTTTTGCACCGCCCCGTCATCATTCATATCCGTCCATGCAAAAAGATACTGTTCGCGCCCTGCAGCAAAGTATTCAGCAGTAAGACCATGTGCGGCATTCGTGGCAGATGAAACATAAAATGCTGATACAGGAACAGATGTCATCTTGGTTCCAGAACATTTCCAATTTAATGAAATGTACCCTATCTTTCCACTGTATGACTCAAACTCAACGCTGATATCATGGCGACCTCTTGATAAAACAGCAGTTCCTGTTATATCAAGATCGTGGTTATTCTTTTTCTCAGCTACGGTTTTCCCATCAATCTGCAACCTACTTTTCGGCCAACAATATAATTCGAACTCATAATTGCCATCGGCCGGAATATCAATCTGACCACTCCAGCGAACACCGCAGCGTGTTTTTCCCATCGCCGGATCAGGATTACGTGACCAGTTGATTCCGGGTCGATCCTCAATGCATTTCTTAATGCTGTGAGCAAAATTAAAGACCGGATCAATAGAAACACCCAGTTGCCTTCTAACAATGTCCGGCGTTGTTCCCATTGCGGCAACCGGTCGCAAAATCATATCATCATATAAATAAACCGTATTCATTAACGCACGATGTGCAGATTGAGCCTGCGCAAAATATAGTTTTCCGTGATTATAAAAAGGAAATGCCGGTGCCGCATTCTCCAATGATTCGTCTTCCGCAAAAAGCACCTGCTCATCACGTCGCCAATTAATGGCAACAAGTTTTATCTCGCCCGTTTCCTGATTTCTTATGAACTCTTTGCCTATGTAGAAAAAACGATTTTCATTATGTGGATCAATATCACCACCGCCACCATATATGGTGGGTCCCAAGACCTGATTAATACATTTACCGTTCTTATCCCAAACACTAACTCGTTTCAGATTGTCATTATGCTCCATCACCCATAAATTACCATGCGGACCAATCTCAAGACCCATCGGGCTTTCCAAATTATCAATATCAAATGCTCCTAACTTATGTTTTCCATATTTTCCTATGGTGCGTAACAACTTACCTTTAGAATTAAAAACTTTCACTTGATGTACCGGTGCCATTTCCCCTACATAAATCAATCCGTTAGTATCACACGCCAACCCCATAGGATGAACCAGTCCGGTAATCATTTGTTCCACCTTAAAAGTATCTAACGAAATACGCACAATACTTTTATCAGAAACAGCAATAAGCGAATTTCCGTCATACGGACGCACTCGCCCCGGTAATGACACAGAAATATCGTTGATAATA
>CAMZLY010000128.1 GCA_947311825.1 uncultured bacterium
CAATAATTCTGTCATTAAATGATTCTGCCATATAATCTTTTCCGTAGAGCGGCGAGCAACAATAATTCTGTCATTAAATGATTCTGCCATAATCTTTTAACTCTTATGTTTGCAAATGCTCAATTTATCAAGTAGTATTCTTTTTTATTGATTTATTTCTCAACTCTAAAGGGAGACATTATAATGCTATATTACAGTATCGGATCAGAAGAGACCATTTTATCACTTGAAGATTTACAAAAAGGCCTCTACGAGGCACTAGACAAAATTGGTGAACGCAACAAAGTTCTGGTAGTACCACCTGATTTTACCCGTTTTCATTCGCGAGCCGGCGAACTAACCAGTATGGCTTATAAATATTATGGCGATAAAATAAAAGACATCCTGCCCGCTCTTGGAACTCACGTAGCAATGACCGACGACGAAATAGACACCATGTTCGAAGGAGTACCACATGACCTTTTCCGTGTTCACGACTGGCGTAATGGTACTGTTGATGTCGGCACTGTTCCTGCCGAGTTCGTAAAAGAAACTTCCGGCGGTGCAGTTGATTTCCCTTGGCCCGCCCAAGTAGGAAGACTATTGGTAGAAGGTGGACACGACCTAATTCTTTCCCCCGGACAAGTTGTTCCACACGAAGTAGTCGGTATGGCAAATTACAACAAAAACATCTTTGTCGGCACCGGCGGTGCAGAAGGAATCAACAAAAGTCATTTTGTGGGCGCAGCCTACGGTATGGAACGCATGATGGGACGAGCCGACACACCTGTCCGCCGTATCCTTAACTACGCATCAGACAATTTCATTGCCGATATGCCTATCATCTATATCCAGACCGTTGTTGGGCGTGCAGAATCAGGTAAACTTGTTACACGCGGACTTTTTATCGGTGATGATATTGAGTGCTTTAATCTTGCATCTGAACTCGCACTTAAAGTGAATTTTGAAATGTTGGATAAACCATTAAAGAAAGTTGTGGTCTATCTTGATCCATCAGAATTTAAAAGCACTTGGCTCGGTAACAAGAGCATATATCGAACTCGCATGGCAATTGCCGATGAAGGCGAATTAATCGTATTAGCACCTGCCGTAAAAGAGTTCGGGGAAGATGGTGAAATTGATAAACTCATACGCAAATATGGCTATATTGGAACACCAGCAGTTATGGATGCCCTAAAAAACAATGACGACCTCGCATCCAACCTGAGTGCCGCCGCACATTTGGTTCATGGTTCATCAGAAGATCGTTTCAGCATAACCTACTGCCCAGGACACCTAACCAAAGAAGAAATAGAAAGCGTTAACTTTAAATACGCCGATCTCGCAGAAATGACAAAACGCTATAACCCAGAAGAACTTGACGACGGCTTTAACACCATGCCTGATGGAGAAGAAATATTCTACATTTCCAACCCAGCAGTAGGGCTATGGGCATATAAAGAGCGTTTTAATAAAAGTTAAAACGGCATGTGCAGGCACACACACCCAGTGCTTTAATTGGAATTATGGGACAAATGAGAGCTATGTCTTCTTCAGCGAAGCGTAGCAAGCACAAAGTTCAAGATGCCAACATGACGTTACATTTTTCTTTCGAGCTTGCGAGACAGATAAATGTAACACCATGCCAACGAGCGGCGATCAACAATAATTCTGTCATATAGCCTACTTAAAACAGATATCACTACTCTACTCCCCCGTCCGCCATTTGTGCCGCATTGTCTTTTTTTGTGTCATTATACTAAGCTAAATAGCTTAGTTAGGAGAAAACATGCAATACAAAAGACAAATATCAACAGCAAAATTAATTCAACGGCGAGATGCTTGGCTGAAAAAGCTTAGTGAACTTGGTTCGATGATGCGTGGCTCACTTGTTACTGCAAGGCGTGGCGGGCATATTGCACATCAGTTAACCGTATCTGTTAATGGCAAAACTCATACTGTATATGTACCAAAAGATATGATAGAGGAGGTTAGAGAATGGATAAAAAATTACCGACGGATACAACGTATACTCAAAGAAGTATCAAAACTCAACATGGCAATCTCTAAGTTAACTTCATAACCCAACACTTCACCACATTAATACTACACACCATCAGTTGGCTGGGATGCATCGTCAGACGAGAAAAAGCTAAGATTACGAAGCAATTCATCTTCATCAAATGGTTTAATAAGATAGCCTGACACACCCAGTGCAAACATTCGTTTAATCACATCGCGGTTCACATAGGCAGTGATTAAAATAACTCTTGTCGAGGTAGGAACATTTGTATTTTCCATAAACCAAACACCATCGTGACCAGGCATTTTATAATCAACAAGCACAAAATCATAATCGCCAGCCTCAACCGATGCTACCGCATCTTTTGCATCAGTAAACGTCGTGACCTCATAATCATTCAGCTCAAGCAAAAGCCTTAATGCATTCGCCAAAGCATCATCATCATCTATTATAACAACTCTCATAAACCCCCGTCTTTTCCGTTTCTTAAAACAACTTTCGGATAATATTACTTTAACATATAATTATCAAGGTAATAAAACAGCCTATTTAATGACTATTTTATACTTAAAATTATACTCACCCGGCTCAACACAATATTTTTCAAGAGTTTGCGGACCACAACTACCGGTTCCTACACCACGCTGAATACAATCTATACTCAGCATGGTCTCTTTTCTCGGTACCAATTCAGATGTATGACTAACCGCAAAGAGATCTTCTGAAGAAAAGTGTCTGGCAGAAAACTCAAACACAGGATCAGCAGTAAACTTAATTACCGACTCCCCATTTCCAAGCTCAAGCCAACGTACTTCTGTCTTATTACCATGTTCCTGTGGTAGAATATATGGCACATACTGTTCAGCAACGGTTCCGCTATAAAGTCCAATCGGTGTACCTGCATTACGGTCAATATAATTTTCATGCGGCCCTCTACCGAACCATTCAAGATTATTAAAACCTTCCGCAACACTAAGTACTACCCCTATACGTGGCAAAGACGGCAATCCTTCATCGGCAATAATTTTATTTTCAACCTCAATAGTTCCGTCAGAGGTTACTGTAATGCGTTGCAGATGTGTAAATTTCAATGCTGAATCACTGCCAACTCTGACTTTCTCTATTTCAACAGTTACAGAATCAGATGCCTCAACAACTTTAGATATACATGATATCACCTCCAGCTTATTCAGCCCGGCAGCCAGCCACTGCCCAAGCGGCTTATTAACCTGTCCAGACCAAGCACGAATACCGTCATTATCAGTACATGCACGCCAAATCTGTAGCTCAGGGCCATTACTAACCACTTCCACTCCATCATATTTAACTTTAGTTGACGCACCTTCATTAAAAACTACAAGTTGAATCTTCCCAGATGAAATAACAACTTCTTTATCGTTCTTTTCGCAGGTAACATTATTAACAACCGCTGACAAAACTTCGCTATCGACAGATTGCTTGTGAACCGGAAGTGTAAACTGCTCCCAACCGACTTCATGCCCTTTTACACACCAAGAGGTTGTCAACTTAGTAACAAAATGGAAATTAATATGATATTCCGCTTCTTCATCTAATAACTCTTGATTGATAGGCACAGTAACTTCCATCGCAGCATCAACATCAATATCAAGCTCTGGTAATGCCCCTGCATCCACCTGAACGCCATCCCGCATAAGTTCCCAATTTCCTTCTAACCAAGATAGATCAGTAAAATATTGCTTATTTCTGATACTAAATTTTCCATCAGTCAGAGATATAGCAGTTACGCCTATAGGCTGGGTAAGCTTCTTAAATTCAAACATAGCGGGACTTGGTGTTCTATCAGGCAGGACAATACCATCAACACAAAAATCGGAATCATGCGGAGAATCGCCAAAATCGCCACCATAAGCCCAATAATATTTTCCTCCCGGTAAACGACATTCATGCTGTTTATCAGCAATAGTCGCCGCTGTGTCCGACTTCTCTGCCGCCGGTTTGATTGTTTCCTCACCGCTTTTCTTTATAATTCCATGCGAGACCCATTCCCATATAAAGCCTCCTTGCAATCCATGACACTCCTCAAAAGCCTCCCAATACTCTTTTAAAGAACCGTTACTGTTACCCATAGCATGAGAATACTCACAAATAATAAAAGGGCGATAATCTTGAGTGTTCTCAGCCCATTTCCTGATAGTATCAACAGCTATATACGTCTGGGAGACAACATCAGTAGCACGAACACCAAATCCTTTGGTTTCAATCTCTGGGCATAAAATACCTTCATCATCGGATACCACCGGAGCAACCTCTGTTCCGTGACGAACCTCACCACTACTACTCACAAACGGTAATAGTGCCGCCTCTGCATAATGCAACAGCCGTGAGCTGTCATATCCACGAATCCAGCCGGCAAGAGCATCATGGTTACAGCCATAACCTGATTCATTACCAAGTGACCAGAAAATAACACAAGGATGATTCTTGTCACGTTCAACCATTCTCATACCACGGTCAAGAAATGAATTTGTCCAACGTGCATCAGATGTAGGCAGGGTTCCATAATGATGCGTCTCTATATTCGCTTCATCAATAACATACATTCCATATTCATCACAAAGATCATAAAACAAAGCATCATTAGGATAGTGACATGTACGAACAGCATTAAAATTAAACTGTTTCATGCGCTCAATATCAGCACGCAACATATCTTCAAATACAGTTTTTCCGTAAGTATCATCATGATCATGCCGATTAACACCCTTAAATAGCACGGCCTTACCGTTAATAAGAACTTCCCTGTTCTTCAATTCTACCCGCCGAAACCCAACACGACAAGAGGTTGCTTCAACCACTTTACCTGTTGGATCATAAAGCGAAATCACCAAAGTGTAAAGATATGGATTTTCGCTACTCCATAATACCGGAGCGGACACAGGAACAACATGCTGAACATAATGCCCATAATTCTCATACCCCACCTGATCATCAAAAGGCACTTCAAACTGCAAATTATCACCTAAAACATTATTTTTATTTGCATCAAACAGTTTAGCTTCTATTTTCCAGCCTAATTGCGGTTTACCATTAAAATTCACACGAACCTTAAGAGAAAGCTCAGCATCTTTAAACTCCTTATCCGGTGTCCCTACGGCAAAAACATCCCTAATAGAAACGGTGTCCTGCGAATAAAGAAAAACTTCACGATAAATACCGGCCATCCACCAGTCATCTTGATCTTCCATAAAACTACCGTCAGACCACTTAATAACCATCACCGCCA
>CAMZLY010000129.1 GCA_947311825.1 uncultured bacterium
CTTCCGCCCTTCCGCCCTTCCGCCCTTCCGCTAAAGCCGCCCTTCCGCCCTTCCGCTAAAGCCGCCCTTCCGCTAAAGCCGCCCTTCCGCCCTTCCGCCCTTCCGCTAAAGCCGCCCTTCCGCTAAAGCCGCTACTTCTCCCCAGCAACAGCTTCTGCAATATTCAAACCATGATCTTTAACGCGCCGATACGCATTTAGCATATCAATAAAAATAAGGCTCGCAAGCGGTTCGGTCAGCTTGTCTGCCAAACGGTCAAGATGCCTATCGCGTGCTTCTTTCATTTCATAAGTAATAGCATCACCGCTCACTCGAGCTTTAGTAAGCCCATCTCCACGTTCTTGGTCAACACAAGAATTAACCAGCTCTAAATAATCTGCCGTTTTATCATGTAGCGACAATACATCTTTCCACCCATCCTCAGTAAAGCGTACACCGGTCTTTTTACCTTTTAAATGAAGCTTCATAATTATCGCCAAATAATCACTTATCGACTCATACTCATCAGCCATACGAAGTTGCATACGGCAACTTTCAACCAAATCAGCAGTCATATTACCCTCAAACATATGGCCCAAAAATTCTGCAACCTCTTTCTGTACTTCATCAAGCACCTCCTCACGATGAAGAATGCGACGTATTAAATCTTCGTCTATTTCTTTTGAGGTGATAGCCGTCTTTAACATTGCCATCATCTCATACGCATGTTCACCCATGCGAACAATTTGAGTATGCGATTCTTGAATGGCAAGTACAGGTGAATCAATTATGCTAGTATCCAAATACTCTAAATGAGCAATTTCATCTGTAACCTTATCAGGAGCAAGCATTGTCACTATTTTTGCCAGAAATGGAACAAACGGCAGGAACAATAATGTATTAGTAATATTAAAACCTGAATGAACAAAGGCAATTCCACGCTGAATATATGGATATGTTTCAACCCCATTTACCATTACCAGAGTACCCGGATCATTTCCCAAAACAAAGCCTATCAACTTGAGATACCAGTAAAAAACTGCCGTAACCCATAACACGCCCAAAATATTAAATATTGTATGTGAATATGCAGCACGCTTAGCATCCGTAGATCGCCCGATTGAAGCCAGTAATGCAGTAATTGTAGTACCAATATTCTCACCCAAAACCAAAGCCGCCGCTGTATGAAAGCCAATAATACCATTTGAAGCCAACCCCATAGTAATACCAACAGTAGCAGAAGAAGACTGCACAATAAATGTCAATAAACACCCGACCAAAGCACATTTAAGCGTCCCGAAATAAGTTTCTGCCTGAAACATGGAAAACCAATGAATAAAAGCTGGCATATCTTTCATGGGCTTTAATCCGCTCTTCATCATTTCCAGCCCGAAGAAGACCATACCAACGCCCATAATAGCCATGCCGATATATCGTAAACGATCTTTTTTTGCAAACATATAGAAGAATGCAGCAATACCAAGAATAGGCAGCCCCCATTTACCAATCTTCAATACCAGCAACCAAGCAGTAACTGTTGTTCCTATATTGGCTCCCATAATAACACCAATAGCCGGAGTCAGCGACATCAAGCCCGCACTTACAAACCCAACAACCATAACTGTTGTTACAGAACTTGACTGAACAATACTAGTAACCAACACCCCCATGCCACAGGCCTTAAAACGATTATTGGTAACAGCATTAATCATTCTACGCAACCCATCACCAGCAACAGCCTGCATCCCTTCAGACATATTTTTCATGCCCAACAGAAAAATAGCCAATCCACCAACAATATTAAAAATCATATTCACTGCAACTTCACTCATATCATTTCCCTATTCCCTGTTCCCTATTCACTATTCCCTATTCACTGTTTTAAGATCTATAATTAGGTGCTTCCTTCATAATCTTAATATCATGTGGATGTGCCTCATGCAATCCAGCAATAGAAACTCGTACAAACCTACCATTCGCCTGCAATTCAGGAATAGTTTTACAACCACAATATCCCAAAGAGCCCCGTAATCCGCCACAAAACTGCGTCATAACTTTCTGTACAGTACCAGAATAAGGCACAATACCCTCAATACCCTGTGGCACTAACTCCTCTTCAGAAGTTTTCGACTGGCTATACCGTTCACGACTGCCAGCAGACTCACGCATTGCGGTCAAGCTACCCATACCACGATAAACTACATATTGGCGGCCTTGATGTAAAATTTTCTCGCCAGGACTAGCCTCTGTACCCGCTAAAATCGAACCGAGCATAACAGTATCAGCACCTGCAACAATAACTTTCGGTACATCACCTGAATGACGAATACCACCATCAGCAATAACAGGAATACTGCCAACAAGAGCCCTTGCACAATCATAGACCGCCGTTATCTGCGGAACGCCAACACCGCAAACTACTCGCGTTGTACAGATAGACCCAGGACCGATACCAACCTTAACCGCATGTGCCCCAGCATCACGCAACGCCAAAGCTCCATCCGCTGTTGCCACATTACCAGCAATAATATCAATTTCAGGATGATTCTTAACAATCCACTTAACAGTATCAATAATATTGGCAGAATGCCCATGTGCACTATCAACAACAACAACATCTACAGATTCCGCAGCTAATGCTGCAATTCGCTCATAATCACCAGGCCCAACTGCCGCACCTGCCCGTAACCGATATCGATCATCACGATTATAAAATGGTTTAACATTGCGAACCAACGTGCTTACGTCATTAAAACTATATAGCCCCACAAGTTCACCGTCCTTAACCAACGGCAACTTACCTATACGACGATCAATCATTATGTCATACGCCTGTTGCACATTAGTATCCGCAGGAGAGGCCGCCACATTTTTTGACATAACATGACGAAGTAAGGTTGACTTATCATCAGCAAACTTAAAATCCGTTGAGGTCAGCATGCCGACAAGCTTATTGTTTTCATCTAATATAGGAAAACCGCTAAAACGATACCCCTTACGCTCTTTTTCCGACTCAACATGCTCAATAGTATCAGTATCACGAAAAACAATCGGATTTCTAATCAATCCATGCAAATGATGCTTAACATCAGCCACCTGTCGAGCTTGGTCTTTCATGGACAAATTCTTATGAATAATACCAATTCCACCCAGCAACGCCATTTGAATGGCCATTTCAGACTCGGTAACAGTATCCATTGCCGCACTAACAAAAGGAACATTAACACTAATCCGTGAGGTCAAACGACTAGTAATATTTGCTGAATCAGGAAGAAAATCTGCATATTGTGTTACCAGCGAAACATCATCAAATGTCAGCCCCTCATACTGAAAATTATCCATAAAAGAATCTATAAAATCGTTTTTCACACTAACCTCTCAATACAATAATATTATCAAAACACAACCCCCGCCATTCAAATATTGCAGAGGTTGCGACTTGCCGAAAGAGTTTCCCACTTTTACATCATAAAAGTCAAGTATTCTATCATTTTTTTACAAAAATATATTCAATTTAACTAGGTTTAACAACCCGCATATAATGTCCGAGAAAACTATCAATAACCTCATCCATAGTAACATCACTCATCTTATAATCAGGCTTACCACTTCGTATCATGCTTTCGACCTTAGCGATCTTTAATCCATTACGTTCACGAAATTTAACTTCCGCATATGGCAACACCCCATTTGGAAAAGTTCGTCCATAAATCCCATACACTAACTCCTCTTTTCCTTGATAACTTATTCTTGCAGTTAAAGAAGAAACTGTTTCCTTAATAGCAACATCACGCCCATGCTTTTCCATCTGCTCACGTATTTCCTTTAAAGCCGGCATAGCTGTTTCACTAACAAAACGTGTAAAATCAGTTATATCTTTATTTCTTTTTTTTTCATTTCTCTCTTTAAAAAAGCTATCCATATTGTTACGCCAGTCAGCCATTTATATTTCTCCTGATTAATTTACGCATAAAAATGTAACGATACCACGCTTTCGCCAAAAAACACAACCCATGAATACACAAAAATCTTGCAATTAACTCCCCGAAAATACAATATATGGATTATTACTTTTAAATAAATAGATTAAAGAGGTAAAAAATGAAAAAAATAGTTCCAGCTATTATTTTAATAAGCACCGTTCTATCGTTCAGCCAAGCACTTGCTGCTGACAAAATTAAAGAAAAAATAAACATAAAGGTACCACCTATGCCCACGGAAAAAGCAAACCCAGTAATCATAATCGAAACATCAGAAGGAACAATTAAAGCCGAGCTATGGCCCGACAAAGCACCGCTAACAGTAAAAAGCTTCCTCAAATATATTGAAGAGGACTACTACACAGGAACAATTTTCCACCGCGTAATCAAAAACTTTATGATCCAAGGTGGCGGCTTCACTGAAGCAATGCAACAAAAGAAAACTCATGCACCAGTCAAAAACGAAGCTAAATCAGATGTAAGCAACGAGCGCGGCACACTAGCAATGGCACGTACATCTGTAGTTGATAGTGCAACAAGCCAGTTTTTTATCAACCTTGTCGATAACAAATTTCTTGATCATAAAAACGAAACAGCTCAAGGTTTCGGCTACTGCGTATTCGGTAAAGTTACCGAAGGCTTAGATATAGTGGATAAAATTGGGCAAACAAAAACTAAACCGGGCGATGTCCCAGTGGAAACAATTATTATTAAAAGCATAAAACTTGCTTCCAAATAGAAGTTTTCGCACCACGGGGCTCTGCCCCGTGCAATCCCCACACATGCCGCATAGTTATATCTATACACAAAATGAACTCCCATAACCCAGACAATAATGTTGCCCGTATTAACCTTATGGATCAACCGGTAGTTACCCCAGGCGAAAACGACGCCACGGCAAACACCGAAATGGCTGAATTGCAACAGAATTACGAAAAAATTCTTTCAGCAGGACATATCCACTATCCACGAACATATCAATTTATTAGAGAATTAGGGCATGGTCGACAAGGTGCCGTAATGCTGGGTAAACACCACGGTGCAAGAGGCTGTGTTACGGAACGAGCTATAAAAGTCATGAACCCATCCATTTATCGTAATCCAAAGGAATATTGGACAGACATGGGGCGAATAGCATCTCAAGTATCCAAACTCCAACACCTAAACACCACAACCCTTGCCGCAACGCATACATACGAAGAAACTTACGGTATCGGATATGTGGAAATGGATGTTATTGACGGCATTGACCTACACCACCTATTATCAAGCGAATTGGTTTCATTTGTCCATAATAAAAGCCAAGACTGGGAATGTGATCAATTCAAACGGACAATTTTCAGAATTGTTCATGGTCATCACTGCCTGCAACCAGGACTGGTGGTTCATATTATGCGTGGAGTACTGCGCGGCCTAGAACGACTACATGAAATAGGATTTCTACATTATGACGTAAAACCAGCCAATATAATGATTGATAAACTCGGCAATGTCCGACTCGTCGATTTTGGTAGAGCAGTAAAAGTAGGCGAACGCTTAACATTCCTGCTAGGCTCACTTAGATATATGTCACCAGAGGCACATCGCAAAGAACCTTGCAATATCCCGTCAGATCTATATAGCTTAGGACTAGTAAGCATAAAAATGCTAGCCGGAAACAGGTTCACTGAACTTATACCGGATACAGAGAAAGAGCTCGTTCAATTCAAAATGACACTTTCTGATAACCTCCACAAAATACTCCCCGACGATGTGCTAGAAAACAAAGACTTATATAATATTATATGCCGAATGATCGCTCCAGATCCGGCTAACAGGTTCAGTAACGCAAAAGAAGCAGAAGCTGGTAGCACCGGTCTAAGCAATGTAACCAAGCAACTGATAAAAGTAGGACTAGACTCAGAATATGATCGTGATATAGCCGACTATCTATCAAAACTAATTGACTCCCGAAGTCAACGCGTTGAACCGCCGGAAAATATCACAAAAGAAAACTCCAGTATCGCAAGACAAGAACCGCCATATTATAACTAAATGAAACATTTAACTCTCGGAACAGCCGGACATGTAGACCACGGCAAAACAGCACTCATAAAAGCATTAACCGGCTTCGATTGCGACACCCACAAAGCAGAGAAAGAACGTGGCATTACCATCAACCTAGGGTTCACCCACCTTACCCTGCCATCCGGCAACACTATCGGCATTATTGATGTGCCGGGACACGAAGATTTTATCCACACTATGGTAGAAGGCGCCATGGGAATTGACCTGGGACTGCTAGTGGTTGCCGCAAATGAAGGCATCATGCCGCAGACACGCGAACATATCAACATTATGGAACTGCTAGACATCAAGCAGATACTAATAGTTATAACCAAAACTGATCTTGTTGATAACAAGAAACTCATAGAGATAGAAGCCGCCATACTTGAATATATCAAATCAACATCTTTGCCCCCCGCCAAGATCATCAAAGCATCAGCCGTAACAAAATCCGGCATCAAAGATATTATTGCGATAATTGACCAAATAAGCAACCAACTAGAAGAACGTCCGGCAACGGGCCCTTTTCGTATGTTTATAGATAGAATTTTTAGCAAACCGGGATTTGGAACCATCGTTACCGGCTCAGCACTTAACGGATATCTAAACAAAGAGACTCCAATATATCTACTACCGGGTAATAATGAAAAAATAAGCATAAAGAGTATTCAACGTTTTGGAGAAGAAGTTATGTCCATATCTGCCGGAGATAGAACTGCCATAAATCTCTCTGGAATCAAAGCTAACGACCTAAAACGCGGCATGCTTATATCCGACAGAATCCTCAAAACAACCGATATGATAGATGTATCAATATCTCTCAACCAACAACTTACAACACTACGCTCACACTCAGATATAATGTTCCAAAGCGGAGACTACAACCTCAAAGTAAATATCAATATCCTAACCACCGACATCCTACATGGTGGAGAAACCGCATTTTCACAATTAAAACTACCTATACCAACTATTCTACGACATGGAGATCGCTTTATTATACGCTCATCTTCAGGAAACAAAACTATCGGCGGGGGCTACATCTTAGACATCACACCGCTTCACCATAAAAAAAGACGCACGACCGTTACCGATGCATTACGCAAACTTGATAATAACGGCATCCCGGAATTAATATCACAAAAAGTAAAATCACACACCAACGCCGTAACATTAAATCAAATTGCAACAGCAACAAACTTTAGTACCGATGAACTCAAAGCCAACCTCAACAACATTACATCCGACATTATTTATTTAGATCCAGAAACAGACACTATACTATTAAGTACAACCACCTTCAACAAACTCAAACAGAATATTATTGATACAATAACAAAATTCTATACAAACAATCCATACACTACCACCCCCATAACTAAGCAAGAGATTTCCATTGCACTACAACTAGGCGATATCCCTGAACAATCAAAAAAAGCCCTTATTCAGCAGTTGCTTACCCAACTAGAAGCAGAAAACAAAATAAAACAAAATGGAACCCTCTGCACAATTCCCGGCTACCCTAAAACATGCAATACAACAAACGAAAAACCACAACAACTTGCCACATTCATCAAAAAATGTGGAGAAAAGATGAAAGTCCCAACAGCCCCCGAACTAAAAGAGCTCGAAAAGAAACTTAATATTAACGAAAAACAATTCAAACAGATAATCGCCCAACTCATAAAGGACAAAATTATATTTTCATCGGAAAAAGCATACCTACACATTGAAACAGTAAACAAAACAAGAACAGCCCTCATAGAATCACTACTTACAAGTGAGAACGGTATCACCGTTGCAGAGTTTCGCGACCTTATAAATGGTAACAGAAAAATATGCCTGGCACTTCTAACCATATTTGACAATGAAGGCACCACGATCAGAAAAGATAACTACAGGTTTTTATCACAAAAGGCCAAACGACTATATAAATAATTTGACAAAACCAACCATAATAAATATAAACCTCAA
>CAMZLY010000130.1 GCA_947311825.1 uncultured bacterium
ATGCCAGAGTTTTTATAATTAGTTGATCTACTTTTCTTTGCGATGCAATATGTGCATGTCCTTGTATCACAAAAGTTGCTTTTTTATCCATTAAAAGTTTCAAAACATCATAATTATTTACGATTTCTACAGGAGCATCTATAGCTGTAGGTTTATTAATATTTTGATGACAAAAAATAATATTATTTTTTTTATTTGATTTACCCAATTCATTTTTAAGCCATTGTAATTCCGGTTCAGGAATAAATGCCTCGCTCCAATGAAAGTTGCCTGTATTATATTCTTTGCCATTAGTGTTGTAATTGAAGTCGAGGAAGAAAAATCTGCTACTTGCAATATCATAAAATCGGTAAGTTGATACCGAAGGATTTAATAAACATTTAGCGACTTCATCTTTCGATAAATGATCAAGGTCATGATTGCCAATTATATGTTCTACTTTACAATCTAATAACGTCTTTATTTCAGAAATATTGGTTAATATCTGTTCTCTTTCTATTTTTGTGTTTGTATCGCCCAGAGTGTCTCCGAGATTAACCAGCATATCTAGATGAGGAATTTTATTTTTGTTTTCCTTAATAGTCATTAAAAGTTTTGTTGAATCACTTAAAGAGATATGCAGGTCACTAATAATACCGATTGTAATATTTTCTTTAGAATTTTGGTTGATATACATGTTTTCAAATCTATCGTGGAAACTATTTCAATTTAATGCGTAATACATTCAGACTGTGTCGCTCAAATTTATACTTCACCTGTCCATTTATAATTTTAGCGTGTGTTATTTTTACATGACCTTTTATTGCTTCCGGCATAGGGGTAGGTAGTTCGGCGGTTAACGTTCTAACTTCGCATTCATTATTAGAAATATTATGGTTCTTTATATCTACCTTTATGTCCATATTACTTTCAGGGTGCATATTAACAACAAATATATTAAGTTCCGCATCATTAATGAAAGCCATAGAACTTAAGTACTGAATATTATACTCTCCGATAAATAGATTTGGGTCTTTGTTTTCATTACGGAAAACTCTACGTGGGAAGCTAAAGGCAGGAGATGACACATCAACATTAATACGTGTATGTCCACACGCATAACGTCCTAACCAGTCAAAAAGTCTAAAAGGCGGATTCTGTAATTGTAGATTTTCGTCAATTGCCAGAGCAAAATGAGTGAGACCTTGCAGTTGAAAAAAAGTTGCTGCGTCAATATCATTATCGCTCATTGATTTAATAAAATTAAACTGATAAAAGACTGAGGCCAAATCATTGGCGGCTCTAAATGATCCCAGATATCCTTCGGGATGAAGATTCCACTCTAAAATAGAAAATTTCCAAAGCCCTTTTCCATACTTCTTAACTAATTTAATATCTGCTGATAGTTTTTCTGCTGAGCGGGCAATATCACCCATTCTTGATAAATAAGTTCCTAGTTGTGGAAATTGTTTGGTCGCTTGAATCCAGGAAAATCCGTAATTGTGGTTACATATCTCTATATTAGAAACTTTTGTGTTGGATATATAGGAAAGCATACGGTCATTCCATGACATATCCCCCATGTGCATAGGGATAACAGTAACCACGCCTGGAGTTGCAACTTGAATTTCAAGGGAACAATCAATTGCATATCGTGCAAAATCTTCAGGTTCCCAGTTGCCGGTTGTCTCAAATTGCGGTTCATTCCATATATTAATTTTTAATTTGCTATTATCATCTGAAATTTCTTGCCATCTGCTTAATAGAAGCTTTGCCTGTTTCCCGCGAGCTTTTGGTATGGAGTGAATATCAAGGTTGTTATCTGTTTGGCTATTATAAAATGCTTTTTCTTTATCAATTTTAAAAATGGTTGGTAAATGGTTTATCAAAACATAGGCGGCAGAAGGTTTAATTGATTTTAGAAAAAGTTCATATTCTTCCCATAGAGTAGTGCGACCAACCGGAGTGAAATCATCTTCATGAAAGATATCTCTATTATACATATCCAACAGATAATCAGCCCTTCCACCAGGTACAGGCTCATACCACAATTTAACAGCACTATCATTCATAAAATATTTTGAACGCTTTATTCCTTCTGCTGATATTCCAAGGGCATGATTGCCTCCCTGCGGATATGGCACAAGGCAAACACCTGTAAGTCTTGGTGAAAAAGTACCTTGGTCACTCAATATGTCTAAGGTAATTTTTCCTGTAATAGTATTATTCTGGTTGTTATTTTCAGATCCATCTAGTGAATTCTGACCGTTAACAATTTCATCGCCTGATTTGTGTTTTGTTTTTTTTAGCATAAACTTAATATCTTTCTCGCGAGGTCCTACAGGTAGTTTTGTAAGTACCTCTAATAACTTTGAATTTACACACTGCCAATCCTATATATTTGACTTCTCAAATAAAATAAAGACTACACTTCGTTCAGGTATTTCAAGATTAGTACCTGTCAAATGTAACTTCTTTTTAAATATATTTGTGGAATCAATATTGTCTGAAATAATTGCAAATGAGTTTTTAATATTCCATTGGCGATTGAGCCCATTTATATTAATTTTTGCTCGTTCTTTTATATGTTTATTCAGTAGAATTACGCATAAATGTTTTTCATCATCCCATAAACTTGCTGCCCCTTCGATTACCGGTGCGGATAATGTATGCGGATATTTTTCTGATTCAATACCTGTTACGGAGAAATAAGGTGCTTTAATATTTAACAAAATACGTTCTCCTTTAAATAGTTCTCCAAAAGAGCGGAAGAGTAATAAATTTCCTGTGGCTGTTTGCGGATAAAAAGGATTTATTAAGCGGAAATGATCCATTTCTATACTAGGTTCGGATAACTTGAAAAATTGCGCACTAAAAAGTTCTGCATCCATAAATGCTAGAACTGTAGATGCGTGATAAATTACGGCTCCAATATCATGGCATACATCATAGGGAGCTTTGTATGTTTTTGGATGTATACCCCATTCAGAGCAAACCAGATCCATTCGGTTAGGTGCAAATTTTCTTATACTATTTAAGTCATTATCTATTCTCTTTTTCAATTGTGGAGTATAAATAACTTTTCCGGTGTAAGCGGTATCACCATTATATCCGACATGAAACCAAAACGTATTATAATAATGATGATCTACAAAAGAAATAATGTTTCGGGGAATATTCTTTAAGAATTCTTTGTTCCATTTTGAATCACACAAAAAAGCACCAATATTAAGTTTCGGAAAATTCGTTCTTATTAATTTTGAACAATCGGTAACATATCTGGCCATGTCAGTAGGAGCCCAGCCTCCGTTAACCTTAAATTCCGGTTCGTTCCATATTTCATACGCACTCAAATTGTAATCGGTTATTTTTTGTACATACTTTAATCGTTTTAAAATGGCTTCCGGTTGTTGGTAATCAAACAGGTTATTATCTGATGCTGTATTATATCTAACTTTCTCGGGGTGCCAGACATTATCAGTAAATCCCAGTACCCATTCTGGCTCAACTGACTTTACCAGTTTTCCCCATTGAGAATCCCAATCTTTATTGCCTCTGGCCCATACTCTTATGCTTCCGTTATTAAGAAATGGATATATAGATTTGATAACGGAGGATGGCCATGGAGGTTTATGAGCACATACTCCCAGAACTTTTTTATTAACTATGCCTTTTTTTTCGGAAATATTTATATTGGCATTTATTTGTTGCATCTCGGAAGTGTCAGGATATTCAATATTACATTTTTCTTTACTAAATACGAACTGGTATTTTCCTGGTATATAATTCTTAATTAAAACCACTGAAGCAAATGATGAAATATCTCCCCATACATAGTCTTCCGGAATATATAGTTGAGAGCCCTTATCTCCTGTAGCATCATGTGAGTTTATTCCAAAAGCTAATTTAAAGGTATTATTCTCTTTGGCAATAATATCAAGCTCTTTCCAAGGAATAGATATCTTAAATTCATACCCGGTTGCTGTTTTTTTTAGCTTTAGTTTGCCGGAAGGTGATGGTTCTTTTTTGGAATATAACCATAATACATAGTTATCACCATCTTCCGTAAAGCCGGCACAGTATTGATGTTTGTTTATCCAAAACTCAATAGAATCATAATTATATCCTTTGGAATATCTATTGGATGATTTATCAGGAATGACAAGATTCTTATCAATAATATTTCCTGAAATATTTAAATGTTCTGATGTCCAGGAAAAAATTACTTCGCCATGTTTTATTGCAACAGGTCCAGAATAGTCATATATTTCCAATAGTGATTTATCTATAGCATTTACTAGTATAGGATATTGTGCGATTAGATTAGTAGAATTAAGCAAGATGAAACATGAGATTGTAATTATTGTTTTAAATAAATATTTATTCATAGCATAGTCTCATTAAATTGCCGCCCAATATATCTTGTTTTTCGCTATCCGGTATATTCATTTTCTTAATTAGCGTTATATCTTCTTTATTTATTTCTTTGTTATTCCAAGGAAAATCCAGTCCATAAATTAATTTCTTTGACGATGCAAAAGTTATTACATCTTCTATTTTTTCTATTCCAAGATACCAAAACAGATTATCATGATTTTTCTTTGATAAAATACTTGTTACACCGCCATATACTCGTGGCCTGTTTTTACTGTCTAAATCTTTATGATTGACCAGTATTGCTAAAAATCCCTCAAAATATGTCCTTCCGCCAATATGTTCAAAAATCAGTTTCAGTTTGGGATGTTTCCATGCGATATCATCAAACTTTTCAGGTTTGGCAGATGAAAGAGGGGAACCATGAACACCAGTATGATAATCAAATGCTATGTCATATTCAGATGCCATTTCGTATATTTCATCAAACCTAGGGTCTGATATATCATGCTTATCAATAGACGGGTGGACTTTGCAGCTTCTAATGCCTTCATCTCTAAATATTTTTAATAATTCTTTTGCTTCTTTTGCCGCAGGATTAAACAAGCCGGCAGCAAGAAGCCTATCTTTGTGTATATCTATTTCTTTCCATGCCCATTTATTTGCAGCTATAATGTCATTGTTCATTTGACACGCAAATGGCGGGAACACAACAACTTTATCTATCTCACAATAATCCAGATGTTGAAGAAGCATGTTTACATCTCCTTTTGGCCACCATGATTTTTTTGTGGGAGAAGGCATTAAATGTGCATGATTTGCGATTATTTGCATTTTTGTTTTTCCTTTGAGTTAGTTAAATATACTTCTAGTTTAGGTAGGTCGTGTTTGTTGTTTGATATTCCTGCGTATCCCCGAGAATCTGTTGAAGATATCCAAATCCCGTAATTCATGGAGGGGTGTTTAAGCCATTTTTCTACCAAGTTATTTATTTCGTTTCCTTGGAATATCCAATAATTATCTTTTTCTACAGCTTTGCTTAAAACAGTCGTATCAAACTTAGGATGGTTTTTGGCAGTAGTTGTATCTGATTTCCATGGACTATTGATGCGGCCTAAGATTATGCTACCAGGTGATTTCTCAAATGATTTCTTTAGTGTGATTATGGTATTAATCTTACTATGGTTACAATTTAAGTCTTTATTCAGATCCCACTGAATTAAAGCTCTTCGTTCAGTAGCTTTATTAGCACTAATTTCTAATGTTTTACTTTGATGGTTTTGTTTATCGGTAAATTCGTTCCAGTTGTTAATATAAGTACTTTGGGTTGGAAAATATATTACCTTTTGAGGAAGCTCTGTCGGTTGGGTTAAGGAACTTTCAAAATATAAATCTCCTTTGTTTTCAACTGCGAGCCAAAATCCCATTCCGTGAGAGCCAGAGGCAATTCTGACCAGAATTTTATTCCATCCTTTTTTAAGAAATCCTCGGCATCGAATTTTATCCGCCGCTGGTTGACCTTTGACGTTCTCTCTCTGGTCAATAATTACTTTATCGTTTAATTTTACAATAGCCCAATAATCGGCACCAAAGCTGAATGTAACTTCTCGTTTATCAGAACTCCAAATATATGATACAGCTACCCCTTGAAGATTTTCTCTAACTTTCTTATCTAGCCCTAATATGCGGTGAGGATCAAAGAAATCAATATATCCGGAAATATCACTTTGGATTTTTGTCCAACTGGCTTCTGAATTTTCAAATCCGCGATATTTTTTGTTAATTTGATATCTGTTTTCTTCAGAACACGGTAAAGACTTATTTAATCCATGATAAAGACTCTCTTTAGTGTTAAAGATACCACAAATATACCACTTCTTTATAAAACAAAGATATTTACTCGCTCGTTCACGTTCGGTTAAAGGACGAATGCCCTTGATTGTTATAGAGTTAATACTATGAGGTTCTATATCTATAACCAACGGTGAATTATTTTTCATAGTTAATGGGATTTTTATATTGCTCTTTATTTCTGCTGTTTCTGCTTCCGTTTTTTTTCCTGTAATTATATTAAGCGTAGCATAGTTTTCGGTTGGTCGGAAATTCTTGATTTGAATGGCTGTTTTAATCGGCTTATCGCGATGACGATTAATGATAAGTAAATTCAGTTCTTCTTTTTTGAAATCATAAATTGAAGCCACTTTTATGATTGAAATAGTATGTTCCTTATCTTTGTTGGGATAGATATATGTCGGAGAAATACAATCTGTTTTTATTCTTATTCCGTGTGAGCGTTCGCCATACATTTTCAAAACATAATACGTTGGATTAAAAATCAATTCGCCGTTTTCTTTTTCTGCGATAATGGCAAAATGAGGTATCATTCCATTTTTTACTTTACCGTGTAAAAGAAAGTAATGAGCACTATCAATTCCTAACTCCCAGTACATTTGTATAGCTCCGGCAATATTGATGGCGACAGGTAAGTCCCTACTCACATTGGTTGGGGGTGCATATCCCTGAGGATGTGTATTCCATTCTGTCAATGCCATTCTCCAGCGACCATGGCCAATTTGTTGCAGTAGTTTCATGTCCGATTCAAGTTGATGATAATGAAGTTCGCTGCCGGCCACTTGTGCGTAGTATGTTCCTATTTTACTTTTACTTGAAATCCAGAAAAAATCATACGGATGATGGATCACAAAGTTTATCGCTTTTGGGTTTTCTTTTGCAATATCTATCAACATATCACGATTCCAATTCGGCCACTTATGGCTGGGGCGTAAACAAACTCCAATATCCATCGTTGGGTCAACTTTCTTTATGCGTTTACTAACATCTAATGTATATCTCGCATAATCGTCTGCTCCCCATGCACCATTCTGTGGATATTGGGGCTCATTCCATATTTCATAACCTGTTACTCCATAACCTTCAGGAAAATTTTTATGTTTAAGGTTGTTTAAAGAATTAATCATATTTTGCTGATATAAGGGGGTTTGGTGTGTTAGTTGCAGATTGTTGTCCGTTTCGGAATTATATTGTGCAATTACATTATTCATCTTACACATGGGACTCATTGATAGGACTTCTGATACTTGACATTGTTTAATCAAGTTCATGACATTTTGCATATAATTATTATCGGTCCATTTGTGCAACCATACTCTAACACTGGAATCCTCCAGAATAGGTTTAACTGCATCAATCACCTTTTGGTTGAATGGAGGATGCATAAGGCATAGCCCTAGAACACGGCGGTTTACCGGTTCAATGGGATTTCTCAAATCAAGAGAAATTGATGCAGACATTTTGCCATTTATCTTAGGTGTTAATTCTTTAGCACGAAGTAACGAGCTAAATAAAATAATGATACAGATAGTTATTGTTGTTTTATACATTTTAACTCCAATTTCACAAAAGGTAAAGCATGGCACTGCGTAAGTTTCTGTTGTTTAATGAAACAATGTTGATTTGTTATGCAACAGTAATTGTTAGCGAATCATAACAACAGTTCCTAAAGGCGGAAATTCTACAACCACAGCACGACGACTTCCTTCATCAGTTATCCGAATAGTAAAGCCGCTCGATGCTTCAGGCAGCCCGTTAACAGTGTCGGCTAGTGCTATACGCCACTCATCGCCCCGCGCCGGAGTATAATTGTTTGTATTAACCGTAATAAGGGAATTATTATCAAAAGTTAATGTTCCATGAATATCCAGCACATTAAAATCTCCATTGCCGGTTCCTATAACTTCTGATGATAACATAGCATTATTCTTAAATGTTACATCACCCTGCACCGTAAGTGTATCCTGCCCCCACAGTGCCAGAGTTGTTGCATTTGTGCCGTTACCAATTGCAAGAGTTGTATTGTTTGAGATAACACCGGCGGTTATTGCAAGTGTGCCCCCCAAAATATTCATAACAGATTTTACGCCGTTAGTGGCATATAATTTATCTGTGCGAAGCATACCTCCGGTCACCGTTACCGTTCCAGTGCCGGATGCACTACTAATTAAAATTGTCCCTGTGCCGGTTGAGTTTGTCACAATTAGTTCGCCCCCCGATACATTTATCTGTCCTTTGCCATCAATTCCCACAGTTACAGTGCTATCACATAAAAACAGACCGTTCGTTGAAACGTTAATAGTGCCTGTATCATAATTTGTAACGCCCATGGCTACATCAGCATACTGCTCCCATGTTCCGCCATCAATATTAAGAGTTCCCGTTCCGTTTTTAGTTGACCATTGATCCCCCGTGCCCAGCACCAGTCCGCCCATATTTGTTACACTACCGCCATTATAGACATCAACTGTTCCAATTCCACGAACCCCATTCGCGCGTGCATCACCTACATATAGCAATCGACCATTGGAAATATTCACATAAACCGTAGCGTTGCTAACCATCAAGCTGGCAATCATATTTTCACCAATCTCCAACCTGTCCCAAGTGGAAATGTATTCAAAATATCCACCATCCAATACATACATCTCAGTTTTAGCCGCCCATGAATTTCCATTTTTGCCGTATCCAATAGACATATATTTTCGTGTTTTAAACACGCCTCCATTGGTAATCATCATGTAGCCGTCACCATTAAATCCGCCAACATAAGTAAAGTTATCCTTATTATCGACCGTTCCTCCATTGATGTTAAGAGTGGAGCCTTCCTTGATCTGTATAGATTTATTTACCACACCGGATCCCCATGCAAGGGAACCGCCACTGTTTACATTAATCTGACACCCATTCTTTAATGTTCGATTGTCGTATGTAACTAACGAGGCGTCAATATTAAGAGTGGCTTTTCCGCTGCCTTGATTAGCAACTGTCAATTGATCAATATTATTTCCGCTATTATATGTTACAGTAAAATCTGATGCGGTATTAGGGTCAATAACAGCATTCTCCTGTCCGGCAATATTCCTGTCTGGCACTCCATTGTCCCAATTTCCGGCAATATTCCAATTTCCGATTGTGCTATTGGTCCACGTCGTATCGCCATAGGCAACCAATGACGTATAGACTAAAAAGGTTACCGCAAATGTTACGATAAAAAGACGATTTTTAGAATTTAACAGCTTTGACATTATCTTTCTCCTTTTTTACTTGTTGATAACTGCAATAATATATAAATGTGTTATGTGTACTAGAAGACCCAATGTATCATGTAAAATTTTTAAATCAAGTATTTTTTTATTTTTTTTATTGACGGTGGATGTTTGATTGTTATATAAAATAGAACACTAACAGTAATCTAACATTTATTTTATCTATTTATTATGACAGAGACAAAAAATATTCTTGATATAAAGCCCATTCAGCATGAAAGTAAAGTGTCCGCATTGGCTAAAGAGATTGAACGTATAGCGTACAACTATGGAGCTGGTGTAAAATTACCAAAAGTTCGTGATTTGGCTAAATCTTTTCAAGTGAGCATTGCAACACTTGATAGGGCTTTGCATATCCTGGAACAAGATGATGTTGTTGAACGTCGCCATGGAGTAGGAGTCTTTGTTAGTAAAAATCTGGGGGTTAAAACCATAGGGTTGATATATGATAGAAATATTTTTGATAAAACTGCATCGCCTTTTCCTCAAATTTTAACAGAAGCTGCTGTGCAAAGGGCAAATGAACATAACGAGAAACTACGTATTTATCTTGACGTACCAAGTCATATAAAGGGATGGCTTGGGCATGACGATTTTATAAATGATATACATGAGGATAAGCTGGATGGAGTTTTATATTGCGGAAGTCGCAGAACAGAAAGCATAAAAGAACTTTTGACTTTATCGTTACCTTTTGTCCAGATGGGAGATTCCGTAAACAATGTTTCATATTATGTAAAACCTGATATGCAGGCAATATTTACAATGGGAATAGATGCATTAATCAGTCGTGGTTGTACTAATATTGTTGTGCTTACAGGTTATGGTGCGGTGCGTTGTTATGATCCGGAATTCAGTGAAGATATTGATATTTTTAATAGTATAGTTAAATCTTATGAGAGTAAAACCAACTCATTTTCACTATTAACCCCAGACATGTCAATTAATTCGGCAGTGGATCTGGAAACCATAGGATATAATACAATATGCAAAATGATAAATGACAATCGTTTCCCGTACGATGGTATATTTCTTACCAATGATATGATGGCACGTGGTGCATTGCATGTTTTTACTGAATTAGGAATTAAGATAGGAAAAGATATTCAAGTATCAACCCAGGCTAATTCTCATTCGCCTGTTCTCGCATTAGCACCAAATGGTATCATACTAATAGAAAATGATCCATGCCTTATCGCACAAACCATGCTTGATTTGCTTAATTCAGTGATGGCAGGCAAGCAGACGCAACCATGCGGAATTCAAGTAAAACCCACAGTGCATATTCATCAAAAGACATCTCCCGTTAACTTTTAATATTTAAGCGGTATCGGCAATAGACGATATTTCTTGCAAATTGACCTTAGAGTTGCTTGACTTGTCTGCTTAATTAGAGGTTATTAGAGATTTAATCAACAGGAGAAGTATAATGGCGAGTAATAAACCTGAAGTTGGTATTGTTATGGGGAGTGATTCCGATTGGTCGATTGTTAAAAAGACCGTAGAAACGCTTAATGATTTTGGTGTTATTTCGGAAAGTAGGGTTATTTCTGCACATCGTACACCGGAAATCGCATCGGAATATGCTGCAACGGCTGCAAAACGCGGTATAAAAGTTATTATTGCTGCTGCTGGCGGTGCGGCACATCTTGGTGGGGTTTTGGCTGGGCATACAATATTACCGGTTATTGGTATTCCTATTAAGGGTGGTGCTCTAAATGGTATGGACTCTTTGTTGGCTACTTTACAGATGCCGTCCGGCATTCCTGTGGCAACAGTAACATTAGGCAGTGCCGGACCGGTTAATGCAGCTATTTTGGCTGTTCAGATGCTTGCTTTAAGTAATCCTGTTTTGCGTAAAAAAATGCTTGCACATAAGCGTAATATGAAAAAAAAGGTCGAAAAAGGCAATAAACGTATTCAAGATGATTTGATAAAGAATAATAACAAATGAGACATCTACATATTTTAATATTGGCTTTGTGTGCCCTCTCTGCGGTAATGGCAGGCGGTGCTACAACAGAAGATAATGTTTATCAAGTCCTTACTGAGCATGGTATCAAGTATGATAGCAAAAATATGCATGAAGGAATGATTACCGGCATGTTAAGTACTGTAGATCCACGTGCCAGATTATTGAGTACAAATGATATAAATCATCTGAATAATTTGACTGCCATTGCAGCTATCGAAGATCTGCCTGAGAATATTAAATATATTAAACTTCATGGCTTATATAAGAATAGTGGTGAAGAAATAGTTTTAGAAATGGAAAGTAATGCCACAGAGCATGTTTCCGGACTTATTCTAGATCTGCGCAGTGCAGGTGGTAATGAGCTTGATTCTGTTAATACCATTATAAACCGATATGCCGTATCCAATACTCCGTTATATGAAATAACGGATAATAGTGGAAATATTATAGGGGATTATAGTACATCTTCAAATCTTGTAACACAAACTCGTAAGCCGTTAATGGTATTGATTAATCAGACTACAGCTGATGCCAGTGAAATATTGGCAGCATTATTAAAGAAAAAAGATGGGGTGATGCTTATTGGAACAACAACCAAAAAACCGCACGGATTGATGGAAGTGATACCTTTTTCCGGGGCTGAATCGTTATATATTGTTACTAAACATGTTGTTCCAATAGGATTAGAAGATTCTTTTACCAATGGTGTTGTGCCAGATATTGTTATTGCAGAAACCAAAGATACCGAAATGGAATTGGCTATACCTGGTAAAGTAATGATTGGCAAGAATATCTCTAAAAAAGCTCAAGCAGACCGTAAATTAATGGAGCGCGTGGCCAATGACCCAGTATTAAGGCGTGCTACTGATATTTTATTGGCCCTTAAAGCAGTTAGCAGGGAGCAGGGAGCAGCTTGCCCGCCATACTCCGCGTTAGCGGTGCAGGTGGGAGAACAGTGAATAACTAATAATGAACATTCAGCATTCTATCCAAGAGGCGGTGAAAGCTATTAAGCAGGGGAGGTTGGTTGTAATCCCAA
>CAMZLY010000131.1 GCA_947311825.1 uncultured bacterium
TAGTATTTTTGTAACAGTTACATTAAATCTACGCTTAATTTAACTTCCTTCTCCAGATAAATCAATATAAAACTTCATAAAGAACACGCATAAACCTTTTACGCCAATTGCTATTATTTTGTAACACGTATTTCAATACCTCGGAAATAAAAATATTAGAAATAATTGCCCCTTGCTTCAGTACTTTACTCTCTACACAGCGGTAAATAATAAATAAATACACACTTGCATATTAAATAATAATATGTCAAATTAAGACCAATATAAAGTACTTAAAGGAGGTTATAAATGAGACAGGTCTTTGCAGGTTATTCTGCAAGTATTTCGGAGTTAAAGAAAAATCCGAGTTCTTTAATTAACAGTTCTAATGGTTCTGCAATTGCCGTATTAAATCATAATACACCGACAGCGTATCTTGTTCCGGCAGAAACATACGAGAATATGATTGAAATTCTTGACGATATTGAACTTAGAGATATTGTTGTTAAGCGTCTTGATGATGTTGACAGTGCCGTAGAGGTAGATATTGAAAATCTATAAACTAAAATTTCTTCCTGTTGCATTGAAAGAATGGAATAAGATTGGTCCAGATTTACGTCAACAATTCAAGAAAAAGTTAAAAGAACGATTATTGCAACCTCAAGTGGCATCAGCAAAATTACTCGGGTTTCAGGATATTTATAAAATAAAGTTACGATCTTCGGGCTATCGTCTTGCTTATCAGGTAAAGAATAGGGAGTTAACGGTTGTTGTAATAGCTGTTGGTAAACGAGAAAAAGATAAGATTTATATAAAAATGAAGAATCGTTTATCAAAAAGTGAGAATTAACACTTGATAAGGTTGGTAATATAATTGGTTATCCGCACTATATTGGTGAAAGTTTCAATTACTTTTGTATAATCCGACGGAATATTATAATTGGAGCCAATTCGTAGGAAAAACTCTATAAACATTGCAACTCTATCATCTGATGGCATTCCAATTCAGGAAGAGTAAACTCAACTCTGTTATCACTCTGGCTGAAATCTAAATCTACGCCATCAGGAACTGAACGAACACTTTTAATAGGTTGCTCGACCTCAACTGAAACGGCGACATTATGAAGAGGGATAATATCATCTATAACTTCCACGCCAGTGGTCTCTCGCGAAAGATTGCCCCCGGATAACTTGATCGCTCCTCCTCTCTGAATTGTATTAGCATAAAGTAGATGTAAAATATAACGATTATACTCTGATTGCCACATCAACGATACTCGTCCGGTAGAAGGCAATGAAATCTCAACAGTTGGTTTATCCAGCATTAGATTTATTGCATTAATAATATATTCTTTATACGCAACCGCACCCCAACCTCGATAAATAGTAAATACAGGATGAGCAAGATACATAATATTCCCATTACGCACACCGCAATCATACTCCGACGGAGATGATTTTGCCGGTGCATGTTGATGACTACAAAAATGCTTATAATTGCGGTTAAAATACGGATCGTATATATCGCCAAGACTTTCACCTGAAGTTGCTTTAATTCGCTGACTTGGCAGATACATAACTAACGGAGACTCTACAAAGCTTGGTCGCAAGTCTTTGATAGGCAATATATAATCCGGCTGATATTCACTCTGCCCATGCATGGTTGCCCCCACATCAAACAAAAATTTATCGCCGGTTTGACTTAATCCGCTTTTTCCCGTAAGAAGCAGTTTCCCACCATTATCAATATATAAGTCCAATTTTAATTTAAGCTCATTATCTATTTGAATATCATCCGGCAAAATCAACAATTTATATGGAGAAAAATCCATTTCGGCATCTAAAATATCGAACAGAAAATGCCCCTCCAACAAAATTCTACCGGCACCGGTATCTGCCGGATTATCATGTTCCTTGCTACTGTTAATTGATGCGGACGAAAATAATCCGATATCAGCGACGCTATCAATATCAATGCACCACGGTTCTTTTTTCTCAACTTCCGCATAAGCAGCACCAATCAAATTATAAGTACTTATATCCATCACCCCCGACGGATGAAGTTGATCCCCAACAGAACATTTTGCACCAAATGCAAGCATTGCCGCACATTCATAACGCAAAGCATTAGGATGTTTATAACCGCCAAACTCTCCCCATGTAGTATGGAATTTGCCAGTCATGCCAAGAAAATCTAGCGGCAATTTATGGCAATATTTAGCTGAAACCGGAAAATGATCATATCCCCAGCCTCCTGTGGGCAAAGATTCCAGTTCCAGGTGACTAAAATATTTTAAAATATCGCGGTTCCCCATAGATATATGACCACTGTTATGAAAAATAGGCATCTCATCATCGTGAACACGAGCTGCCGCAGTAGTTCGTGCATAATATTTGTCTAACACCAATTCTGCATGAGCAATTCTATCCTCTTCGCAGGTTGGATCCAGCTCATTCTTAGCCATACTTTCCATACACCACTTACAACAACATTGACCCTGACTGATAATATCAAGAAAAATTCCATCAGCATTAGGATAGAGCGTAACAACTTCCTCAATTTGCGAGCATAAATAATCAAGATAAGGAGTATTAAAACAGAGAGAATGGAATCCTGCCGTCAAAACATCGGATGTCCACCCCCTATACTTTCCGTCAGACCCCATCTCGCGCCATTCAGGATGTTCTTTCGCTATAACATTATGGACACCGGCAGTAAGATAAACCGGCACATTAACATCAATCTCTTTTGCCGCATCAAACTGCAACCGCAATAAATCAAAGCCAAGATTCGGATGACGCTCACCTATTTTTGTATCATAATAAGACCAGCCGTGATGTCCGGTCGCAAAACAGGTAATTGAATCAACGTGCCCTATCTTTAGAGCCTCCTGCCACTGTTGTTTGTTAAATTCCGAACCAATATTGCCAATTGCCGGCGATGTGTGGAAATCAAGATGTACCTGCCTGAAACGAAGTTTATGCATTCTAATCCTTTAATATTTTTTGCTTTTTACAATTACAATCATACAGTTCTTATGTACAACTGGCCAACCACATTAAATCTACGCTTAACTTAACTTTCTTCTCCAGATCAATCAATATAAAATATCATAAAGAACACGCATATAAACCTTTTACGCCAATTGCTATTGTTTGGTAACAGCTAACAGCGAACATCTTCATAAATAAACATTGATTTCTAAGACCGCATAGTCAATAATAACCACACTATGCAATCAGCTGAATCAATATTATCCATAGAGCCACTTACAGCATTTATGCTCATAATGCTAATTATTCTATTTTTACCGCGCATATTTGAGCGCATACGCTTGCCGGGGTTAGTAGGACTTATTATTGGCGGCCTAATTCTCGGTCCTGCCGGATTTGGACTAATTCACCAAGATGACCCGACAGTAAAACTTCTAGCTGACATCGGAAAATTAATGGTCATGTTCTTTGCTGGCCTAGAAATTGATATACAACAATTCAGGCGTACCGGTCATAAATCTTTAATTTATGGTATTTCAACATTTACCATACCGCTCACCGTAGGTCTTATATCAGCACTATTATTTGGCTACTCCTGGATTACGGCAGTGCTGATCGGATCACTACTAGCATCGCACACACTGCTCGCCCTACCAGTACTGATCAAATACAAGTTAATGAAAAAAGAGTCTATAACAGTCACTGTCGGAGCGACAATGTTCACTGATGTGGCCGCACTTATTGTGCTTGCCGTCTGTATTGCCATCCATACAGTTGGATTTGACGCTAAAATATTAACATTTCGCCTCGCCGGTATGGCAATTTACATCCCCGTACTATTACTTGGAGCCAAATATTTAGCTCCACTATGCCTCAAAAGAATGAAAGAAAATGAAGACAGTCAAGTGCTCTATCTGATGCTACTAATGGTTATTGCGGCTGTTGGAGCTGAAGCTATTCACCTAGAAGGAATTGTCGGTGCTTTTATAGCAGGACTTACCGCTGGTGAAGTTGTGCAAACCGGAGATATCAGGAACAAACTAGATACACTTGGCAACACACTATTTATTCCCATGTTTTTCCTGCTCGTAGGTTCACTAATAAACCCTTTTTCCTTCCTTCGTATGACACCTAAAGGCATAGCTTTTATGATAATTATTATTGGTGGACTAATTATCTCAAAATATATTGCCGCCAAAATATCGGGAAAAATACTAGGATATACAAAAGACGAAACTTTATGTATGTGGTCATTATCAATGCCACAAGTTGCGGCAACTATGGCGGCTGCATTAGTTGCACACGAAGCAGTAAACTCTGCCGGAGTTCGCCTCATTGATGAAGCAACACTAGACAGTATACTCGTCCTAGTTATGGTAACTGCAATTCTTGGTCCCATACTAACGCAACGCTTCGCCGACCGCCTAGCAAAATAAACTGATTCAATCACACCATCCTAAATGGGAGTAATACGACCTTCCGATGGCCCGCCATCCTAAATGGGAGTAATGCGACCTTTTGGATGGTGGCTACACAGGGACTCGAACCCCGGACAAGCGGATTATGATTCCGCTGCTCTAACCAACTGAGCTATGTAGCCATATAGAAAAGCAGCAAACTACCGAAACTGACATATAATGTCAACCCCTCAGTTAAAAAAAGTTATTATTAAAAAATACTCTGTCACAAAATGATTCTATCATAAAATGATTCTGTCATAAAATGGTTCTGTCATAAAATGACAGAACCATTTTATGACAGAATCATTTTATGATAGAATCATTTTGTGACAGAGTATTTTTTAATAATA
>CAMZLY010000132.1 GCA_947311825.1 uncultured bacterium
AATATTCCATAATTCAGCTCTATGTCTGCGAAGCAACATAGAGCATGAAACGACATCACCGCCAACAATTTTGTGATTTTTGTGCATTTTTGTGGCTATAAATTACCGTCGCAATGCAAATCCCCTTCACCCCCTTTATCAATGTTAATTATTCTTTTCTATGCGTTCTTTGTGGTCTCTGTGGTTAATCATCTTTTTATCAGCGTCCGTAAATAATATAACCACGCCTTCTTATTACCAAACAACACCTTTACCAAATATTCCCTTGCATGCTCATAATCTTTTGCATAAAACAACTTCATCCCCGCATCATAATAAAAACTCCGCCACTTCTTTTTTACTAAATCACCTCGCACACTAAAATACTCATCAAACTCATCAATAAACTCCCGTAGCAATTTCTCACGCCAAGTAACATTTTCCAAGACATTACGCCTACTAAGACTTCCATCTGTCAATCGATACCGAACCAACGGCTCATCAATAAAAGCTATCTGATAATAAAAAGCTAACCGAAGAAAGAAAAAATGATCCGTGGCAACCGGAGAATGCTCATCAAACAAACCGATCTTATCAAAACATTCCCGACAAATCATCACCGTCGAAAGAAGAATCACCGCCATATTAAATTCAAAAAACTCATCAAATACCTTGCCATCATGCGACTGCCGCTGCGGATTAACAACCGACTCAATAATCCTTCCATCCTTGTCAACCGTAGAGCTGGCAGTATGCACAGCCGCATATTCAGGATACTTAATCAACAAATTAAGCTGACACGCCAACTTATCCTTCTCCCAAACATCATCCGAATCAAGAAAAGCAATAAAAGAACCCTTACTCAACCTAATCCCATGATTTCTGGCGGCATATACCCCCGCATTATCCTGATAAACATACCGCACCTTATCACCATAAGCGGCAACAACCTCGCGAGTATTGTCAGTTGATCCATCATCAACAACAATAATCTCAAACTCCTGACAAGTCTGAGCCAGCACCGAATCAATTGCTTGCACAACCAATCCCGCCCGATTATAAGTTGGAATTATAACACTAACCATAATACTAAATCAGAAATTAGAAATATGAAATCAGAAAAAAACTATAGCCACGAAAAAGCATCCGTCTTCGTTGCTTCGCACTACGCCGTGACAGGCAAAAGTCACAAAAAAAATTGCCATGTATGTAATTACAATAAAACTAATATATACTAATGAGCCTCTCCCCATCCAAAACAATGTTCTATCAAAAAGAACATTCCATAATTTAGCTCTATGTCTGCGAAGCAGCGTAGAGCATGCTAACATGTCGTTTCATTTGATTATTGAGCTTCCGCCTTCTAAAATACGGCGTGACAAGTGCGAGATAATCAAATGAAACGACATCACCGCCAACAGTTTTGTGGTTTTTGTGCCTTTTTGTGGCTATAATATTTGTAGTCTAGCAGTTTTTATTCGTGTTCATTCGTGCAATTCGCTGTGCCCTCCGTAGCCACGAGCTTGCGGGGGCGAAGGGTGGGTGGGCAAAAAACCGTCGTCAAGTATCCCGCACGTCCGCCGTAGCCTTTTGCGTAGGAGGATTCATCCCTTTTATCCATGTTAATTATTTTCTCTTTTTGTGCCTTTTTTGCATCTTTGTGGCTAATATCTTATCATTAATCAACATTTCTTAAATTCGTAAAATTCGCTTAATTAGCGGTTAATATTTTTTTATAATACTCCACATACTGCCTAATAACCACATCTTTACCAAACATCTCTACCGCATGTCCACGTGCAATCTGCCCACACCTATCAATCCATTGCCCATCAACACCAGCAATAAACTCAGCCAACGCCCCATCCCTACCCATATCAACACATTCCCCGCCATCACCTATCATCCATGAAAGCACTGGCGTATTATTACAAACCACAGGCAAACCAGAAGCCAACGCCTCCAACACCGCAATCGGCATCATCTCAAAAACAGAAGCCAACACAAACAGATCCAAAGTCCGATACAAATCAGGCATTTTTGCTCTCGGCACATTAAAACAAAACTTAATCTTATCACCAGCCAGCTCATTTGCCATTGAGATCAACTCATCCGAACCAGGCACCTTCGCCCCAGCAATAACCAACACAACATCATCACGTCCACTGCTCTTTAAAAATCCCGCAAACTCCCTAATCAAATAATCAATTCTCTTATGTGGCTTCTTAACCGTCGCTGCCGTCCCAACAACCAAAACATCTCTACCAATCCCCAACTCATCCCGCAAATCACTTTGTTGAATATCACTAGGACAAAAAATATCCGTATCAACAAAATTAGGCATCATCACCCAACAATCCCCATAATTTTTTCTTTTGTGTATTTTGTGCCTTTTTGTGGCTATTCCTGCATATTCTTTTCTTTTGTGTATTTTGTGCCTTTTTGTGGCTATTCCTGATTTCTGATTTCTGATTTCTGATTTTTCTTTATGCCACGGAGCCAAATGCTGAACATACTCAAACTGACTCAACCATTCCGCCGGTTCCTCCGTACCATGAGCAAGAATCTCCTTCGTCTTAATCACCCCCACCTTACGAAATAACCTGCACCAATAAGCAAGCATCGGATCCTGCACATGCAATACATCATATTTCCCTTTTCGTAATTTCCGCCAAAGCAACATCCAAAACGACAATTGTTCCCATCCATAATTTGTTTTAAGCCCCCAGCGCCACATAAAGCCCGGCGTCCACTTCTCCAACCATAACGCTTTCTTATCAAACCGACGCATACAAGGCAAAACCACACAATTACAATCTACCCCCACCTCGCCAGCTGCAAACAAAGTTACATCCTCACCAACCTCAGCCAGAGCTACCGCCGTATCAAGAGCCCAAGTCTCAACACCACGGGCAACATGCCCCAACCCACTACTAGAAATTGCAATTCTCATAATTAAAAAGGTTCTGAAATGGTTCTAACTGAGTTTCAAAATGGTTCAGAAAAAGTTCAAAAGAAGTTAAATTAGATTAAATTCTCAATCTAACCTTTTCGGTGCTCTTTTTTTAGTCAAAATACCAATATCCTGCAATTTACGCCCAAGAACATCATCTTTTGCCACTTTTAATAGATCCTTTTCAAG
>CAMZLY010000133.1 GCA_947311825.1 uncultured bacterium
TAGGATCACATCTAAGCGTATCGGGCGGACTCTACAAAGCACTGGAATCTGCCGCATCATATAATTTCAGTTCTGTTGCAATCTTTGTCAGGAATCAAGTACAATGGAAAGTAAAGCCGCTTGACGAAAAAGACATCATTAGATTCAAAGAAACCAGAGATTCTTTAAAAATTAAAAATGTCGTCGCCCATGCTTCATATTTAATCAATCTAGCAGGCAAAGAAGAAGTCAGGGAAAAATCTATCCCCGGCATGGTTACAGATGTAGAACGCTGCCATCAACTGGGAGTGGAGTCCTTAGTACTACATCCAGGAAGCAACCCTAATCTAGAGCTAGGCATCAATATGATTGCAGATGGTCTAAACGAAATTGTCGATAAAACAAAAGATTGCAAAACAAAGATATTACTTGAAACCACTGCCGGACAAGGCAAATGTATTGGACATCGCTTTGAACATATTGCCGATATCTTGGCAAAAACAAAAAACAAAGATCGTTTTGGTGTATGCTTAGACACTTGCCACATATTTGCTGCCGGTTACGACCTCCGAACACCAAAAACATATAATGCCACGATGAAAGAATTTGAAAATACTATTGGGTTCAAAAACCTTGTTGCCGTACATCTCAACGATTCAAAAAAAGATTTAGGAACCCGAGTTGACCGCCACGAACATCTTGGCCGCGGCTTTCTTGGCAAAGAAGCATTTGTCAGCCTGGCAAATGATAAACGATTCATGAAAATTCCGCTTATTATGGAAACCCCTAAAGATAAAAATGAGAATGGCGAAGACTGGGATGATATCAACTCTAAATTTTTCTATAGCCTCGTAAAGACAAAATGACAGAAAACTGAAAAAGATAGCCGCAAAAGAACACAAGGAACGCAAAGAAAAAAGCATTAACCACAAAAAACAAAGAAACTTGTAGAGTTCGCTCTATGAGCGAAAAAAGATTAATCTATAACTGATAACTTTTTAATGATAACAACATTCTACAACGCATTTATACCGGTCCTCTGGGCACTAATAAAAATATTCGGCATCGCCTTAGGTGCAGGTATCTTAGTGCGAACTAAACTCTTACCGCAAAACAGCATAAAATTACTGTCACAAATAACAGTAAAAATATTATTACCTTTTCTGATTTTTTCTAAAATAGTGCAACATTTCAACCCCGCCGATGTTCCATTTTGGTGGATGCTACCTATTGGGGCAGTGGTGATGATTGGCACCGGACTTATTATCAGTGCGGGGCTCTTCAGAAAGGAGCTGCCTGAGAAAAAAAATATGTTGCCCCTCGCCGCCATGCAGAATGCCAGCTATCTTGCACTGCCTCTCGGTTTAGCACTATATCCCGACCAGTTTGATGAATACCTGGTCTATTGTTTTTTATTCGTACTCGGTGTAAGCCCCACCACTTGGAGTCTAGGAAAATATCTGGCAACAAGCGGGCACACTGGAAAACTTGATTTTAAAAAATTTATAACTCCGCCACTTATAGCAAACATTCTTGCCATCACCATGGTTTTAACAGAAGCAAGAAGGTTTATCCCCGAAACTCCACTAACTTATTTAAGCTTTATTGGCGGACTTACTGTTCCATTGGCAATGTTCATCCTCGGAGCGACATTAGGCTCAATCTCATTCAGCAAATTCCCGCCACTACCCGACCTATCAAAAATCATTTCCGTAAAATTCATCATATTGCCAATCCTAACAATATTGACATTATCAATATTGGGCATAAAAGAGAACTATCCGATACTGGCAAATTTTCTAATCATTCAATCATCTGCACCGGCGGCAACAGCCATCATCCTGCAAGTCAGAGCTTATGGTGGCGACTACCATAAAATGGGGAGCATAATGCTAATATGTTACTTGCTATCAATGCTTGTAATGCCATTCTGGCTCGCCATCTGGCAGATATTGTAAATCTTGTCTTTAAATCATGCTTTCGCTTGCATCATTTTAATCATATATATATTATGTTGCCGTTAATTGTGGTTTAACAACTGATAACGCTACATATTATTTTAGATAAAAATGCATACAAAACTATTTAAAGGAATAAAAACATGAGTACAAACTTGACAATTGAACCTAAAATTAAGCCCATCTTAGACCCTGAATATGTTCCAGCAATTTTATGGACTCAAGCTTATGCCGAACTATGCGAAACAGACCCACAAAGCTCTGAACTGGCAATTGCCCTATCACGAAATGATGGCACTGTTTTTACTCATAAAACAAAAATTCTTCCTCACACTGGCGATAATATTACTCTTAACAACAAGCATATTGAACGCCTAATAAAATTCTTACTATGGCAAAAAGGTGGATCAAAAATCACTATTGGCGGAAATGATGATATTGCCAAGTATATAAAATCCGTTTACAGCCAAGATGGAGAGCGTTCATTTGATTATGATTTTATGGGCAGAAAAATGTTCGTAGAAACAATGACTATTGAATCATCTTCCATCGCTGATATGCCGGAAGCAAATGAACGCAATGTTGCACTTGGTCGCAACCTTGACGGTTGCCGCATCGGCTTCGATCTCGGTGGAAGCGACCGTAAAGCAGCAGCGGTAATTGATGGCAAGGTCGTCTTTTCCGAAGAGATAGAATGGGATCCATACTTTGAAAAAGATCCTAACTATCACTATGAGGGCATTCAAGATTCACTAAAAAGAGCAGCAGCAAAACTACCGCGAGTTGATGCCATTGGTGGCAGTGCGGCAGGATGCTACGTAAATAATGAAGTCCGTGCCGGTTCCCTCTTCCGCGGAGTTTCCGAAGAAGATTTTGAGAAATCTGTCCGAAAAATATTTTTTAAGATAAAAGAAGAATGGAACAATATTCCGTTTGAAGTAGCCAATGATGGAGAAGTAACAGCTCTTGCGGGCTCAATGTCACTACAAGACAACGCCGTTCTTGGCATAGCCATGGGAACCAGCGTTGCAGCCGGATACTGTGATAAAGACGGGCATATTACCCCATGGTTAAACGAACTCGCTTTTGTTCCGGTAGATTATCGTGATGATGCACCGGCCGACGAATGGTCAGGGGATATAGGATGTGGCGTACAATATTTCTGTCAACAAGGAATTGCACGCCTAGTGCCAGCTGCCGGTATTGACCTTCCCGCAGATATGCCATTCCCCGAACAGTTAATAGAAGTACAAAAACTTATGGCAGAAAATGACGATCGGGCACGTAAAATCTACGAGACTGTCGGCACATGTTTCGGCTATGCTGTCGCATACTTTGCAAAATTCTACGAAATCAAAAACTTGCTACTATTGGGACGAGTAACATCCGGCGAGGGCGGACAGATAATAATTGATAAGACCGAAGAGGTTCTGAAAACAGAATTTCCTGAACTGGCAACAAAAATATCAATCTCAACACCAGACGAACAGCTTAAACGACACGGACAAGCAATTGCCGCTGCCAGTTTGCCTGCATTGTCATAAAAAGCATAATAGAGATTCCTGAAAATATATCTTTTCCCAAATAAGGCTCCCCGCACCGTCATAGCCAAGTGCTGTACTTGAAAAAACAGTACAGCAGAGGCTACGCCCCTGTGCTCAAGATTATCCTAGAAGCGGTAAAATATATTTATCAATATCAGCTTCTGTTTCGCAATAAGGAATACCCCGAAATAGCGACCACTGCTCGGACAATGAAGTAGATTCTCCAGGAGCAATTTTAACAAGCGGACCCAATGACTCCAACTCGAGCATATCTTCATTTGAGAAAGTCTCAAAATTCACACCGTCATCAGGATAAACAGCATCATCTTGCCATTTAAAATGCTTAACGAACATAAATTCATCAAGCAGGTAGACTACCCAGCCTTCTTTGTGAGCAATTCCAAGTTTATTGGGACCTTTGGCAGTGTCCTGTCTAAAGAATATATACTTTGCACCAAGACTCCAACGTGAATCTGTAAAATCAGTATATCCCCATAAAGACCATTTCTGATTCGGTAAAACTTTTTCAGTATGTGCAATAAACTTTGGCAATGGTATTACAGCCATACCATCAGGAGCCATAACAGAAACAGCCCAAGGAGCAACTTCACGAACCTGACTACTTTCATTCTGAAGTGTATGAATAATATTAACTCTGTTAGAACCTGGTGCAAGCGTAATATCCATCGTCTTACTTATCCCTAAAATATCACCACCGGGTTGAAGAGTTTTAACGCCACCATCAATCATCTGAGAATCTACCGATATATTATCCAGTTCATAAGTGTCAGGTTTAACTTCAGGGGCAATCCAGAATCTATGCCCACCACGTATAAGCCATTCATCTTCACCTTGCGTTCCCTGTTGCCCAGCAAACTCAGCAAATAAATTTCGCTCGCCAATATATCCAAAACGACTTATGCGCGGACCTATATCAGTTGTGATAATTAGCTCTACTTCATCATTAGCCAGACGAATACAATTCTGCCAGCCATTAAACTCAACATTTTTCTCTATATTCATTAAATTCCTTTCAAATCATTTTTCCGCCGTGCAAAAAAATAGTCCTGCCCTAAATAGTCCTGCCCTAAATAGTCCTGCCCTAAATAGTCCTGCCAAATTCTTTTACCGTCGTGCAAAAAAATAGTCCTGTCCTAAA
>CAMZLY010000134.1 GCA_947311825.1 uncultured bacterium
CTGTCTCCGGATATGCAGTTCCCGAATACTGCTTGTTTTGTTCAGGGAAAAATAGGTGCCAAGAATGCTATCTGCTTCGATATAGAAGCCGCCTGCTCCGGCTTTCTTTTCAGCTTAGAAACAGCAAAAAACTTTTTAGCCACTGGCTCATTTAAGAATGCACTTGTTATTGGAGCAGAAAAGCTCAGTTCAGTAACCGACTGGGAAGATCGCGGAACCTGTATTCTGTTTGGTGATGGTGCCGGTGCAGTAGTAATAACGAATCAAACCGACAAAAACAGCATTATTGCCACCCATCTCGGCTCTGACGGTAATCTAACACATCTACTTAATATTCCCGGCGGAGGCAGTATCAACCCCGCTTCACCCCAGACCATCGAAGATCACATGCATTTCATGAAAATGACCGGCAACGAAGTCTTTAAACACGCAGTACGCTGCATGTGTGATGCAGGGAAGCAGGCTCTTGAAAAATCAAATATGACCATTGAGGATATCGACTGGGTAATACCACATCAAGCGAATATGAGAATTATTCAAGCTATTGCAAATCGGTTTGACCACTGCATAGATAAATTCATTATCAATCTCGATAAAGTGGGCAATATGTCAGCAGCCTCTGTTCCGGTAGCTTTAGATGAAGCAGTCCGTGCAGGAAAAATCAAAAAAGGTGATAAAATTCTAAGCATTGTATTCGGCGGTGGCTTCACCTGGGCTGCAATGGTTATTGAATGGTAAATAAAATTGTGGACTTCCACATTCTTTAGAAATCGAAATAGAAAAAGGAATATATTATGTCTATTAAAGCAGTAATTTTTTCAGGGCAAGGTGCCCAATCAGTAGGAATGGGTAAAGACCTAGTCGATTCGTTCCCTGCCTGTAAAGCACTTTACGAAACCGCAGACAAGACATTGGGATACTCGCTCTCAGAAATATGCTTTGAAGGCCCAGCCGAAGAATTAACAAAATCCAACCATGCACAACCGGCAATCTTCGTAACTAGCATTGCCTGTTTTACAGCTCTAAAAGAGTCATGCCCTGATCTTGACATAATGGGCACTGCCGGCTTAAGCCTAGGCGAATGGTCCGCACTACATGCCGCCGGCGTACTCTCATTTGAAGATACATTACGCATACTAGAAGCACGCGGTCGCTTTATGCAAGATGCCTGCGAAGAAAAAGATAGTACTATGCTGAGTATTATCGGCTTAGCACTACCTATCCTTGAAGAAATATGCGAAAAATCAGGCGTAACCATTGCGAATCTTAACTCACCGGCACAGACAGTCCTTTCCGGTGAGCGTGCAAATATTGAAACAGCAACTGCACTTGCAAAAGAAGCCGGTGCAAAACGCGCCTTGCCGTTAAAAGTGGCAGGTGCCTTTCATTCACCACTAATGCAATCTGCCGCAACACGCCTTGCAGAAGTTTTAGATTCTGTAGAGTTTAAACCGGCAACTATGCCTATTGTCGCAAATGTGACCGGATTACCCCACAATGCAGACACCATAAAAGAAGCCATGATAAAACAAGTAACCGGTTCTGTACGCTGGCAAGCTTCCATTGAATGGTTCCAAACACAAGGCGTCACAGAGTATATTGAGTGTGGCCCAGGCAAAGTATTAACCGGCTTAATCAAAAGAATTGATTCTTCAGCAACTCTTCATAATATAAACAATATTGCGTCATTAGAAAAGACTGTTGCAGAAATCAAATAAGTAATATAGTATTAAACCTAATTTTTAAGTAGAAAAGGAATCATAATGGGATTACTAGAAAACAAAACAGCATTAGTATCAGGAGCAGCACGCGGTATCGGTCGTGCAATTGCAGAAGCTCTCGCCACAGAAGGGGCTGACCTTATTCTCTGCGACCTAAAAGCAGAATGGCTCGCAGACACAGCCGCAGCAGTAACTGCACTTGGCCGTAAAGTTATTTGCGTATCGGCAGATGTCAGTAATGGCGAAGCCGTTACAACCGCAGTCAAAGAGGGCATGGCAGAATTTGGCAAGATTGATATACTGGTAAATAACGCCGGTATCACCAAAGATGGACTGATGATGCGTATGTCAGAAGAAGACTGGGATGCAGTATTATCCATCAATCTTAAAGGAACTTTCTTGCTCACAAAAGCAGTTTCCCGCATCATGATGAAGCAACGTTCCGGTGCAATAGTTAATATTGCTTCAATTATTGGCTTGATTGGAAACGCCGGACAGTGTAATTATGCCGCATCTAAAGCAGGAGTAATAGCTCTAACTAAATCAACAGCCAAAGAACTGGCCGCACGTAACATCAGAGTAAATGCTATTGCCCCAGGCTTTATTGAGTCAAAAATGACAGAAGTTCTGCCGGAAGCAGTTCGCGAAAAAATGTTGGATGCAATTCCAATGAAGCGTTTTGGACTGGCAGAAGATATAGCAAAAGTAGTACTTTTTCTCGCAGGCGAGAATTCAGGATACATCACAGGCCAAGTATTGACCGTTAGTGGTGGGATGGTAATGTAATTGGTCTGTGTGACCTATTTGTTAGTAATAATAGTAAAAGAAGGAGAATGAAAATGGCATTAGAAGATAAAGTAAAAGACATCATCGTTGAACAGTTGGGCGTAAATGCAGAGCAGGTAACTACAGAAGCTGCCTTTATCGAAGATCTTGGTGCAGATTCACTGGACACAGTAGAATTGGTTATGGCTTTCGAAGAAGAGTTTAATGCAGAAATCCCTGACGAAGACGCAGAAAAACTGACAACAGTTGGTGGCGTAGTTGAATATTTAAAAAGCAAAGGCTTAGATGCTTAAGCTTTGTTAAGTTTTGGGTCGAAGAGGACCGCCCTTTTAAGTGCACCTCTTCGATCTTTTCTTTTTAACATATATAAAAATAGGTCGCAAAAAATGAGAAAAGTAGTTGTAACAGGAATTGGTGTTGTATCACCACTCGGATCAGATCTTAACCTTTTTTGGGATAGACTCAAATCAGGATACTGCGGAATCGGACCACTAACGTCATTTGATGCCTCCGCAATGACCAGCAGAATTGCTGGTGAAATAATTGAATTTAACCCGGACGATTTCATCCCGAAAAAAGAACAACGTCGCATGGATAACTTCAGCAAATACGCTATCGGTGCAGCTGATTTAGCCGTTAAAGATGCAAATCTTAATATGGATGAAGAAGACCCTACCCGTGCAGGTGTTATCGTATCATCAGGCATTGGTGGACTTTCCACGCTTGAAAAACAGCATTCCATCTATTTAGAAAAAGGTCCAGGTCGTTGCTCACCATTTATGATCCCACAAATGATCGTAAATATCGCTGGTGGTTTAGTTGCCATCCAACACAATATGCAAGGACCAAACTATGCAATCGTTACTGCATGTGCATCAGGAACACACTCCATTGGTGCCGCCGCAAATACAATCAAATATGGTGATGCCGATGTCATGCTCGCCGGTGGTTCAGAATCATCCACTACCCCAATGGGCGTTGCCGGATTCTGTGCTTTACGTGCTCTTAGTACTCGCAACGACGATCCAGAACACGCATGCCGCCCATTTGATAAAGATCGTGATGGATTTATTATGGCCTCCGGCGCCGGTGTTATCGTACTAGAAGAATACGAACACGCAAAAGCACGTGGTGCAAATATCTATTGCGAACTTAGCGGATTCGGTGCAACTTGTGATGCATATCACATGACAGCCCCAACCGAAGATGGCAAAGGTGCTGCCCGTGCAATGACACAAGCTATTGCCGGTGCAGGTATGAACCCTGAAGACGTTGACTATGTCAACGCTCACGGAACCAGTACGCCACTAAACGATGCAATGGAAACAAATGCAATCAAATTAGCACTAGGTGAAGCATCCAAAAAAGTAATGGTAAGCTCAACCAAATCCATGACCGGACACATGCTAGGTGCTGCCGGTGGTGTTGAAGCCGCCATCTGTGCATTAACAATAAAGAACGGTGTAGTACCACCAACCATCAATCATGATAATCCCGGCGAAGGACTAGATCTTGATTATGTACCAAAAGTATCGCGTGAAGCAGATGTAAAATTCTGCCTCAGCAACTCACTAGGTTTTGGTGGACACAACGCCAGTATCGGCTTCAAAAAACTAAACTAGCCAAACAAAAAACAAAAGCCATCACAACGCAAGTTGTGGTGGCTTTTTTATTGATTTATTCATCATCATGATTACGATATATATTATGCCGACGACGAATTGATATATAGACCAGCCGTATCCAGAAAAATATACACGTCAGCACCACAAAAAACTTTACCAACAATAAAAAATCTCTATCCAATGGAAACATAATAACCTCCAATATTTAATATAAACAAAATACTCCTTTTCCAAAATGAACTCAAACCATTTTTATTTTTTTATAAACCAGCAGGTTGACTTCTTGTTATAATGAGGTCACTGTAATCACATAATTGAATAGAAATTGCTTCGTTTACGCGAAGTACCAAGCCGGAAAACTTACGGGCTAAAGATTTATCTTTGGCAACAATGGCAGGTATATGCGTAGAGGAGGTGTTCCTATGGGGAGTGCCGTCTCAATGCACTAACCCAAGTCCATTGGCCCCGTAAGGCTTTCCGGCAATGGGGAAGTTGTTATAGGTGGTTACTCCCCTTTTTTGTGGAGAGTCACAAATAAATTAGTTGCAAAATATTGTATATATCTTGAACTAATACTTTTTTATGTTTTAGTGATTTTGTGAATTCAATAAAGGAGGTTTTACCGGATGCTTAAAAAGATGTTTTCTAACCGTGGTGTTACTGTTACCGCCATGCTTATCAGCTCAATTCTATGCACAATATTATTTGCTGCAACGCTTACCGATTCTAACGATCCGTATGCTGATAAGACGATCTCAAATTGGAACGATGTTTTTACAAAATATCTCGCATATCGTAATGATGCATATAAGCTGATTCCGCCAAATACGGAGTTCAATACCGATAATTTTCTCTCTGTCGGAGCAAAAGTTCAAGATAATCCTGATTGGTTCTGGGCATTTGGCGGCACAACACTTTATCTTGATGATAGTGGCGAACTCGGCAAATTATCACGTCAACTACCTTTGTCACTTGTGGTCTATGAAGATATTGCAAACAGTCAAATTGTTATTGAAACAATCCCAGACAACGAAAAAGAGCAGGCAAAGGAATTGGCTACTTTTTCCGCTCCGGCATGGGTAGAGCAGACTTACACACAGAGCCGAGACGAATATTTTTCCGCTGAACTCGGTAAACGCCGGGTTGTTTGGCAGATAATTTTGCAAGCAAAACCAACAGAAA
>CAMZLY010000135.1 GCA_947311825.1 uncultured bacterium
AGAGACGGGGCGGACGCATCAGATTCGTGTTCACATGGCGCATATTGGGCATCCGGTGCTTGGGGACACTGTTTATTGTTCAAAGAAGCGGCAACGGGAATGGATTGATTCTGTTTCTCGGCAGATGTTGCATGCGGCACATATTGAGTTTAAACATCCGGCAACGGGTGAGGTGGTGGTAATTGACGCTCCGTTAGCGGATGATATGGAGGTGATGTTGAAGGGCTGCCGAGATACTGTTGGACATTTCTTGATAAAATGAAAATGGAAAAATTACAGCGGGACTATTTCTTGCTTTACGGTGGTGCTGTATGGGGAAAGGTTTATAGAGTTATTTTTGCCAAGCTGTAACAATTAATCTCTGGTTTGGACTCGGGGGGGTGGAACCACCGCCACCACCGCCGCCAATGTTATCAGGGTCGGAGTAGACATAGTGAATAGTTCCATAGTTGCCGTTCAGCCTGACATGTCCATTGCTTATAATTTGTCCGTAGATTGTTCCGTTGCCATTAAGTTTTATGTTGCCATTTGCGTATACTGCACCGTAAATGGTGTGATTGCCGTTTACGTATACATAACTGTCACGGCTGAAAACTCCGCTAAATCCATTGTTGGACATGAGAATATCACAGTTTCCGTTCAGTATGATTTTGTTTGAGGCAATAAGCATTCCGTGCATAGAGAAATTTCCATTTATTTTTAATATGCCATTAACAACTTTTACACCGCCAGGGATTTCTCCTAGGGAATGGTTTCCGTTGTATGTTAAGTTACCGTTGTGTATTTGACCGTTTTCAGCTGCGATTTGATAGTATGGTGTTAGGTCAATTGCGGGAAATGGTCTTATCGGGTATTCAGGACCATCGTTGGTTATTTCTCCAAAGTCCCATATACCGGAGATGGACCTCCAGGAACATGATATCAAGTCAATAGAGCCTATACCGCTAAGCGTTATTCTTACAGAAGCTTTAGCACTTCCGTGAATATCAATATTTCCGTTGCCGACAAATTTGTACCCTGTTGTTAGTTTTACCGGATGGGATGTTGTGCCCCAGTCCATGTTGCCGTTTATCCCAAATTTCTGATTTGAATGAGCGTTTCCGCTGATATCACCGTTGCCGTTAATTTTTAGCTGTTTCGCAGCAAAGATACTGCATTCCCAAGCCGATCCTACGGGGGGCGTATTACTTCCGCCGCCACTACTGCCTGTAGCACCACCTTTTTTCTTGACGTCTAAAATAACTTCTTCAGATATTCCGTTGTATATGCCTGAACTTTTGATTACAAGTATATCGTTACTTAAAGGTATTACGGTAACATCAAATTGCCCCCCTCCGTATGCCGTTAGAGGGAATGCGTTATCATTTGCACTTGCTTCAAAGTTTGTAGTCAAGATGCTGTAGGCTGAATTTATGCCGGCTTCTGCAATGGATATTGCTCTTGTACGGTTTGCAAGTTTATTTGCCATAAATGAATGTTGTGTACCCATAGTGAAAAATGAAGCGGCCATAATGGTCGATATTAGAACTACTAGCAATACAGTAAGTAGTGCTGAACCATCTTTATTTAATATGCTCTTCCTTATTTTTTTCATGACTTCTCTCCTTTTTATAGTCCGGTATTTCTTGGGGTTATTTCGCTACTTAATGATGATATGATTTTTTTGTTTTCTCCTGCATTACCTCTTGCGGTCTTAAAAATTTCTAAATCAATTCTAACACCGGTTTTTATATCTTTGCCGTCAACTTGAATTTTAAATACTCCATGGTCGGGACCTTTGGTGAATATTCCACCAATATCAACGTATCTTTCAACACCACTCCATCTTACTGTTACATCTTTTAATAGTGGAGTATAGTATCCGTGAGCGGATGGGGTTAGGTTGGCAAGGAATTGAAAGTAACGCTTGTTGCCGGGCGTAATGTTTCCTGCCGATGTCATCGCTGTTATATTTGTCCAAGGTTGTGCATCAGATAGGTTTTTATTGTTTCCTGTTCTTATTTTCATTGTTAAGCTTGCATCGCTTGGAATAGTGCTGTTCCAAGAAATATCGGTATAATTAGGTGAGCTTTGTTTTGTATCAATTATTTGTGAAATAAATTGACCGTTGGTAGGGTAGTACGACCATAAAGCACTAACTGCATATAAACTGTTGGTGGAAATTACATCTGAGCGAGAGCTCCAGATTGCGGTAGTAAGGTCACCTGTTGTTGGGGTGCTACTAAGCGGGATAATATAACTATTCTTCATATCGGGGGCAGTTAATTCTGTGTATTTACGTGCATTAGCTTTATTTGTATCCGGTGTGACTAAAAAGGAGACAATATATGACTTCTCTTTTTCAATGTAAAGAGAAGGGATGCTTTTCCAAGGGCCGGATATGGATATTGTATTGGTTGAATTAAATATTAATATTTGTGTGCTTGGGTTTATGTCCATTGTTGGGTTTTCTTGATCTGCTGCTTCGGCGAAATATGCGGCTATAATATCTAGGCCAGCAAAGTTACCAGCACGAAACAGCACACTGCAAGTTTGACCGTTGTAGTTAATCCAGCCACCACTGAGCATGTTTTCGCCACGTATTAGTACTCTAACTGCACAGCCTGCTAATTCTGTGGTATTGGCGAATATTCCGTTTGTATCTCCTGTTTGTTCAGATGCCGTCCAGGTTAGCGCATCGGGGTATGTCGCACCGTTGAGTGATACTACAAAATCTTTTGGTGAAGTAGTTTGATTAAAAAATACTTTGGTATCATCAAGTACAGATTTCGTGCCGCGGAAATTTGTTTCCTCCCAGCGATCATTTTCTAGGGCAATAGTGAAATATTGATTTGTTGCTGTTGCAGGAAATTTTAATTGGTAATTTCCGCTCCAAGATCCTTGCGTGGTCATATCTTCCGATATCGCCGAGGCTCCGCTTTCAGAGATGGCGGGTAGTTGTGCTTCTGCCTCTCTGGTACCGTAACAGGGTGAGGCGGATATTGTATCAAGTCCAATTTTGTATCCTGAGCTCGCACTATTTTTTCCTATAACCTTGAATGTTAAGTTGTGTGTTCTATTATCTAGTACAATTGAGCCTAAAGAAACAGCCTGATCTCTTTGTGGTGTAGGTGCGTATCCGTCATAAATTGCTCCGTTTGGTGATATTGACCAATCAAATAAATTTGCAAATACAACAATTGTAGAGCTGTTGGCTCCATTATGCGTTGAAGTTCCGTCGCCGGTTGAGACTACACTATCTAGTTGTTCTTGTCGTTGTGTGTCGGTGAGGTTGTTGTCTCGGGGTTCGAATATTGTTAGGCGTAGTTCGTTGGGGCTACCTGACCATTGGTGATAAATGTATGTTGCATCCCATATTATATTTGTGTTGGCGTCAAGTTCAATAGCCCCATCTCCGTCGTTATCACGTGCTATGGGAAAGCTAATTGCGTTAAATGGTCCGACACCAGCAGGATAATAGAACATTCTGTCTAGTGATGATAGTCTAATGTCGTATTTAATTCTTTCCATTGAGGTTTGTATATCAATATCAAGTTCATTTTGTACGTTGCCTTGTCCTGTTGAACGTAAAAAGTATATAAACCCAGTCATGCCGAGTGATAATGTAATAACTAGTAATGTTGCACTGATGAGTAGCTCTACGAGTGTAAATCCATAAGTGTTATTTCTTTTTTTGTTCATTATATGCTCCCTCCAATTTGGATATCAGCAATATAAGTTTTCGCTTCTTCTTTCTCGCCTCTAAAGTCTAAATGGATTCGGTCCTTTATGCCAACGGAAACTGTGAGTTCTACTAAATTGCTATTAACGGTGCTGATATTTGATGTTATTTTGAAAAAACCATTGGGATCATTTGCTCCGCTGGAGTTTACTATTCCGTCAAGTTCTTTGATTAATAATAAGTTATTGTATTCTAATGTTTTGGCACGTTCAATTTGATTTTTTGCGATATTAATGGCGGTATAGTGAGCTTGTGACATTTGGTTTAGTTGGTTTATGTTAACAAAAAGCTGGCATAGCCCACCGATGCATAAAGCTAGTATCATAATAGCAATAACTACCTCTATTAGAGTGAGTCCATCCTCTTGTCTTTTGATATTTTGAATTATATTCATAACTCTCCTCGTTGATTGTATTAGGAGCATTTTTTATGCCAAGGGCAATATATGTGGAGGGGGTAAATGTGAAATGCAGAGTGGCTATTTCGGCAGTTGTTGCTCGTTGGGGCTGGGGTTATAAGTTCGATACAGGCGAAACTAATGGTGTTGATATATAAATGTAGTTATGGATAAGCGACAACTTTTTACGTTAAATAAAAAAGAATTTCTGTAAGGCATAAAAAATGCTGGTTATATTCATGCTTAGGTTGGCAATAATTATATTGAGACTTTACTAGAATTTAATAATGTAGGATTATACTCAAATGAAAAGAATAGAAAATATCAATAAAAACGGCTATACATTGTTGGAAATTATGGTTGTTGTTATGATTATAGGAGTTTTGACAACTATAGCAATTACATCAATTACAAAAGTACGTCAAAAGATGCGGTTAAAACACGCAAAAACGGAGCTAGAGATGCTTGCTGCTGCTGTTAGGCAATTGGCATGGGATACTGGAGATTGGCCGTCAGGCAGAACTAGGCTTGATGATAATATTGAAATGTGGGATTTGACAACGGGGGCTGCAGGGATAATTAAAACAGATGGTTCGTTTAATAATTGGAAAGGGCCATATCTGGCAAATATACCGGATGATCCATGGGGATCAAAGTATTTTTTTGATCCAGACTATAGGGTTGATGGTGTAAATCGCATTGTTGTAGGGTCTTATGGTCCTAATCGTACTGGTCAAAATCGTTATTATGAAGATAATATTTATGTTGTTATTCAGTAATGGATTGTTAGTTTTATGAAAAGAACAAAAAGCTCCATTAATTTATATATTTATTTTTTAGACATAAAAAATTATCATTTGTGAGAAAAATTATTATTTTCGGTAATAATAAATGTGTGTATTCCCGATAAATTTCAATAAGGATTATTGAAAATTGCCGAACCCGTACCGTCATAGCCGGGTGCTGTACTTAAGGTTAACTATTAGAATAGTGGCTACGCCTTTGCGGCACGATGTTATTGTGGCGATACAAAATATCTATTATAAATTGGTTATATATGGAAAAGAATATTGACATTAGGTGCATTTAACGTCATATTTGCGGCGTTATTTAACAAAAATAGATTTAAATATTAATTAAAAAGAGGCTCTTGTGTAGCCCCTTAAATTGCTATAAATATAGGAGAAGTAAAGAATGTCACAGCATCCAAGTTTAAAGTCAGCTAGTAAGATTGCAGTAAAACGTAATGTCCTGAAGCGTGGTGAACGTATTGATTTATTGCAGGCTCAAGGGAGATGGAAAGAAGGCGATCGCGGGTTAGGTTTGCCAAAAACTAAGTCTGAGTAATTTTATGCAATTGGGGGGCTAGAATGACAAGAGCTTATACTGCTTTAATAATTGCATTTTTAAGCTGTTTTATTGCGTTTTTAGTAGTTGATGCCAATGTTGTTTTAAAAGTTACTGGGGATAATGTTAATTTACGGGCAATTGCCGATGGCGAATCGGAAGTTGTTTCGCAAGTATCTTGCGGAACTATCCTGCATGCGGATAAATATTTAGATGATAGCGACTGGATAGGAGTAGCGGTGCCTGCGGGTGTTGCTGTTTGGGTATATGCCGAGCTGGTTAGGGATGATGTTGTTGCTGTTTCTAAGCTAAGCGTTCGTTCCGGTCCTGGGATAAATTATCGTACTGTTGGTATGTTACTTAAAGGGACAAAAGTAAGATCGCACGGGACTCTAAATGGTTGGCTTAAAATAAGTGCGCCGGCAAGCTGTCGTGTTTGGATAAGTCGTAAGTATGTTGAGCCGGTTGATTCTGTGGGTTCTCGTTCTGAGCAAAAGACAAATATTAAATCAGTTGTGAAAAAAACGATAGTTGTAAAGCCTGTGCATAAGCCGGTATCTATTTCCCCTAAAAAAATAGTTGCTGAACCTGTTCTTGAAGTGAAGTCTGTTGTTGTGGCTGAGAACTCGCCTGAAGGCGAGCTTTCCGTTGGAAAGGTTTGGCTCACAGAGCCAACGCTACAAGGGACTACTAATGGATGTAGTGTTGGCTCTGTGAGCCAAGAGAGCCAGACACATGTTGTCAATCCAGTATCTAAAGAGCCGAGAATTGATGAGTCTGTTACTGAATTAGATTCTATGTCGAAAATAGATGAGCTGAAAGATGTCACTGAAAAACCTGTTGTTCTCTCGGCAGTATCAGAAGTTATTGCTACACCGGAAGCTGTTGTAATGCCGTTGATAATTGACAATGAAGTTGGAAATATAGAACCGGATAAAGCTGTAGTTGTGAGTGTTGTAGAGGATCTTGCTGTTGTTGAGCCAGAAGCAATAGAAGTTGTTGAGGTTGATAGGTATGCTTCGATTGACACAAATAGTATTCCGGCATCTATTAGTTTAAGTAGTCTGGTATTATCAATGCCGCAGGGAAAAGAAGTTGTTCTGAGTGGTAAATTAAAACGTGCCGGGCATATATTTCGTCATCGTCCGAGTCGCTATCGTCTTGTTAGTGAGAGTTTTGCTTGTTATGTGATTTCCGAGAATGATAACCTTGGTAATTTCCTTTGGACAACTGTTGAGATAACTGGAAAATCGTATTGGGTGCAGGGGGTTCGTGATATGATTCTGGTGGTTGAAAGTATTAAAAAGATCTCAGCCGAGCCGCTACTTCCTTAATAATAAAGTCTGGCGTTGATGCCCCGGCAGTTAATCCAACTGAGTTGTAATTTTTGAAATCATCAGCATTAAGTTGTTCAGCGATTTGGATATGAAATGTAGGTTTAATAGTTTTTGCCAGTTCAAGAAGTCTTACGGTATTTGCACTATGGGAACCGCCTACAATTACAATGGCATCTACATCTTTGGCTATATCGAGTAGTTCCTGCTGCCGGTTTCGTGTTGATTTACAAATTGTATCTAGTATGACCGTATTGGGAAAACGCTTAATAATGGCATCACTGATCTCTTTGTATGCGAGAGGAAGCTGGGTTGACTGTGATACGAGGCATACGGGAGTTTGGATGTTTGGTATATCGGCAATATCTTTTATTGATGCAATAATAAAACTATTGCCTTCGGCGTAGCCTTCCAGTCCAACAACTTCGGCATGCCCCTTGTCGCCGTAGATGATAATTGAATATCCTTGCTTTACATGTTTGCGGATTAATCCTTGTATTTTTGCAACATCAGGGCAGGTGGCGTCGGTAATATTAATGCTTAAATTGTTTAGCATTGATCGACGTTTTGGGGGGATGCCGTGTGCACGGATGAGAAGTGGAGAATCTTTTATGGATGTAGGTTTATTGGTGGCGGTTATGTTTTCACTGTTAAGTTGAGATATCATCTGTTCGTTATGGATTAATGGGCCGTCGGTATACACGGAACTATGTTGTTGTGATAACTCATGGGCTTTTTCAACGGCACGTTTAACGCCCCAACAGAAACCGGCAGATTTAGCTAAAATTGTTTTCATGGAGAATAGAGTAGGGATATTTTGCCACGAATGCACGAATAAAAATATGAAATTGTATTGCTAATGGTTTGCAGAATAATTGATAGCAGAATGATTTTTGCTCGGCGGTGAAGGATTGCCACGAATGCACGAATAAAACTTAGAATATATGCTGACAAATTTATGAAAAAGTTACGGGTATATCTTGATGCATCAGTTATTAATTTTATGTTTGCTGTTGATGCACCGGAGAAAATGGATCTTACTATTAGGTTCTTTGCTGATTATCTGCTTGGTGGAGCTGGGTTTATTACATTTGTTTTTTTGACTGGAGGGCATAAAATGGATAATGATATCCAATTCTAAAGGTCGGGCGATTTATCTGCTGGCAATTTGTGCAGTTGTCGCTATTTTGGCGGGTATGTCATTTCTTGGGTTGCAATATCGAAAAACAAAGAAGCTGGGAGCCGTGGTGGCACCGCAGTCCGGCTCCGTGGGATGTATGGCTGTATGATCTTGTCACAGGCAAAGAACAACTTCTAGTCAAATCAGGATTCACTCCATAATGGACTGATGATGGTCAATATGTGGTTTTTGTGCGTAATGGAACGCAGGTTATAAAGATTGATATTCAATCTAAGGAAGAATCGGTCTTGATAGAATCAGGACAAAATGGTATTAAGGCTGGTGTTGTATTTCAGACTCCATATTATAATCAAAAACTTGATGCTGTTGCTGTTACGTTGCGAGGTGTTTCTCGTGGTACGGCGGTAATTTATATTAATGGTAAAGTGGTTCGGATTGGCGGCGGATGTCAGTTGCTCTGGTTGCCGGATGATTCGGCCGAGATGTTGTGCTATGTTGACCATGAGGGGCATGATTTTTGGCCGGACTTTTGCAGTGAATAGCAGTTAATAATTAATAGTGACAAAGACTACATGTGGAAAGATAATGAATAGAGAGGGAAAATATGAGAAATTATTTAACTGAAGTTGTATTTGCGGGTAATGAGTTGTGGCGAATTTTAACCTTTTTGGGAGTAGTACTTTTGTTTCTTGTTATAGGACGTTTAGCAAGTTATATGGCTATGCGTGTTTCAAAGAAGCCTGGGGTATTGCGACGTGAACTTTTACAGGTTTCTATTGCTGCTCTTGCCAAGCCGATGCAACTGGTTTTTCTTGCGGCGGGTGTATGTTTTGTTTTGCGGTGGAATATTTTGGTGCTTCCCGATTTTTTGCAAGCAATACTTGTTACTATTGCGGGGGTGTTAAAAGCATGTTCTGTTGGTTTTGCTATATATTCATCTGTTGATATTGCTGATTATTATTTTAACCGTATGGTATTAAAAACAGAGAGTAAGTTGGATGATATTTTGGTACCGTTGGTTGGACGTAGTATCAGGGTAATTGTAGCGGTTATGGTTATGCTTAATATTGCAACACTAGTTAGTGGTAAAAGTATAATGACAATAATTGCCGGTTTGGGTGTTGGCGGTATTGCGGTGGCTCTTGCCGCACAGGATACGGTGCGTAATTTTTTTGGTTCATTGGTTATTCTTGGTGATAAGCCTTTTGAGTTTGGCGATAGAATTGAAATTGGTGGTAATGATGGCGTAGTGGAGGAGGTTGGTTTTAGGTCAACGAGAATTCGGCGACTTGATGGGCATCTTTTGACTATACCTAATTCTGAAATTGTTAATACTACGGTTCGTAATATCAGTAAACGGCCGTTTATTAAGCGTGTGCTCAATATTGGTGTTACTTACGATACTTCGCCGGAAAAAGTTGAGCAGGCGATAGAAATTATAAAAGGTATTTTGAAAGATCATAAGGGGATGAATGAAAAGTTTCCACCACGGGTTTATTTTAATGAGTTCAAAGACTATTCACTAGATATTATTGTGATCTACTGGTATCATCCAGCTGATTATTGGGATTATATGAAGTTTTCTGAATGGGTTAATATGGAAATATTAAAACAATTTAATAAAGCAGAAATAGAGTTTGCATTTCCGACACAGACGATGTATCTTGCAAATGATGATAACCGTCAGCTCGGGGTTGAAATTATAAATAGTTGAGTTTTTATGGGATGATAATGGGAAATAATAATAACTTTTTAGATAATCAGGCTTCTTTCGCAGGAAAGAAGATTTTAATTGTTGATGATGAAGAGTGTATTGTTTTTCTTTTTCGAGCTATTTTAGAATTAGAATTTAATGATATTGAAGTTGATATTGCCAGAAATGGTTTACAAGCAGTAGAAAGCTTTCGTTCGAATCATCAAGAGCTGGTCTTAATGGATTTACACATGCCTATAATGGATGGGTTTTCTGCCTATAATAAAATTTCCGAAATGTGTGATTCTGAAAGTAGAAATATGCCGCCAGTTATTTTCTGTACTGGGTTTGCACCATCTTCAAGGATGAAGAGTGTGCTTGAGAAAAATCCTGATAACGGCTATTTGCCTAAACCTATTAGTGCTGATGAGTTAATTGATGCTATTAAATTAAGTATGAAGCTATGAGGTGAAGAGTTGGCTCTATGAGCCGATGGTTGTGCGATGAAAATATTTGATTCTATAGTTGATATTAGGTCGTTTATTAAAGCGGCAAAAGTGGAAGGTTTAAGTATTGGTTTTGTGCCTACGATGGGGGCATTGCATGAGGGGCATCTTGCTTTGGTTAGGGAGTCGAAGGGCAATACTGATATTACAGTTGTGAGTATTTTTGTTAACCCTACACAATTTGGTCCAAATGAGGATTACGAGAAATATCAGCGTAATCTTGAGCAGGATTCGCAATTGTGCGATGTCGAGGGGGTTGATGTTGTTTTTGCACCAGCCGTTACTGAAATGTATCCGGCAAAGGATAGTGTGGTGGTTAAGGAGTCGGCATTATCCAAGAATTTATGCGGTAGAACACGTCCGGGGCATTTTTCTGGAGTGTTAACTGTGGTGGCAAAATTGTTCAATATTATAGATCCTGATATGGCTTTTTTCGGTCAGAAAGATGCACAGCAAGTTCGTATTATTGAACAGATGATACGTGATCTGAATTTTGATATTGAGCTAAAAGTTGTCCCAACGGTTCGTGAGTATGACGGTTTGGCCTTAAGTTCCAGGAACAGCTATCTTACAGCAGAGCAACGTGTTTGGGCACCAAGAATATATGAGGGAATGCAAAAGGTTTTGTCGTTGTATAAAGCTGGCGAAAAGGATGTTTCTATATTACGGCAAGCATTAGAGGCAGTTCTGACCGGTAATGATGTGGAGGTTGATTATATTGAGTTTGTGGATTGGAAATCATTTGAGTCGGTTGATACGGTAAATGACGGTACGTTATTAGCAGTTGCGGTACGAGTTGGCGATACTAGATTGATTGATAATATTATGTTTCCATCTCTATCGTTTTCATAATGATGTCATCTGGTGCGGAGTTTTCATTAATAAAAGCAATATTTTCTGATATGGTTATTGGTTGTTGAGCGTGTTCTTCTGAAAGTACTAAGATGTTCATTTTCGGCGATATCACACTAATTGTTTTAAGGACAGTTTCAGTTTCATTTTCTGTTAATAGATCTTCAATAATCAATATATCAAAACTTTCGCCGGTTTTATCTATTTCTGCTAATAAGGTTATGATGTTGCTGGCCTTAGTAACTCTTGCTTGATATGAAATAAGAAAAGTTTCTAATTGTTTGTATTTATCAGTGGTTGTTGCAAGCAGTATCTTTTTGTTTACAAGTTGATCGGGCGCCTGGTCGGGGATAGTTGAGTTTTGCGATAATTCTTTAAAATGCTGTCCGTGTGCTAAGTATATTTTGAATGCATATTGTTGATTTGTAATATTGCTTGGTTCTAATGAACCACCTGCTTCCATTATAATAGATCGTATTACTGATAATATTATACCTGAGTTTTCGTGTTTATTTCTCGGTGTATTCTCTTCTGTTTGTATATTACTGTTTGTAGAAGCACAGATGGTTATAACACATGCACATCGCTTTTTTAGATTTTCCGGTGAATCATCCGGCAGAGGGCTGGCGTTAATAAAAAGTGTGCCTGGTTTGCCTAGGAGGTCGGCGGTTATAATCCCAAGGTTAAGAATAACTTGTTCAAGTTTTGTGCCTGTTAATGATATGGGCTGGAGTGGTTCAATATTATTTGTTATTTCCCATTTGTCTGAGAGTACATATCTCAAACTGGTTACTGCTGCTTGAATATATGTTGTTGGTAGCCGGGACGAAATAACGGGGGATGATGAGTTTGCTAGGTCGTTAAGTTTTCTTGCAAGAAGGGTGCCTTTTTCTGCAGATGTTATGATTTTTTTTGCGGGCGTTTGCAGTTCTGAGGTATCTGGTGATAGTTTTCGTAATATTGCAGCATTGGCCGCAATGCCGCAGAGAAGATTATCAAAATCAGCAGCAACGCCCTTTGATAGTTCTCCAATCAGTTGCAATTGTGCATTTTGTCGGCGTTGTTGTTTCTGTTCCTGCATTAAGGTTATATCGCTTATTAATATTAATGATAAACCTTTTGTTGGCTGTGAACGAAATCTGAGAGCTTTGAATTTATTATTGATAAAAAGCGTTTTTTCAATTTCGTTAAGGTTGGTTCTGTTGGTAAGTAATTTTATATCATCTGGGGATAGACAATGGAAAACTGCGGAAAGTGGTTGCTTATTAATATTGTCGTTATTTGCTAATTTACAAGCGGCAGTGTTAGCACCGGTTATATAGGCTTTTTCGTCAATCGAAATTATTCCATCAAGAATGTAATCCATTGTTTCGATTATTTTTGAGACACGCCGTCGGCTTTCTGCTTCGGCGGCAAAGTTTGTTGCCCAAAGACCAAACGCACCGGCAATAAGCATGAATCCAAGCGTCAATGACCAGATTGTGATTGTGACGACGTTATAGTCTGCTATAGAAAGTTTTCCGTCTAAATATGAGATAGTTTGCCAAGTGGCTAAAGATGCAATGGTACACAATACAATAAGCAGTATTGCATATCCTAAAGATTCTCTTGATATTGTTTTGGTCATCTTATTTCCGTCTTAGCATATTGGCACGCATTTCACGTGCTTTTTCCTTTTGATTTTCATCAACCATCTTTTGCAAGTGTTCAATTTCTGCTTCCATTTCTTGATGCCGGACTTTGTCTTTAATTAGGTGCTTATGTACTAAGTCTCCATATTCGGGGATTCCAATATTATTTCCTATATGCTCTGGGTCGGCGATGGAAAGTGTAACGAAAATAATTGTTTCAACTTGAGTTTTAACTTTTTTGGAATGTGAAAACAGATATTTGCCTAGTAATGGAATATCTCCTAATAGTGGTATTTTTGATGTTGCTTTTGTGTTGTCAGTATCTGTTAACCCGCCTATTGCTACCGTCTGCCCGCTGGCTAATGTGAATTTAGTCCTTATTTCTTTTACAGAAATGGTAGGCCAGCTATTTTCACCAATAGTTTTATCGCCCGTTTTACGGCGGAGGGAAGGAATGATTTCTGCTTCAATTAGGTTGTCGGTTTTTACAACAGGGATCACGCGGAGGTCAATACCAGTTGCGAGATAGCCTTGGCTAATGTAGTCGGTATTGATTCCGGTATCAAGGCTGGCTGTTATAATGTCACCGGGGCTCTCTGTTGTTCCGCGTTGTACTTCTGTTTTGATGATTGGTTCGCGGTCACCGACGCTGAACATTGCGTTGGTAGCTCCGTTGGCAACAATTAACTTTGGATTAGATATAAGGCTTACACCTTCCGTGCTGTAGAGGGCACTTAGCACAACTTTGAATTGGTCAAGTTCTAGAATTGCAGCCTGTGTACTTTCTAGTTTTTCTGAAAAGCCTTTTACGATATCTTTAGTATGAGTTATTGTGTCTCCCAAATTGTTGCCGCGTGCTACATCGTTACCGAAATCAATAACTGTTCCTTTCCCTGCAGTCGATAATGCTCCACCGATTGAATCGGATACTGCTCTTGTCGTAGTTGGATTGCCGTATATATCATATGTTGTGGTGGCGGTATCCGATTGTGATTTTGTTGAAGATTGGGTCATTGCATCTGTTCTTTCGAAAACATCCTGTGTGTGTCTGTTTACCGAGAATGGCCCGGCTTGCAAGGTTGCTCCGAATTCTTGTAGTGCATCCCAGCGGATACCAAGTTCTTTGGTTGCACTGTCTTTTAGTTCCATGAATTTGGTTTCTACACATACTTGTTTGGTTGGTTGATCGATCTCTTTTATTATCTGGTCAATGTCAGATAGGCTTTCTGATGTACTTCTAACTACTAGCATATTTCTAGAACTAAATTCATTTAATGTTGCACCTTCAGGGAGCATGTTTTTGATGATAGGGCTGATATCTTTGACTGTTGCAAATTTTAGTTTGAATGATTTTGTCAGCATGGGGATTGGTGCATCAAGCGGGCGTTGAACAATACTGTAAACGCCGGAGTTAAGTTCTTTTTCAACCAGAGAGAAGCCGTGCATATCAAGAATAGAGTTTAGTGCTGGTTTCCATTCTACATCTTTTAGGTTAACTGTTACTGTGCCGGTCAGGATATCGGCATTAGCTACAATATTGGCCCCTGAAACAAGAGTGAACATACGAACAACATCGATCAGTGGTACATTATTGAGGGTGATACTGATTAAGTCGTTTGAACTACTGGTTATTTGCTCGCCAGCCTCTTGTGGTTTGATGTAGGTCATATCAGATGAGTTTTCATCATTATTTTCATCAGACATTACTGTTGGGGGCACAGTAGGCGGGACTGTTGATTGCTCAGCTAACCCTCCAGGTGGTGTTCCCGGTGTTTCTGCTATTGTTGGCTCTTCCATGGACGGGGGAGCCGGGATTGCTGATTGAGCATAAATATTTGTGCAAATATATAATGAAAATATAATAATTGGTATTAGCTGTGCATATATAAGTTTATTTTTCATAGTATTCCTCATTTTAAGTATCTTTTTGTAGTATTTTTTTAAATTAGTTTATGTTTGCAATGGCAACTGCACCTGCAGAATCGGTGACAATTACATTATTGATATCGGTGGCGGCAGCTGTATGGGTGTACACCGCATATTTACTGTTACTTTGTGGTGCTATGCTACCATGTGCGGATATTCCGACTGACCAGCTATAAGGGCTTGTGCCGCCGATTGCCTGAACCCCGATACGCCTTCCGGGGGTGGCCGCTGAACTTGATGGGCTTATGGATAGAGGTGTCGGAGCTGGTGGAATATTTGTTGATGAATTGTCATAATCATTTATATTCGCAACAGAGTCTCTGTCTGTATGCTGGAACGGATTGTCTTTGAAATAATCCCCTACATTGTCGTCATCGCCCTCACATCCCATATATAGTAGGGTGGATAGTATTATAGTTATGCCGATGAGTGATAGCGCTAGTTTTCTTAATGTTTTCATTTTTTATACTCCTTTTTAGTTGTCAGTTTTCAGCTATTCCTCCGTCGCTCTTCGAGCTATGGAGGACGGTGCAGTTATCAGTCTTTAGTGGTTGGCATTTTGTTTACATGCAATGCCAGCAAACGTTTAATTTGATACTGATAATCTTTTACGTTTAATGCCTTCGGCTGTTATTTCTGTAATTTTCCATTTATAGATTAATCCTTGATAATTAACGGCAAGGATGTCACCTTTTTCGATTATGCCGTATCCTTTGATAATGGCAATATAGTCACCACCAGCTTTTTTGGTTAAGCCAGCTATGCGTAACAGACTGGCTGCCTCGTCCCATTTTATTGGCGAGGTTATTTCTGCGGCTGATTTCTTTTTTTCTAAATTTGGCGGCCTCCAGCCTGATGGCCAGAATGGATCCCGTAATTTCATTATATTAACTTCTGCCACAGGTGCATTTGTTTCGGTTGCCTCTGGATTTGCATAAGCGAAATATGCGACATTCATTATTATTGTAGTTATTGTTGATATATAAAATTTATTCATCTTTTGTTATCCTAATGGCTTTCGCATGATTTGATGATTTCGGCTATGATTTCCTTATCTCGCCAGATTGGCCATTGCACATTAAATTCTACATTATGTTGTCCCCATTTTGATGGCTGTCCCGTAATTGTTATTTCCGATATAGCCAGATATGGATTGCTTGCCTCTATATTTTTCAATAGTAACACCAAATCATGCATACCACATTCTAAGCTTACCTTAACGGAGTATAGTCTGAAAGGATTGTTTGATATCTTAACGGACGTGATGTCTGTAATGTTTAATTCTCTAATAGATTCTAGTGGAACATTTTCTTCTTTTGCCGATTTTTCAATGAGTTCGGTGGCGCCAATTAGATAGTTACCCAAGCGTGCCTTCATGACGTAATTGCTAGTTTCTGTGAGTTGTACGATTTCAGCAACAACATCACGATTTACCTGTCTACTTGCTTTGACAAGCTTGATTACATTTTCCACCATTTCGATGTTTGATTTAAGCTCTTCAATGTTATTTAACTGATCGCTTCTCTTTTTTATAAGCGGTTTTATGGCATAGCTACCGCTTACATATACAATAAAGATGATACCAATAATAATAAGAATTATGGTTTGGTTGCGCTCTTTTTTGGTTTCAGGTAGTTTCATTCAAATATCCTTGGCTTGTAAGTGCAATCAATGGTGAAAACCCGATCATTTTTTTCTGCATCAGAACTGTTGTCCTTTTCATAGTCTGTTACTTGTGCAAGTTCTATATATGGGGTGAATAGGGGGCTGGTGGAGAGTATGCGGTTGAATCCGGCGACAGTAATATCAACCTTATTTCCTGTGGCCTTGCCTGCCAGTGAGACTTTATAAGCACGTATTGACTGTTTTCTTTCGTCTAATTTTAGATCTTGAGAAATAGATAGTTTGTTAAGCTGTATAGATTTTGGCGTTGCTGCCATGAAGTTTATTAACTGTTTATGCCATTCTATGCGTGAGTTTCTGATTCCTTTTAGTTTACTTAGAACTTCTTTATTATCACTTATTTGATTTCGCAGATTATCGGCTTTATCTTTTTTTACCTCAAGAGTTTGCCATTGAATTTCTAGGTTTTTTAGTTCGCTACTTGTCGTCATGAAGCTAATTATTAACATGATGATCAACAATATTAATACGGCAGGGCCGACAATTGATAATATTCGCATCAGAGCCTGCATGTTGAATGCACTTGCATTGCGTTGTTCTTCTGGCAATATTAGATCTACCTGTATACTCATGATTTCTCCAATGTGGCCAAACATGCCCCAATTGCTGCGGCAAATTTCCATTCCTGACCTTCTAATTCTGCAGGAATAGCACCATCTGCTACTGTTATATTTTCAGTTGGTGACCATGTATGCACATCAATCCCCATCGCTTTTCTTATTGTTTCGACCGTATTATGCGAAGTGACTATGCCGCCAGATACATATAAATATGATACGTGGCAGTTTTCTCGGCGTTCAATAAAGTCTCGCGAAACTACAAGCTGGTTTACTACGGGTGAAAGTAGTTCATTGGCGACTTGGGAAATATCAAAAGAGCCTTCAGTTAGAATGCTGGATGCAGTTTCTGCATCTACGCCAAGGGTGTTCTGAATGCTTGATACAAGTTTTTCTGTTCCAAAGCTGAAACGCCTAAGTAAAGATAGGTTGTTATTATTGAAAAGGGCAAAGGTGCTGGAGTTGTCGCCGAACTCAATAACACCGATAACATCATTTTTGTGTCGTGATCCAGGACCGTGTAAAAATGCCGTTATTGATGCTAATCCAGATATTTCTAGACTGTGTGGTGCCGGTAAACCTGATGAAAATAGTGATGTTGCCTGTTTTGCTTCTTCTTCCTTAACCGCAACAGCTAATATTCTTGATTCGCTATGAGCATCACCACTTGAGGTTATTTTGTAGCTAATTCTATAATCTTCTAAATTTTTTATCCCCATACTGCTTATGACTTTTTCTTCCATTTTTACGTCAAAATCCCCAGGGAAACTTAATAATTTAATGGTGGCATGCTGTGCGGGTATGGATAGGCAGGCATATTGAGACTTTAGTTCTGGTGGGATATGAATCTTTAATGTTGCTTCGGTGTTTTCCGAGGAATCATCTATTTTTGCGGTATCAAGAACAGTTGTGGCCAATAAGTTTATGGTATCACCAGATTTGTGCATACGCACAGCATTTATGCAGGAGTCGCTGATATCAAAACCAGCAACATCTGTTTTCTGTTTTGTAAAACCCTCAAATATTTTTCCAAAATCCATGTTTTAATTACGCTACAAATTTAGTTGTTTCACGCTTCAAGCTTTAGTAAGTGAAAACATACTAATATTGTTTTCCTATTTAAACAATAAAAAACTAGTCAAATAATAAACATAGCACTAAATGTGCCATGCTTATTGAAAGGATTGTACTTTATCAAAAAAATATGATTTATTCAGTTTGTCGTATCAAGGAGTTAGTTTTAATAAAAAAATAGAAACTTCTCAAAAGTATTTTAGGGGCGGGAAGATTTTCTGACCTACATGTGAAATTAACAAAAGTAGGTTGGAAAATTTTCCCGACCGAGTGAGTTATTGAGAAGTTGAAAAAATATTAATTGGGAGCAGAATAGAAATGGACCAGTACTCACGTATAGCACCACCGGACGAATGGCTTATGAATATAACGGGTGATGTTTTGGATTTACCATTAAAGAATAAAATCTTGGAATATAATAAAGGTTATCAAATAAAAGTATTGCGATATTTCGCAATGCTTAAATTACAGTGGAAAAAAGATAATCCAAACAGGTCTTTTCCCGGATTATGTGCCGAAGTGGATTCTGTTACGGGGATCATGCGTTCTATTGAAGAACAGCGAGCCTGGAGTTGGGGCGATGCTAGGGGGCTTGGTTTGTGGTGTTACTTTATCATCAAGGGCACTATTCCCGATCAAATTCAGAAGATTTCGTTACCGGACGAAACTGTTGTAGAGGTCAACCTCAAAGAGTTTTATAATGATTATGTTGACCTTATATATAAGAGCTTAGTTGATAGGTATGAAAAATGTGACGGGCATCTTCCGCATTTAGTAGATATTGATACTAATGAGGCAAGCGATGATCCTCGCAATTTACACCCTGGGAAAAACGAAATAACAAGTTCACACAATTTTGCGATAAATGCATTTTTTCAATATGGGTTTCTTCGCAATAATGAGAAGGCAATCTCATTAGGGTGGAAAATTCTCGATGAATCATTTCATGCGGCACATGAAAACCGATATGTTGATCATTTAAGGCACGAGCGGTCTTATGCACATAGTCATTTGGGAATGACTTGCGTGGGGGCGGTTGTTGATTGCTTGAAGACAATTGAGATATTGGAAAATCAAGGTAATACAAAATATAGTGGTATGAAAGATGACTTAATAAGTCGTACTCGCTGGACTGTAGATTTATTTTGTCAGTATCACTGGAATGCGGAGAAAAAAGAATTCTCAGAATATTTACATCCGATAACCAAATTGCCATATATAAATAATCGAGGACATGTAGTGTGTGATCCAGGACATGCGGCAGAGGGGGCGGGGTTCTTTGCTGAGCTTTCACAATATATGCCGATTGATGATAAAACAAATTTTAAAGTTAAGCGTAATAATATTATTCCTACATTAGAGGGGGTGGTTGATTTCGTTGATAGAGTGGGCTATGCGGATACCGGTGTGATGTGTAAACATATTGATATGCTTACAGGTAAACAGATTGCCGATATTGAAAAAGATAGCAAACAATATATTACAGCCCCATGGTGGAATCTACGTGAAACAGCAGCGGCGGCTATTAAACTGTATCAACTAACCGGCAACGAGCAGATGTGGAAGATTTATAAGCGTGCATTTAATGCTACCTATAACAATTATCCTAACGAAGCTATTGGCGGCTTAATGTTGCAGACACTTGATGCTGAAACAATGCAGCCGCTACCGTTTCCGCCGGCAACGGGCAATCTTGACCCGATGCATAGTCCGCGTGCTAGAGAGCGGGAGATCGAGGCGTTATTGAGTTTCAAGTAAAACGGTGTTATGTGGCGTTTACTGCATCAGGCAAAGCCTGATGCAGCAGTTAGGCGAGTTATGGTTTCGGGACAGAGCCCCGTGTTACGGCAAAGATCAGTCAGATCAGACCTATCAGATAGATCTTTGGGTGTTGTTCATTTCGTTTATGATGGCGGCGGCGGCTTTATGTGGGTTGTTTGCTTCTAGTATAGGGCGACCTACTACGAGAAAAGATGAACCTGCTTCGACAGCCATAGAGGGAGTGGCAATACGTTTTTGGTCGCCGGCATCTCCACCGGCAGGACGTATGCCGGGTGTTATAAGGATAGGTTCGTTGCCGATAAGTTCTCTGAATGCTGCGGCTTCATGTGGTGAGCATACTAGTCCGTCGATACCGGCATCAATTGCCATCTTACCTAAAGCAAGTGTATGTTCGGATAGTTCACGAGTTATGCCCATCTCCTTTAAGTCGTTATTATTAAGACTGGTGAGGGTCGTGACCGCGACGAGTGTGGGGGCATCTGCTCCGCATTCACGAGCAGCTTCTGCTGCGGCTTTAAGCATATCGCTACCGCCACCGGCATGAACGGTGAGAATATCCACCTTATGTTGAGCGGCAGTTTTAACTGCACGAGCAACTGTTCGTGGAATATCATGTAGTTTAAGATCTAGGAATATTTTCTTATTTTGCTCCTTAAAAGGAATAAATGCGGCGGGACCGGCACTAATAAATAGTTCTAATCCCACTTTATAGAAAGAAACATTATCAGGAAGAGAGTTGATAATAGGTAATATTTCTTCTGGTGCGGCGACATCAATAGCAATAATAAGATCAGTTTTCATAATTTTCCCTTAAACATAAAGTTATAAATAATAGAGGCACTTGCAAAACTATCTGCGGGCACTTTTTGATTTTATGCGGCATATTCCGCTTTTTCGCAATTTTACAGAGCCTACGGGTATGCTCCAATTGCTCAAAAGGCAGAATCTGCTCGCCTAGAATACAAAAAATTGCCTCGCACAGTAGTTTTGCAAGCACCTCAAT
>CAMZLY010000136.1 GCA_947311825.1 uncultured bacterium
CCTACCTCCGGGAGGTAAAAGTTGTATTCGGAAGTATCATTTTTTTCGCTCTACGGTCTGCCTCTCGGAGATAGGCAGGTACAGTATTTACCTACCTCCGGGAGGTAAAAAGTTGTATTGGGAAGTATCATTTTTTTCGCTCTACGGTCTGCCTCTCGGAGATAGGCAGCTACTGGCAACAAAAAGTTACGTTATTTCTACTCCTTACTCTTATACCATTTTATACGCCGCATACCAAAAGTTAAAATGCCAACAATAAAAAGTGTAATAGTTGATGGTTCAGGTACAACACTGGTAATAAGTCCTTCGCCAGAAACTGTATTGTATGCCCAACTATGAAATGTTGCTATCTCATAAGTATCGGAAACGCTCATCTCTATCCAGCCGTAATGAAGACCATCATCACCATTGAAACGTACCCCCATATATTCGTGATCCGCACCTTTCCAATAGCCGGAAATACCGCCGGATGCTCCTCCTAAGCTAATAACAAGTCGGTAATTTTGTGATTCCCATTGCAACGGATCATTCAAATTATCATTCACTAACTCATTTGCAGCAAAACGCTCAGCAACCAAAATAACTATTGGCGAAAATGGAACTTCATCAAACATAACTATTTCATTACCGTTTTGAGGCATAACCACTAGACCGTCAGGACCATACTCAAAATAATAATCGACGGCACCATTATTATCAAAATCAATATTTATTGTACCGCGCCCGTCAGAAGTTTCGGCACCGATACTTATATCCTGCACCCCCGACCAGTTTATGGTCAGAGATGCAAATAGATTTGATTGTAAAAGGATATATACACAATATATCCATATAATCTTTTTCATACTTACCTCAATCTCTGCAAATAAAATCAATGATAAAATGACAGTTATGTGACATTTTTTGTTTGTGTACTTTGTTACTTCTCAAAAAATTATAGATTTAGGATTTATGCCACCACTGGGCTTGCCCCAGTGGAGCATTGATTGAAATATTCGGCATTGCCCTCTCTCACCATTAGTGCCGCCAAGCGGCACGAATGGCGAGAGGGGGTTTTGTGATATGTGTTTTTAGTAGTAGGCAATCATCGTCCCACTGGGGCAAGCCCAGTGGTGACGTTACATAAATATAGTTATTAAGAATATATGTGTGATAAATCCAAAAGTGCATAATAATTTTTATTGTGTTTATAACCTATGTCACATTAAAAATTTTAATGATGCACTTTTAGAATAATTGGTATCTAAATCCTTTTAGAATAGGCGTTTAAACAGTTATTTACCCCTGTTAATAACTTGTTAATATGTTTATTTATTTTTTTCTTGTTTAAACTCACGCATAATAACAATATATTGCTAACAATTAGTTCGGATAGTTTGCTTTCGTACTAATGAGGTTTTATCACATAAAAAGTTGAATTTTCGAGGAAAAACGTGGATATTGTTAATATTTCTAGAATTTGGGAGGGTGCATGTAAGTACCTAGGAGAAGTTCTCAATAAAGATGTATATTCTCGTTGGATTTCCGTAATAGAGCCTGTTTCTATTGATAATAATGAGTTTATTTTAGCTGTTGATAACGACTTCTATCAAACTTGGCTTGAAGAAAACTACCTTTCCTTCATAAAAGACGCTGTTGGTTCCGTTTATAGTGAAGAATTCACTATTAAATTTAAGGTTAAAGATCAGGTAGACATCGTTAATGAACCTGCACCAAAACCTAAAAAAACAACTTTAAGAGAAAAACTTTCGAGAACACCACGTAATAAACCGCAACTTAACCAAAAATTTGTTTTTGATTCTTTTATTGTTGGCCCTTCCAATAATTTTTCACATGCAGCCTCATTAGCGGTAGCACAAGCTCCTGCCCGTGCTTATAATCCGCTTTTTATCTATGGTGACACCGGATTAGGCAAAACTCATTTAATGCAGGCTATTGGGCATCATGTAATATCTTCCTCAAGAGCCAATGTTACGTATCTTTCTTGCGAAACACTGTTAAATGAATATATTGACGCTTTACGTAGCAAATCTCTTGTGCAATTTAGAAAGAAATATCGCAGTACAGATCTATTATTAATTGATGATATACACTTTTTGGCCAATAAAGATGTTATACAGGAAGAGTTTTTTCATACATTTAACGCCCTTTTTGATGCACATAAACAGATTGTTATGACAAGTGATAGACCTGCCAGCGAAATAACCGGACTGGAACGTCGTCTTGTTTCCCGTTTTGAGTGGGGTTTGGTTACACAACTTGAACACCCCGACCTCGAAACTCGTATTGCCATTCTAAGAACTAAGCAAGATCAATCAGATATAAAATTGGATGATGATTTTATAATGTTTATAGCTGAAAACGTTCGTTCTAACGTAAGACGCCTTGAAGGTGCTTATGTACGTGCTGTATCTTATATGTCTCTTACCAGAAGAGAGCTTACTCTTGATTCATTAAGACATCTTCTTCGTGACACACTTGATCAGGAGCAACACTCTTTGATTACATTTGATACTATCCAGCGCACTGTTGCTGAACATTTTGATATCCGTTTTTCTGATATGTCCAGCAAACGCAGAACACGGGAAATTGCTCTTCCAAGACAAGTTGCTATGTATCTTTGCCGTAGAATGACTTCTTCTTCTTTTCCTGATATAGCAAATTCATTTAATAAAACTCATGCAACAATTCTACATGCATATAAAACTATTGATAGCAGAATGGATGTAGATAGTGAAATTAAACAGGCTGTTTCCACTATTTCACAAAAATTAGGTCGCCCAGTTGTTGTATAAATTATTTTTGTTTTCTACTTTTTTTTGTAAAAAAGTAATTAACATTTTTACTTGTAGATAACTTTTAATAACATTTTATAACTTTAATAACTTAATACTTGTTAACAACCGACCATGTTATTAACAGTTTATTGATAAGTTATAAAAACTAAAAATCTGTGTAAGTTGTTTGTATAAAATAATTTAACTTTTTTATATAGTTATTTACAGAGTATAATAATACTGATAAATTATATAATATATAAATAATATAAATAGAGCTGTTAACATAATGAGTGTTCTTTATTTATTTAAATAAGTTGATGGAGAGTAAAATGAAATTTAAAATAGAAAAATCTGTATTTATTAATGGTCTACAAGCTGTACAAAATGTGGTTGGTTCTAATAGTACATTACCAATTCTCTCTAATGTATTGTTGCGTGCAAACAAAACGGAACTTTTACTTACAACAACTGATTTAGATGTTTCAGTATCTTGCAACCTAGAAGCTGAAGTAGAAAAGACCGGTAGTACTACTTTACCAGTACGTCGTTTATTCAGCATTATCAGAGAATTACCGGGTAGTGATGTTGAAATTGAAATTAATGATAAAGATGTAGCTACAATTAATAGTGGTTCATCAAAATTTACTCTCAATGGAATATCCGAAGATGAATTTCCGCCTACACCAAAAGTAGAATCAAAATTTAGTTATGATATGAAGCAGAATTTATTTAAAGAAATGCTTAGCATGGTGCAGTATGCTGCTTCTACAGATGAAACAAGGCAGTCATTAAATGGTGTTTTTCTTAGATTTAATGCAGAAAAGTTTTCAATGGTAGCAACTGATGGTCGCCGTTTAGCTCTAATTGAACAGGAAGTTGAATTACCGATTGATACAGATGTAAAAATGATTTTACCAACAAAAGCAGTCAATGAACTCCATCATACACTTGGTGATGATGAAGATGTTAAAATTAATTCAACCGATAAACAGATTTTCTTTGAATTTGGAAATGTATCAGTATCTTCAAAACTTATTGATGGAACATACCCTAATTACGAACAGGTTATGCCTGATAATAATGACACAAGAATTACTATAGAAAGAGAAAGTCTATTATTTGCATTAAAACGTGCTTCTATTTTATCTGTTGATAGTTCAAGTGCTGTTAAATTAACATTTGCAGATAATAGAATAACAGTTTTAATGAGTAATCCCGAGGTTGGTGAAGCTCGTGAAACTATTCCTATCAAATATGAAGGAAAAGAAATATCAATTGCATTTAACCCTGATTTTATGATTGAACCGTTAAAAAATATCAGTGAAGATGAAGTATTCCTTGAATTATTTGATGAAATGAGCCCAGGTGTATTAAAATGTAGCCTTCCATTTGTATATGTTTTAATGCCAGTAAGAATTAGCTAGATTTATATTTAGCAGTTTGATAACTTACCTGCGTTTTTTATTGCCCGATGGTGTAACGGTAGCACAACAGACTCTGACTCTGTTTGTCGAGGTTCAAATCCTCGTCGGGCAACCATTTTAATAGTGAACAGTGAAACAGTGAACAGTGAAACAGTGAACAGTGAAACAGTGAACAGTGAAACAGTGAACAGTGAAACAGTGAACAGTGAAACAGTGAACAGTGAAA
>CAMZLY010000137.1 GCA_947311825.1 uncultured bacterium
CACCATTATGAAATTTACGCGCATACTTCATAGAATCAATAGGGGTCACAATAGGCGAACTACCATTAATATCAATAATCATCGCTTTATTGGTACTTTTTAAGTTATTCCCCGATATTGCCCCACCCGCAACCAATATTTTGCCCTTCTCATACATCACCGTTACCCCATGCTTAGGATACCAATCATGTATTTCAGGGCCTATTTGCGTAATACTCCCCACACCCTCAGGGCTAATTGAGTGCATTTTAGGGGTAGGCCCTGCATGAAAAATCTTGCCTCTAGGATCAACATAAAAATAAGGCCACCACTCGCGCTCATAATGATTAAAGTCTAAAATTGCAGGCTGTAAATCAATGCCTGTCAAAAGCTTCCAACCCGCCTCTTTAGTCCATAATTCAGGATAACGCCCACCACCCGTACCCAAAGCCGTAAAAACACTACCATTAGGCATTGCCAAACTTGTTGGATACCAACGTCCTCGATTCATATCCTCAGTTTTAGACCATTGATCCGTTTTAAAATCATAAAAAGTCGTAAAAGGCGTTCTGTTATTACCACCAGTTAAAATTAAACGTCCATCTTCCAACATAACCAGATGTGCCGCGAATAAATCACGAGAGGTATGATCATTTTCAATTATCTCACCAGTATCAGGATTCCAAATAACCACATGGGTATATTCAAAACCATTACCACCTACAAACTTTGCTCTACCAAAAGACGAAAAAGTTAGAATACGACCATCGGGTAAATTAGCAGCTGATACTGAGACAATAGGCCATTCCATTACCTCACTCCACTGACCTGTTTCAGAAGGTGTAAGTTGCTGACGAGAATTTAACAATGATGACTTGAAGGATTTCACGCCTGGAATTGAAAATTGATCATAATCTTGAGCCAACTCAGCCCAATAAGCATCATCACTCGATACTCCATGCCCTGCATGAGAAAATACATTCTGAGTAAAAAAACAAGCACAAAATAACAGTATTAATATATATTTTTTATTATTTTCTATAAGACTAAGCATTTTAGCACCTAAATTAAGTATCACAATTCAGTTATTATAGCAAACTCTTTGATTCAGAAATTTGATATTTATTAATACAGTTACACTTTGGTACTATTTTGTACTATATTCACCTAATCACTCAGTAAAGGAGAGTAAAATACTGAATCACTAAGTGGCAATTAATCCACTCATGATTTCTAAATTACTGAAGCAAATTAGATAAAACCTTTAAAAAATTATATCTCTCTTTCTCTAAAGAATGCTTATTTGCTACTTTTTTTGCATTAGCAATTATTTTATTTTTTTCGCAACATCCCATCTCTAACATAGCAAAGATACTTTTAGTTATTGCTCTGATATTATATTCTGGTCTCATGCAAGTAACTGAGTCTATACAAAAATCCCGATTACCAATACAATCGGGACAAATTACAAAACTCTCCAGAAGCATTGCCTCAAGAGCAGGAAGATAAAATCCTTCTTCTTTTAGAGGGAAAAACACCACAGCTTTTGCTCTATTAAGAATCTCTATAAACTTATTACGTGGCAAATAACCCAGAATCAATAAGTGTTTAACCCCTTTTTCTTTTAAATTTTCTGATAATCTAGTTGCTAACTCAGGGTTTTTAGAACCAATCAATAATAAAGGTATATCTTTTAAGTCTCTTTTTAAAGCTTTTAAGAAAGAGTCTAAATCAACACCATTATTATTCACCAAAATTGTTCCATTCACTATTCCAGTGGCACTTATCGCATTAGCAACTTGTTGGCTAACACAAATTCTTGTAGCAGGATACCGCAAAAATTCAAATAATTGATTATTTTTATCTGCATGCCGTATTCCTTGAATTAAATTTATAATAGGGGCAGGCGGATTTTCACGCTGCTTTTTAGACAATTGAAGCCAATCCATTCCAGCCAAGAAAAGTAAATCAGCATTTTCAGGAACCCAATTTAACAAACATTGTTGCCTAATATCTAACCAAGGATTATCAACCCACTTACTGCCTTTAGAGAAGTAGATTTCCCCCTTACAGCAATCACTTGATACTACATGCTGATAATAATCCCATACTTTTAGGTGTCCACCTGTAAAGCCTTGGTAATCTCGATAAAACAGGACTGTCTTTTTACTCATACTGCTAGGCTACCCGAGAACAACAGATTAAAGCAACGAACGAACATCTTCAGCAGTATAATATTTCCAGTAAAAACCATCTGACTCCAACAATCTTTCAGCTAGTTCAATTTTCAGTTTTTTATCATACAAGCTATTTTTATTTTTAGATTCTAGTTTTTCTTTCAACTGATCAGCAGAGGGAATAACACAAGACAAGCACTGCCCACCTGTAGCAATAACACTCTCATATCTTATAATATTCTCAAGAGGTAAATGATTGTAGAATTGCTCAAAATACCAAGATAGCAAAATAAGCTGGCGAACAAAGACATCTTTTTCATATGCCAAAGATCGCTGCAACTTAGGATCACACTGTTCAGCGGCTGGAGCATGACCATCTTTTACAGGTAGCTCAACTGAATTCCAAGATTGCAATATAGCCAAAGGATTTCGGATTGTTGCATAACAGGGAAAGTGATGCTTTAAAAAATGCAACATACCAGTAAACATACCTGGTTGTTTAACCACTAAAGAAAAACTATCGCTCAGTGCTCTATGGATTGAAATGGTATCACCATCAAGAATTATTTCTCTTTTACCATTTTTGCTATTAATACCACCCATTAAATTATCAGGCACTTTGTTATTTGAACTTTTACTTCTCGCCAAACCTGTCTCAACTATAGACAGCCTTTGTTTTTCAAAAAAAACATTGAGGTAAGAAACCACCTGTTCATTTGACAAGGTGGTTAAGTCTTTAGGTTGTAATGGCTCTAATAAAGCAACCGAATCTACCAGTTTATTTAGCAAATAACACGTTAAAGTACTACCTGAACGCGCCACTCCAGCGAGAACAATATTATGCTTTATCAAAAGAAAGAACCAATTTATGAATATATTGAGCAATTATGATGTAGGATTTTTGTTTCTGAGTCAATGATCTCAAGAGAAGCACAGTTATTTTACGCGACGATTGAGATCATTGGATCAGGAGAAAAAAACAAGTCAGAATAATCAAGTTATTGCATGCAGATCCAGGTAAAACTAATCATCTAAATGATTCATAAACATCATTTCTGGTATGAAATACCAATCATCACCAAACCAGCCAAACTTCATATTAAATGTTGATTTAATTGGCTTATCAGCCTTTAAGATTTTTGGCTTTTTATCCTCAGGATCTAAGACACTATTAATCATTTTCTCTTTAGGCAACTGATAAGTTGTAAGCCCTTTTACCCGTGCGTACTGCTCTTTAATCACGATACTGCTAATCGCAAAAGAATCAAATTTAATTGACGCTTTATCTTTAATCCACTTTATTCGATTAAATTTACTCCGGAAAACAGGATCATATATCGGCCATTCTTTTTCTTTATTATGTTCTAATCTTGCATTCCAGAGTGTTTCAACTTTGGAACGTATCATTTTTTTAGATACCTCTACAGCAGGGGGGATAGACTCATAGCTTTTTATCCCCATATCACTTTCATTATTCAAAAGATATTTTACTGCTGCTAACTCTGTGTAAGGGGGACGCCCCTCAACCAGTCTATTTAAATAAAACACCACCCAAAGATTCTTATCATCAAAATAAATTTTAGGAGTTCTTACATCCATTTTACCAGTATCAGTAATCCTAATCTTATTTTTAAGCCATTGTTGTGTTTTGGTATCTAAAATATCAACATTAGCCCCTGGCAGAATCCTGTCATAATCTTCCCATACCGTCAAAACCTTTTTATTTGGTAGCATAGCAATATCCGCATCCATTGATTTCGCGATGTATTTTAACTTTTTTGGATGTCTGTCAAGCCTGTGAACTTCAGGATACCACTCCTGTTTTTTACGATTATATTTTATTGATGCAACATAATCTTTTATTGGGTTTTTTTCATAGGTAAATGTTATATAAACATTATCCTCATCTGCAACTCCACGTAACCAGCTAATAGCAAAGTTGGTTGAAGTTCCAGGAGCTATTTTTTCAGTGGCAAACCATTTTTTACTATCAATTTTTCTTGAAAAAAGATCAAGACCATATTTTCTTCTATTTAGCCAAAAAACATAAATTTCATCATCAGCAGGTACTACATCAAGGGTAGATGAAACATCTCCTTCATGTTGAAATACTACTTCTTCATCGTTCCAAGTAATGCCAAAATCATCTGACTGACGAGCAAGAATACGTGTCATTGGTTTTTTATCTTTGCTTTCTTTATTGGGGTCAAATTGCTGCCAAACAGCAATAAGCTTATCCTTTATCCTCACCAAATGAGGTGTCCCTGCATAAGAAGCAAGCTGTTTAACTTCTTGCCCTGGTACTTTATCAAGTCGATAATCTTCTTTTAGCCAAGTTTTACCACCATCAAGTGAGCTATTAATATACACTTCATAGCGTGGGGTTCTTTCATCGTTATAAATTACACTGATATGACCTTGTTCGTCGGCAACAATATTGATATCAGGTAAGATACCATTATCAGAATTGATCCGGACTTTTGGAGAAAAAGTTTTACCATAATCATCAGAAGCTCTTACAAACAAACTCTTACCCTTAATGATTTCTTGCTTACCATCCTTTACTTCAAAAACGTATTTGACCCACCAAAGTGCGTAAACATATTTTCCTTTTACTATCAACCAAATATTTCGAGGAGAATACCCAGCCCCTTCATCAATTAGAGACTTGTAATCTTTTGTTCGAAATCTTAATTTATTATTATTAACATATAAAACAGCCAAATCATGATTGACGACTGAAAAAGATGATGGGGTTGCATTAGATGCATTTAAACCGTTAAAAATACTGTAAGGATTAGCTTCATTAGTTGCAACAGCGTTACTTTCTTCTTTTGCAACAGCAACACCAATAGCAGAAAAAAAACAAAGGCTAATTATTAATAGCAATCTTAATATCATATTTTATTCCCAATCATTTATGAACACAAAAAAAAAGAGACGAACAAGTTCGTCTCTTTTTATTATACTAATACTTTAACTAAAAATATAACTTAGTTTAATTAAATATATTTAATTAGTAAGGTCTATTAACATGATTTGCATTAGTATTCAAGTGACCACCAGTCTCAACCTGTAGTGCCACATTACCCGTAGCAGCCCCACCGAGAGGGAGGAACGCATCAGCACGATAAACAATTGCACCTTCTGCAATCTTAGGTGTATTTGCACCAGCAAACTGATCTGTTAATGGTATCACACTTCTACGTGCCCAACCGCCATCAGCAGAAGCCGCTTGTGGCCCCGTTAAGAACTGATCACGTTGGAACATACCCGCACATGTAATAGTTAAGTCTGGTCCCCCACTTAAGGCACGCTCATCATTATCATAAGCCTGAGCAAAACCTAGAGTAGGGGCACTCTCAAGTGTTAAACCAGGGCGCTCATTAGCCACTAGACCCGCACCAAATGGATTTATACCTAAAGTTACTTGCAAGCCGTATGTGCTATTATAGCCACCTTGCGCATTTGTATGCTTAGACATATCAGGACCTGTTACAGCGGCATACCAGTTAGTTGTATGACTAGAA
>CAMZLY010000138.1 GCA_947311825.1 uncultured bacterium
AAAACAAGCCAGTATGGTGATTACTGGCAATTCAGTTTCATACAAAGAAACCGATCAAAACGGTATTATTCAGCAATTAATACCCTGTGATTCTTCAAAAATAACGGTTTATCAAGATGAAAACCGCCGCCCTGTCTATGACCTTCCAGATATTGGTTTGAAACGTGTGCCAATGTCACAAGTCCATCATGTACGTGCATTTGGCACCAATGGCTATTGGGGTGCATCCCCAATAGAGATGGGAAAAAATAGTATTGGTCTAGCAATGGTCACTGAAGAACATGCTGCCAAAGTGTTTTCAAACGGCACAAACTTAAGCGGCTGGATAGAAAGACCGAAAGATGAAGCCATAAAAGAACTGAATCAAAAACAACTTGATCACCTGAAAAACCAATGGCGCAAAGAATACAGCGGCAGAAAAAATGTAGGATCGGTCGCAATATTGCAAGAAGGTATGAAATATCACGGCATGAGCATGAGCAATTCAGATGCAGAACTAATCGCATCAATGAATTATTCAGTCAATGCAATATGCAGAATACTCAATATACCGCCGCACATGCTACAGCTACTCGATAGAGCAACGCATAACAATATCGAGCATCAGAACCTGACATTCATCATGTATACAATGATGCCCTGGATTAAACGTGATGAATCGGCAATGATGCGCGATTTATTGACGAAAAAGGATAGGGCAGATGGCTATTATATAGAGTTTAATGTATCTGCATTTATGCGCGGAGATATGCAGAGTCGCTATGAGTCGTACTCAAAAGGGCGGCAGTGGGGCTGGTTATCAGTCAATGATATTCGCCGCTTTGAGAACCTGCCACCGATAAAAGGTGGTGATGTTTATTTGCAACCATTGAATATGATTGATGCCAATAATAAACCCATAGAATCAAGCAAATACAGCAAAGAACGTGCAGAAGTAAGGCGCGAGCTAGATCAAATTAAACAAGCGAAAGAGACATCAGAATGAACCAAAAAAACGACCTTAAAAACCTAAATTATCCAAATATTGCTTCTCAAGTTTTTGGTGTGCCACTACTCGCTACGCCTGATTTATTAAATAACATCAAACAAGTGCTATTACCGCGTATGATCGGCGGTGGTAGCTCTAATATCACAATCAATCAGTCGTCATTAGAAACCGCGCAATCTACACAATCAAACAAAGATGTTAATCAGTTTGAAAATAAACCGCACGTAAATTTGCAAGTGAATAATGGTGTAGCTGTTATCAATGTGAACGGCATATTAGCCACAAGACGCGGCACAATAACAGCCGCCTGCTCAGAAATGCTTAGCTATGAATACCTTTTAATGCAATATGAAGCAGCGCTTGAAAGTGATGACGTGATTGAAATAGTCTTTGATATGAATAGCCACGGCGGTGCGGCATTGGGTTGTTTTGAGTTCACAGACAAGCTATTTAGCTATCGAGGCGCAAAGCCAACAACGGCAATCATTAACTATTCATCCTATTCAGCCGCGTATGCCATAGCCGCAGCCTGTGACAATATTATAATCAGCCAATCAGGTGGAGTAGGTAGCATCGGTGTAATCGCAGAACATGCCGAATACTCACAAGCGATTAAAGAAGCAGGGTGGGTATTTACCACAGTTTATCGTGGCGCGCATAAAAACGATTTAACCCCGCACGAGCCTATTACAGACCAAGCGCTGCTAAAACTAAATGAAAGCGTTGATGAATATTATCAAATGTTTGTCGATGGAGTAGCACGTTATCGCGGAATGAAAGTAGCCGATGTAATAGCCACAGAAGCAGCAACCTATCGCGGGACAAAAGCAATCGACGCTGGTTTAGCTGATGCGCTAATGACCCCCAGCGATGCAATTAATAGTATAGCCGCCCGGGTTACAAAAAGGCGCAAATTAAAGACTATGCAAGCAGTGGTTTAACAACCGAATAAAAAGTGTAAAAAGTAACAAATAAATTTTTTTCAAACCGCCTGTCTTTTGATGGGCTTTTTTATGTATGGAGTAAAAAAAATGTCAAAAGACAAACTAGATATAAATGATTTACGTCAAAAACGGGCTGAAATTGAAGCTAAAGCAAAAGCTTTGGTTGAAGATTCAGAAAGCTTAAATGATGCAAGCCAAACGGCAGAATTCGACGCGCTAACGACTCAATTTGATGAGTTGACAGCAATGATCGAAAGAATGGAAAAGGCAGAGCAAATGACAGCAACAATGGCAAAAAAGGTTATTGCAGAACCAGCTAAAGCCGCTCAAGCCAGCGTAGTGCATCAGCCAGAAGTGAAAGGCGCAAAAATTGCCCGTATGGTGATGGCAATTGGTCAAACAGGAGGCAAAGATGGTCGCGCCGCTGCCGCTTATGCAATGGATAATTTTGGTGATGCAGAAGTAGCCGCCGCATTAGATACAGGTGTTGCTGCAAGTGGTGGAACGCTAGTGCCAAAGGCGTTTATGGCTGATTATATTGAATTATTACGCCCTCAGTCAGTGGTTCGTAATCGTGTTAATAATGTGTTGCCGCTGCCAAACGGTAATCTCTCAATCCCAAAAATCACAGGCGGCTCAATGTCGTATTATGTGGGTGAGAACCAAGACGCAACAATTAGTGAGCCAACCACGGGTGATTTAGAGCTTAAAGCTAAAAAGTTGATCACAATGGTTCCAACATCCAATGAAATGCTGGCTTATTCTGGCGTGAGTGGTGGTGTAGAGTCGCTAATTATTAATGATATGACGGCAGGCAACGGCGCACGTCAAGATGTTGCATTTATTCGGGGCGATGGCGCAAATGACACGCCCACGGGCTTAACCCATCTTGCATCTTCTGCTAACTCAATTGTAGCTGTTGATTCTGCCGCACCAAGCGTTCAAGAGGTTGCAACAGATTTAGGTAAACTAGAGCTTGGCTTGCGTAATGCAAATGTCAAAATGGTTAATTGTGGTTGGTTACTATCACCGATCACTTATATGTACCTTTCTAAGATGCGCGATGGTAGTGGCAATAAGGTTTATCCTGAAATGTCTCAAGGAATGCTCGGAATGTACCCTTATGATGTTACAAACAACATTCCATCTAATCTAGGTGGCGGCACAGAGACTGAAATAGTCTTTGTTGATTATAATGATATTGTAATCGGTGATAGCTTAGATTTAACGATCTCAGTATCAGAAGAGGCAACCTACAAAGACGCTGGTGGTAATTTGGTATCAGCATTTAGCCGTGATCAGACGCTTATTCGTTTAGTCACAGCACACGACATAGGCGCACGTCATGATGGCGCAATTAGCGTGCTAACTGGCGTTAAATGGGGTACTTAATCTTTTAACTATTTTTATTGTATAGATAGCACAAATTAAAAAAACCGTGCATTTTTTATTAATGCGCGGTTTTTTTGTGAAATGAAAACAGAATAGGTAAGAGAATATGAAACATTATATCAATGAATTAATGATACTTTTTGCACAGCTAGGTTTAACCGAAAAACCGTCAGTTGCTGATATAAAAAAAGAAGTGGAATTTGAAGTTAATGCAAAACTGCGTGATAAAGCGTGGGGTGATTTTATTGAATCAATAGATGAATCAACAGAAGATTCAACAGAAGATTCAACAGAAGATTCAAACGAGCTAATCAAAGTGAAGTTTATTAAGCATTGGTCGCTTTATAACGCGGGTGAAACAGCCAGATTCACTAAAATAACAGTAGATGCACTCAGCAAAGCTAAAATAGCTGAAGAAGTATAAACAGAAAAATGAATCAAAATATCACGAAAATATTAATTCAAGAGCCATCAGCAGAGCCAGTGAGCGTTGCAGACTTGGCTTTTAATCTGCGTTTAAGCGTAGCCCCTGATGTTTATGACGGCATCGAGGCACAATTATTAGCACGACTGATTAGCAGTGCAAGAGAAGATGCCGAGAATTATATGCAGCGTGATAT
>CAMZLY010000139.1 GCA_947311825.1 uncultured bacterium
CTCGTAGTCGCAGCGTCAGCTGCGTTCCGTTCGTAGTAACGCCGTCAGGCGGTTTCCCCTCCGTGCACAGCGGCTTACGCCGCAACTACGTACTTTTTCACATACTTTTTTCGTAACTTCTCAAATGCATTTTGTAGTGTCGGCTCTATGAGCCGAAAGCGACGAGCTCACGAGGAAGCGTATGTATTCTCGCCAGAGGGCGAACGCTACAAATTTATTGAGAAGATATCTTTTTTCTTTGCGTTCTATGCGTTCCTTCGCGGCTATCCTCGTCCGTTCGTAGTGCTGCCTACCGTATAACCATAAACATACCTGTACCAGCAACCATTTTATCAACCCTTGCCTGCAACTCGGCCTGTGTCAATTCATAATTATCAATACTGAAGTCATCAATCCATAATTCATTTGCACCACTTTGTGCATAATTAAACTCAATAAGAGACGTTCCATTAGTAACATTCCAACTGGTTACATTAATCACATTCGCTATGGCTGAAATAAGATTTCCGTTTTTATCATATTGATAAGATTTTAAAGTTTCAGAAGCCAGATTTAATGTCGTTGCAAAATACATCCAGTTTCCTATATAAGCTGACGCATCAAAGTTCAGAGTTTTATATTGTGAACCACCATCATTAAAAATCATTGTCCATTTATTCGCAATGTTCTGACCATAATCAAACATAAGATAATCCGAATAATTTGAATTACGTATTATGATGGGTCTCAATTTCTGATTCCCCGTAATCTTAATCCAGAAACCTACAGTCATAGCATCACCCACAGGATCAGATATCGGTACATTCCCATCATTCCCAGCATATCGAACCTTATGCGTGGATGAATTAGCATAAAACGCCTTATTTTCAGGCTTGCTCCCCGGGAAAAATCCACTCCCCCATACAGGAGCACCAACAATAGTCGCAACCTTACTCCCTGCCGCATAATCGCCATTTGCCGGATTAATATCCCAACTTGATGTATCATTGAAATGAGCTAGGAAACTAAACCCATCAGCTGTAGATTTAGAAACAACAACACTTCTTACAACCTCATTGGCCGCATTGCCAGCCGCGTCCGATACATTATATGTAACTCCATAAGTTCCGGCAACGGATGTATCAACATCAGAAGCATCAATCACAATATTACTTGAAATATCACCGTCAATATTATCCGATGCCGTTGCACCTGGCTCAACATAAGTATCTCCAACAGTCAATGCCAGCGGATTATCCCCGTTCAGAGTTATCACCGGCGGCGTTATATCTGTTCTTACATTTACCGTCCTGATAACTTCCGGTGCCGCATTACTACCGGAATCAGTAACATTATACGTCACATAATATGTTCCGGTCGCCGACGTATTAACTGATGATGCATCTATTACAATATTACTTGAAATATCACCATCTTCCGGGTCATAAGCTGTTGCCCCAAGTTCAACATAAATATCGCCCACCGCCAAAATCTGCGGATTAGCACCAACCAACTGTATTATCGGTGATGCCGGGCCGGTACTCAATTCGGCACCTCCCACCATCTGATTAACCCGCTCCTGAATATTACTTTGCGTCAGCACATAATTATCGATCGAAAGCTCATCAATAGTACACTGCGTTCCGGCAGATACAGCACCACCAACCTTTACTAGGCTATTAACATCATCTTTAATATCCCATGCTGCCCCGGGAATAGATAATGTTGACGGTGAACTAATAAGATTACCGCTATTATCAAACTGATAAACTTTCAATTCGGATGCGGTCAAATCAACAGTTACTGCAAAATATACCCAATTACCGATATACGCAAGCGAACTAGGTAACTCAACACCTGAATATGCCCCGTCTTCATAATATCTAATACGCAACTTACCGCTTGTACCATACCCATATTCTATAACCAGATAATCACCACTAGTGCCAACTCCTAACTGTATAAAAGTTGATGATATATATGCATTATTTACATCTTTACACCAGAAACCGACAGTTATACCGCCATCGGTATAACTCTTATAATCAACATTTCCGCCAAAAGCATCAAATGCAACTGTCGAAGTATTCGTGAAATGAAACGCCATGTTAGCCGGTACACTGACAGCGGAATTTGTGAAATATCCACTACCCCATTCACTGCCTCCAGTCACTGTCGCACTGCTGTCACCATCGGCAGAATCGCCATTTGCCGAATTAATATCAAAACTGTTAGTATCATTAAAATGAGCAAGAAACGTCAACTTACTAACCAGACCCGCCGCAACTTCCACCGTCCTTGAAACCTCAACCGCCGCATTACTTGCCGCATCTGACACATTATATGTCACATAATATGTTCCGGCAACGGATGTATTAACAGATGAAGCATCTATCACTATATTACTCGAAACATCCCCATCCTTATCATCCAGTGCCGTTGCACCATATTCAACGTAAGTATCGCCTTCCGTCAAATACAAGATAGTATCACCAATAAGCGTGATTACCGGCGGGGTTGTATCATCCGTTACATCAACATGTCGTACAACCTCAACTGCCGCATTACTGTCAGAATCAGTAACATTATATGTAACATAATATGTTCCGGTCGCCGACGTATTAACGGACGACGCATCAATTACAATGTTACTTGTAATATCACCGTCAATATTATCCATTGCCGTTGCTCCCGGTTCAACATACGCTTCCCCAACAAAAACATGCATCGGATTATCACCATTAAGAGTGATTACCGGATCTTCGCCACTCATCTCAGTAAGCGGAACAAGAATAGATTGCTTCTCTTCAGTTATCAGCCCCACATAATAATCTCTATTAGTAGAAACCGGCACCGAAAAACTATGTGTTGTTAAAAACGTATTAAATCGAAGATTTTCAGGAGAATCCACCCGCTTAGCCGGATCCGTTCCATCTTTAGCATGAATATCAGCTAGACTCTGACCGACAGGAAAAGTAAATATTACCATCCTGGTTTTCTGATCCGTGATCACCTGCCAGTTTGTTCCAGTATTACTTATCGACTCAACAAAAGGCAGTGCCTCATTAGCATAATCAGGGCTGTTGGTTGCCGACAATGATACCGTTACAATTTCATTTGTGCGATTAAACGGAACTTCGACCACAAAGTCATCCGTTCCCAACTTACGAATACTTGCCGCACCACTTGCCGCAATATCGTTTCCACTCAAAATTGTGCCGGACAGATCAACTTTAACAGACAGAGGAATACAAAATCCATCCACCGGACGCAGATGATTAACATTTGTAATATTAAGCCCCGTCCATTCTACATACATCCAAGACGGCATATTATAAGTTGCAGAAACCTCCAAAGAGCTACCATTAGTACTCAAACTAACCGTCGAATTATCGCGAAGCCATCTATGTTGAATAGCCTTGCCCGTACTCACAGCAGCCAGCCGATTCGAAGAAGCACGTTCCTGCATTCCCTCAAGCAACTGATACAACGTAACATCATACGCTGGGTTAGTATGCCAATGCATAAAATCACGATACCAGCCATTATTAGCAATAGCATTATCCAATGTACCCAACGCAACCTCCAAAGCATTTGTTGCCGGATCATCACCGTGACGAGTACTGTTTTTATAATATTTCGTATTAAGCTTATCCGTCAGACCATACTCATAACCGAAATCAAAAGCAGAATTACGACCTGCCAGAATATAATCATGAATATAATTAGCATAACTATATTGCCCACCCTGATACGCACATAATGCAGGAACATAACCATATTGTTCATAATGCCATGCAACCTGATATTCCACCACATTTGTCCCATACGGATAAGTCAAATCACCCGCATTCCCCTCCACCGTCTGCATATATATTTCATATTCCACCCGTTCGGTATCAGAAATCTTGCGCCCATACGCATCAGTAGGATAACTAGGTCCTGTATGCCACGGAGAATTATAGACAGTCAGCTCAACATTAAACTTAAACCCGCAAGCCTCTCCATAAAACAAACTACTTAACGGTCCCGTGTCCGTCCCCTGCGTCATAGTAGCAGTCGCCCCGCGATAATGAGTACAAGCGTTTGCATCTCCGGCAAAAACAAAAGACGTAGCAAAAAACAAAACTGACAAACCAACACAGAACTTTTTCATCGACTTACTCCTTTTTTTATCACCTTACCGGCAACGACTTACGACAATGCCATACCGGCTCAACCAAAACTGTTTCTTTCTTTAACTTTTTCTTATCCTCTTTAATCTGTTTTAAAAGTAACGCAAAAGACTCTTCCGCAATACGTTTAATAGGCTGCCCGACAACCGTTATTGAAGGACGAACAATAGATGCGGCAGTAAAATCATCAATCCCAACCACTCCAAGCGATTCTCCCCAAACGAGATCAAGCTCCTCTAACGATGAAATAATATTCAACGTACAAACGTTCGTAATCCCAACAATCGCATCGGGATAATCTAACTCTTTTTTTAACTTATTGACAATAGCTCTATGCGACTCTTCGCCTGCCACCGCCGTCGGCGGAATACACACCTTCCAGCTTAAAATGCAACCTTCATCTTTTAGTCCTGTTTTCAACCCATCAAGTCGCTCCTGCAAGGTCAAATCCTCCTTGCTATCGGGCATAACAACCCCAATCCTACGATAATTATGTGCTTTCAGTTTCTGGGCAACCATTTTACCCGCAAGCACATTATCAAGACCAACAAATGAAAAGCCATTACTCAAAGGTCTATCAATCACAACCAACGGAACATCGCTGTTTTCAATCCGATCAAGCCCACGCTTACCACTTGGAGAAACAATCAAACCATCAACCCCATGTGCCAGCATACCGACAATATGTTCTTCCTGCCGCTCTGGATCCTCATTGGTATTACATACAATCAGCCGATAGCCATATTCCCCCATAATACCATCAAGGTGAAACGCCATCTCACTGAAAAACGGATTTCCAATATCAGACATAACCATCCCTAGCAACATGGTTTTACCAGTGCGCAAAGAACGAGCCACAAGCGAAGGGTGATACCCCAACTTATCAACGGCCTTACGCACCTTAGCTACCGTCTTATCAGAATATTTGTGTTTTTCAAATGAACTGTTCAGAACCCGCGACACCGTAGAAATATCCACGCCCGCACGCTTCGCCACATCGCTCATTGTTACTTTTCCATTTTTCATATTATCCTGTAATTTTCCAATAAGCTTCAATAAACAGCATTACAAGTTACTAAACCGCACCGCACTTAACAGCAACCAGTACAGCAGGAGCTACGACCCTGCGACCACAACAAAGTCACCTCATCAACAAACATACAATCGTTTGTTTAAGAAGCAAACTATTGAATTATATATCAACAGTCAAGGCAATTCTAGTTTTTACACAAAAATACTTTTCGTCAAACCAACAATTATGCAATACTTCCTTTTTATTAATAATATGAAAAGGGAAACATGAACTACCTAAAATCTATCGTTCTCGGCGTTACACTACTAACATTATTAACCACCCCAGCATTTTCAGCAGCAAAACCCGCTCCGGCAGAAAAAGGATTTCATGGCATACAAAGCGGTGATATCGAAACCCTCAAATATATAGAATCACAATGCCCAGCACTAATCAAACAATGGCTTATAGTTAGGGATCTGCACAGTGAAGTATACCCTCTATATAGGGTTTTTGGCACAACCGAAAAAAAAGCCGCCGAAGCAAGACTAAAAAAAGTATTGCCTAAACTTGACACAACAAGAGCCAAATACCATCAATTATTCAAAACCTGTGACGACGGCATGACAAAAAAACTAGTTTCATCAACAAAGAAGCTGAAATCTCTGCAAAAAAAGAAAACATTATCCCCATCAGCAAAAAAGAAGATTGAAGACCTGCAGACCGAAATAAGCCATATCAAAAAAGCTCCAGCCGCCTTAAAACGAATTAACCCAAGCAATTACAGCGTGCGTGTACCAAACGAAATGCAACGCCTTAAAGTTAACGCCGGAGAAGTTGCACAAACACAACTTATTAGTGCCGCCCCTAATGTAGCTAAATTAAGAATGACGCTACAAGACAAAATCGCCGATATTAAAAGAATAGATGCAAAAGGGGCCGATAAGCTCACTGCCGCAGATAAACAGAAAAAGAAAAGAGCACTGCAACAACTTAAAGTAACTTATGCACGCCTTGAAAAAGCATGCACTACTTACAAAAAGAAAATAACAATAGAACTTAACAAATACGAAAAAACTCAAAAGAGCATCATAGCAAAAATAGAAAAAGCAGAAAAAGCTCATCGCAATACAGACAAACTTGATACAGAACGACTAAAACTCATACAAGAAATCTCAACCATCAATTATCAAGTAGATATTACCGACAAAATTCTTGCCGACTCCGAAGCAAAAAAACTGTTGTCTATCCCAAAATAAAGAGCCTCTTGCAAAACTATTTATCTGCCCAATTGCGAAGCTTGCAGCATGATTCGTTCTTCCCCCTTCGCCAAAAGGCTACGGAGGACGGAGAATAACAAACACTACAAATTTTATGCTCATTTAATACGTTTTAAATGATAAAACGACTTACAACTCTGTCTCTGTGATGACGTATTTTTAGAACAAGGGCTAAAGGGAAGCTATTAAACAGGAAAACAAATAATGAAAACAACAGATGATATAGGTTTCGCAAAAGTAGATACCGACAGATTACAACGCCGCGGTATGCCGGAAGTTGTTTTCTCACCCGGCAAAACCACTCCACAAATTCTCGGAATTATGCAATCTCTAATCAAAGCGGGACAGAACGTTTACGCTACCCGTGCCACACTTAAACAATATAACGAGTTGAAAAACGACCTTCCTGAATTAGTATTTCACGAAACAGCAAATGCCATAACCATGGACATCACTCCGTTGCCAGAACCTTCAGGACTTGTCACTGTCGTATGTGCAGGAACATCAGACCTGCCGGTAGCAGAAGAAGCAGCGCTCACTGCCGAACGTTTAGGTGCAAAAGTTGAACGAGTATATGATGCCGGAGTCGCAGGACTACACCGCATCATACCACATATAGAACTACTAAGAAAATCACGTGCCGTTATCGTCGTCGCAGGCATGGAAGGTGCATTGCCATCAGTTGTCGGCGGCCTTATTGACCGCCCCATTATTGCCGTACCAACCAGCATCGGCTACGGCGTCAGCCACAACGGAATGACCGCACTCATGGCAATGTTAAGCTCATGCGTTCCAGGCATAAGCGTAGTAAATATCGATAACGGATTCGGTGCCGGAGTCTCCGCCGCTATGATTAACAGGACAGTTAATAGTTAAAGCAACCCCATCCCAAAATATAACCTATGGAAATCTACGGACAATAATCCATAACATATAATCTGCGAAAACCTGCATAATCTGCAGATAATAATCCCATCATCCATGTTAATTTTCTTTTCAGTAGAGCCGCATTCGTATAAATTCACATAATTAATAAACACTAAAAGGAAACCAAATGAACATTATTAATTTTAACAGCATCGGCGGTGCAAGCGGCGACATGATTCTAGGCACACTAATTGATCTTGGAGCATCTCCGCAAGCACTACAAAATAATCTGGAATCACTTGAAATCGAACCATTTAAAATCATCTCTGAAAAAATCAACGAACACAGTCTAAGCGGCACAAAAGTAACTATAAAGATTGGCCACGAAGCAAAACCTATGCGACACCTCGGTCCAATCTGCGAAATGATCAATGCAAGCAACCTGCCAAACGACGTCAAAGAAATGAGCATAAAAGTTTTCACCAACCTAGCTGAAGCAGAAGCAAAAGTACACGGAACAACCATTGACCATATTCATTTTCATGAAGTCGGTGCAATTGACTCTATCATTGATATTATCGGATCATGCCTAGCCCTTTCCATGCTTGATATTAAAGCCGTTACTGTCGATCCTCTCCCTGTAGGAACAGGATATGTAGATTGTCAACATGGCCGACTACCAGTTCCCGTACCAGCAACAATAGAACTACTCAAAGGGCATCCCATCGAAAAAACAGATGAACCATTCGAGCTAGTAACACCAACCGGTGCCGCACTATTAACAACCTGGAAAGACTCCTTACCAACCAGCACCACCGCAACCATAATAAAAGATACCGGCATAGGATTTGGACAACGAAAACTTAACAACCGCATCAATATGCTACGAGCAGTCATGATGGAATCCACAAAAAAAGAAACCGATAACACAGACTCCTGTATCGTAATAGAAACTAATCTTGATGATATAACTCCAGAGCTTATTGGCTCATTATGCGAAAAACTTCTGGTGGAAGGCGCACTTGATGTATTTACCACACCAATACAGATGAAAAAACAACGCCCTGGATGTCTGCTAACCGTTCTAAGTACTCCCATAACAAAGGAAAACCTAATCAAAATAATTTTCAGGGAAAGTACAACTTTTGGAGTACGCGAATACGAAACAAAACGAACAATCCTACAACGCCGCCATGAAACAGTAAAAACTCCTTATGGTGAAATCAGAGTAAAGATAGGAACCCTTAACGGCAAAGATATAACCCGCTCACCGGAATACGAAGACTGCCTCACCCTTGCAAAAGAACAAAACACTCCACTACACACCATCTATGATGCAGCAAAAATAAACTAACTTCTCAATTTATTAATATTTACCAGAGGTGCTTGCAAAACTACTGTGCGAGGCAATTTTTTGTATTTTAGGCGAGCAGATTCTGCCTTTTGAGAAATTGGAGCATACCCGTAGGGTCTGTAAAATTGCGAAAAAGCGGAATATGC
>CAMZLY010000140.1 GCA_947311825.1 uncultured bacterium
AAGTTATGAAATTGATAATCTTAATATAGAGTCTTTACTGTATCAAACCGGCTATTTAACCATCAAAGATTACGATCCTGAAACGCAGGAATATACTTTATCATATCCAAACAAAGAGGTGCGAGAGGCATTTATTAGACGACTAAGTGGGTTTTATTCAGAACTGCCAGCATCACAAATGTCGATTATTTTCAGAACACTGTATGAATCTCTACAGAACAACAGCTTAGATGATTTTTTTGAAGCACTAAAAACTTATTACGCAAACATCGACTATGACCTCAAAAACAAAACAGAACAGTGCTATCACCTGATATTCTATCTAGTCTTCACAAATCTCAGTTTCAGAATAAACACCGAGGTTAAAAGCAATAAAGGTCGAATGGATGCCGTAATCATAACCCCGGAATTCATCTACATTTTTGAATTCAAGCTTGATAAATCAGCCGAAGCCGCAATTGCCCAGATCAAAGAGCAAGAATATTATCAAAAATATCTATTAGAGAAAAAAGAAGTTATCTTGGTAGGCGTAAATTTTGACAGCAAAACTGGTCAGATTGAGAACTGGATAACAGAATAATGATGTATGGCACTGATGGTGCGAATACCGAATTTTAATAAGATATATTTTCTAGACCAATACACACCCATAGGGTTCCAAAATCCCCCTCCTTTTGCAAAAATGTAAAAACATACTTCTTGCGAGAAGTCAAAAAATTAAATTATTGCTTGCAAACATAAATTTATATGTTACATTAATGTGCATCGTTAAGGATAAAACCATGAAATCAATGCAAAAACTTCATAACATAAATTACCACGGAAAGGTGCCGTTACTGGTGCGGGAAATAAGAAGTCGTATGATGGACGGCACTTATCAACCGGGACAACGTCTTCCCACCAGGAATGAACTTGCACAGCATTACGGATTTAGTAGCTTAACTATCCAGCGGGCAATGACAAAGCTGACTGAATATGGATTCATTGAAGCTAGCGGGCGAAGCGGCTCGTTTGTTGCATCATCACTACCGCATCTTACGCGTTATGCCGTTTTATTTCCACACAACCACCAAGATCATTGGTGGAGTCATCTATACAATGTTATAGAAAGGGAATGCTCTGCTCTTGAAGACGAAAACAGTTCTTTCTTTTTCGTCTCTGGATACGACACCCTTGCAGGACGTAATGATTACGATAAACTTATTGATGATGTTGTTAACGAACGTGTTGCCGGTCTCATTTTTGCATCATCACCACAAGCCCTGCTCAACACACCTATTCTTGATACCCCAAACCTGCCCCGTGTTGCTTTTATGTCAACCCCCATCAAAGACTCTGTTGCGTCCATCACCACAAATCCGGACGACTTCATCAATCATGCTCTTGATTATCTGGAAACAAACAACAGAAAAAAACCGGCAATTATTTTTCATTCTGAAATAGAAGAAAGTGAGTGGCTGTCGGTACAGAAAAAAATAACATCCCGCGGCATGACATTTCCGCAATGCTGGATACAAGGCGCAAGACTCGATAAAACTATGTGGGCGGAACACATCACACGACTCTTATTCGCCCCTTCAAATAAGGAACAGCCCGACAGTATAATAGTTGCTGACGATAATCTGGTTGAAGCCGTCGGATATGGTTTACAAGCCGAAAACAAAAGCGTTCCCGAAGAAGTAATGGTTGTAGCTCACGCCAACTTCCCTTGGCCTACACCATCGCCTGTACCGGCACAACGTTTTGGAATTGATATCAGAGATTTTCTTAAAACTGCGGTTAATTTAATTAGCAAGCAGCGTAATGGCGAAAAAATAGCCAGCCAAACATATTTAACAATAAAAGACGAAAAAGTAATGGAAGGTAAACCCAAAAATAAAGGAGTAGTACAATGAAGAATAAACTGTTGAAATCCCTGTTTCTTGTATCAGGACTGATACTCGCATCTATAGCATCATCATTCGGAGCCGAAGCAACCGGAGGAGATATGGCAGAAGCTAACGGCTATATGACCCACACCTTCACCAACAACGGAACTTTTACCGTAACAACCGGCGGCGAAATGGAAATACTAGTAGTAGCCGGTGGCGGCAGTGGCGGTAGTGGCTCCGGTGGCGGCGGTGGAGCCGGTGGCGTTATCTATACAAATATGACTCTATCGTCCGGTGCTACGATGTCTGTTGTTGTCGGTGCCGGTGGTTCAGCTATGGGTAATGGCAACACGGGAACTAATGGAGAAGACTCTGTCTTTGGTACATTAACTGCCATTGGCGGTGGCGGTGGTGGAAAACTACGCCAAAACGGACTAGCCGGCGGAAGCGGCGGCGGTGGCGGTGGCTGGCTTGATGAACCTTATATTGGCGGCACAGGCGTTGCCGGGCAGGGCTACGAAGGCGGAACCAATATCCAGAATGCAAGCTACAGTTATTGTGGTGGCGGCGGTGGCGGTGCGTCAGGTACCGCAGTATTCAACGGTAACCTCGGCAGCGATGGCGGACCGGGATTCGCCTGCGATATTTCAGGTATAACCACCTACTACGGTGGCGGCGGTGGCGGTGGCATTCGTCAAAACGGAGACTATGGCGGCGACGGCGGTCTCGGCGGTGGCGGTGATGGTGGATACTTTACATATGCAGGAACTAACGCTCTACCCAATACCGGCGGTGGCGGCGGTGGTGGTGGATATGGGTATAACGGCTCCGCATGGATTGAAGCCTCCGGCGGTGCGGGCGGTTCCGGCATTGTGATTGTCAGATATAAACTGCCCGTAAGTGTAGCAGCTGCTACCGGCGGTAACCTTGTTATTAAAAATGGATATCGTATCCATACATTTACCAACAACGATGAACTAGTTGTCACTTCGCGTGGGTCTGCCGAATTTCTTCTTATTGCCGGTGGTGGCAGTGGTGGTGCTCAAGCTGGAGGCGGTGGCGGTGCCGGTGGGGTAATATACACCAATGTAATTCTGCCAATAGGAACAAACAGTATTATTATCGGTGCTGGTAGTCCGGCAGCCGGTGATGGAAACTTTGGCATTAACGGATCAAACTCAACATTTCTTGGTTTCACTGCCATTGGCGGTGGTGGCGGTGGCAAAATTCGTAATAATGGTCTGGCCGGTGGCTCCGGCGGCGGTGGCGGCGGCTGGCTTGATGAACCTTATATAGGTGGCACAGGAGTTGCCGGACAGGGCTACGAAGGCGGAACCAAT
>CAMZLY010000141.1 GCA_947311825.1 uncultured bacterium
AGCGGGGTTTTTTTATGCAAAAAATAAATTCTTTAGGTGGTAGGGGAGGTATAAAAACTTTCCCAGTCCTCTCCCCCTAGACCGCCCCCCCATTAACTGTGAGGGAATGCTGGAAAAAAAGGGGGGGGTATTATTTTTGAGTTTTTAATTTTGAGTTTTTGGTTTTGATAAATTCTGGGTTCTGGGTTCTGGGTTCTGAATTTTGCTTTTTGAAATATTTGGAGATTGTTTTTATTGTGCTTTTTTTTCGGTTGATTATTTCAAATCGTTTTGTTCTGTTTGGGATAATTGTTGTTTTATCTTCAATGGCTTGGTCTTTTTATTTGATGAGGCATGATGAGGCTTTGATTGATAGCTATGAAAACAGGCAGAAAATAGCAGTTTCTAAAAAGGTGGCTGTAGATGAACAAAATATTGAAGAGAATTTCAGTCATGTTGATTCTCGGATTGTTGCTTCCGTTGAGCGGATGCTCAGCGAAGCCAGTGACGCGGGTGAATTATCAGGCTCTATCAAAAATACCTCTGATGCCAAAAACATCAACTCGGGCGGCATTGATATGGGCGCACCAGGTCGATTGTCAATTAACACAATTATCACAGAAACGCTCGATGCCGACTCATTGCAAAAAGGCTGTGAAATGAGTGATCTGGATGTTTATTTATTTTTTTATCCTGATGAATTGTTTAAATGCGTAAATGATCAATGGATTATTGATAATGAGTAATAGCACAAAATTTAAAATCACAGCGATTTGTTTTCTTATTTTGATTGTAATTTTCGCTCTCTATATCGGATATACAGCGCGGAAAGAACAAAAAATGATGAAAGAAACAATAGCTGATCAACAGTACACGCTTGAGCTTATCGTGCAACGTGCTGAAGAAGTTGACCTGTTATTGACTGATAAAAAAAATGGTCGTAGGAAAGATCCTTTTAGATGCTCGGACGCTAAAAAATATTTTAAAAATCTAGGCGTTTCTATTGATTGTGAAAAGATCGAGAGAGAGGTGAATGGAGAGAGTAAGTAGCATGTTTGAAACCTTATCTTTGATCTTATCGCATCCAATATTATTAGCGAAGATCATTGGAGCGGTACTAGGTTCTAGTATCGCAGTGATATTCCAGCCTGATCACGATACCCCAACACGCTTATTAGCGCGGTTTGTCATTGGTGTTGTTATTGGCGTGGTATTCAGCCCTGTTGTGCTTGACTGGTTTAAGCTCGCTCATGTTTGGGATTATTGGCTTGCAGCATCAACAGGTTGCGGTGCAACAGGCGTTTTAATTATGCAGATAATATTTAGCAAACGAGTCTATGATGCGCTAGAGACTAGAGCGCAAGATAAGCTAGACAAGAGATAATTTTAAATGCCAAAAGCTGCCAAAACACTAAGCGTACAGCCAAAAATTGAAGCAGATATTGTGCGAATAGGGCAGCGTGAAAACTCAAATAAACGGGGCTATGGTTGGCGCTGGCAAAAATATAGAATTGGATTTCTAAAAAAAAATCCATTGTGCGTGCATTGCAAAGAAAATGACGTGATAACGACAGCAACAGATGTGGATCATAAAATTCCAGCAAAGCCAAGTGAGCCGTTATTCTGGGATAAGAGCAATCACCAAGGCTTGTGCCATAGCTGTCACAGCATTAAAACAGCGACCGAGGACGGCGGCTTTGGTCATAAAAAATTAGTAAGACGATAAAATGAGCGAAAAACATCAAAAAACAGCAGAGATCATAAAATTATCAGATCAATCACCTGCAAAGCATCCAAAAAATGCAAAAAAGGTGGGGGATGGGTTAAAAAACCCAGCTTTAGGCAATGAAAATACTGATTTGTATCCTGATAAGCCAGATATTTTGCAGGAAAACGCTGAAAAATACTGGAACGTAATCAAAACTGCTTACCAAAGCACTGATAAAAACGAATTTTTAACCGCGTTAGAGCAATATACATTAGCGAGATATTGCAATTGGCTAGTGCATTACAGTGATGCCGAGGAAAAAGTTGATGAATCAGGTGCGACTCAAACCACAGAAAACGGTTATGAGGCAGTCACAGGCTCATTCACAGTTTTAGAGCGTGTCGATTCGCGTTTGTCAAAATTAGAAAGGCAATTGGGTTTCACCCCAGCAGCGCGAAAGGCAATAATCAGCAGTGACAATATCAATCAAGGTGATTTATTTGCTGAAGAATTAGCAAGTCTTTAAATAAAATGGGTAGCAATCATTGACAGAGCAACAGCTACGCATTGCCCGTGAATGTTTAGACAGCGCAAGCCAATACGCGGCAGATATAAGCAGCGGCAAAATAACAGCGTGTAAATACGTCAAACTGGCTATTGCTAGAAATGAGCGCGATTTGAAAACAGGCGGTGATCGCGGTTTATATTTTGATGAAAATGCTGCCGCTCGTGCCTTGGTAATGTTTCGTTACTTCAGGCATTGGCAGGGCAGGTTATCAGGTCAGCCCGTAGTGCTTGAGCCGTGGCAGAATTGGATAATATCGGTAGTTTTTGGCTGGATGAAAACCGAAACAAAAACCCGCCGTTTCTCAGAAGTTTATGAAGAAGTTGCCAAAAAAAACGGCAAAACGCTAAAACTTGCAGGTATAGCAGTAATTGGTCTGGTCAAAGATAATGAACCAGGCGCGGAAGTGTATGTTGCCGCAAGAAACAAAGGGCAAGCGTACAGAATGTGGAATGATTCCGCAAAGTTTGTTAAAAACTCGCCCGTTTTAAGTAAACGCATAAAAATAACCGCATCACGGCATATCATGGAAGACTTGATTGATGATGGTATTTTTGGCGCATTAAGCAAAGATTCGGAAGGATTGGATGGTAAAAACGTCCATTTTTCATTGCTTGATGAGCTACACGCGCACCAAGATTCAAGCATTTACGACATAATGACAGGCGGTGCAATCGCGGCTAGAAAGCAGGGGCTGATCTGGTCAATAACCACGGCAGGTTATAACCGCGAGTCGATATGCTATCAAGTGCGGCAAAGAGCAATAAGTGTACTTGAGCAAAAATTTGAAGATGATAGCTTTTTTGGGATTATCTATACCCTCGATGACTGGGAAAAAGAGTGGAAAAACCCAAAGATGTGGATTAAATCAAATCCTAATCTTGAATATGTAGCAGGTCATAAAAAAGACGGCACAGAGATAATTTGCGGCTCAGTCGGTCGAGAAAAACTAGCAGTTGACATAAAAAAAGCAGAAAACAGCCCAGCATTTATGACCACTGTTTTAACCAAGCGATTAAATGTCTGGGTTGGTGCAGAAACGCTCTGGGTCGATTTTTCAAAGTGGCAAAAAGCAGAACGTGATTATATGCTGTCTGATCTAGCCAATGCCAAGGCGGTTTATGGCGCGATGGACTTATCATCACGTCAAGATATAACCAGTTTTGCATTAGTTGGTGTTTATGAAGATGGC
>CAMZLY010000142.1 GCA_947311825.1 uncultured bacterium
AAAACTACTTGTGCGTGGCAATTTTTTGCATTTTAAGCGAGCAGATTCTGCCTTTTGAGCAATTGAGCATACCCGTAGGGTCTGTAAAATTGCGAAAAAGCGGAATATGCCGCATAAAATCAAAAAGTGCCCGCGGATAGTTTTGCAAGTACCTCTTCATTATAATTAATTTTTTCTTGTTTTAACAGCTTAAGTTACATATACTACTTTCTTTAATTTACTACTTTTATATTTAAATACAAACAAAGGAAAATATTATGTTAAGCAAAACTATGACCGACGCACTCAACAAACACATTAACGCCGAAATCTATTCCGCATATCTTTATATGGCAATGTCAGCACAAGCCTCATTTAGTGGATTCCCCGGCATGGCCAACTGGTTCGCAATCCAGACAAAAGAAGAACTTGCACACACCGAAAAACTTTACGCTTACGTAAACAGTCAGGGACAACATGTTGTCCTAGAAGCAATCGAACAGCCACAGACTAAATTTACTGGGCCACTAGATATGTTTGAAACCACACTCTCACATGAACAGACCGTTACCGGTCTTATCAACAAACTCGCTGACCTTGCCGTTGAAGAAAAAGACCACGCCACTCAAATTATACTACAATGGTTTATCAGCGAGCAAGTTGAAGAAGAAGAAAATGCCAGAGATATTCTCGACCGCATCAAACTTGCCGGCAACGAAGGACAAGGGCTATTCATGATTGATAAAGAACTGAGTACTCGCGTTTTTGTTCCCCCCGCAGCTTAATATGCTGATATATCGCTAATGTACTAGCGACCAACAAATAGATGAACGAATATATTAACAACTTAGTGGTATCCTTTTCTACTCCAACTATGGAGAAAATAATTGAAACCATTATTGTTATTGTCATTTTTTCTTTGCTGCGATGGATTATGTCTTTTACCATTGGGCGCAACTGTAAAGATACATCACGTTGCTATTATTTACGCAGAAATGTAAAACAGGTATATGCGATACTTCTTATTATAGCTATCAGCTATATCTGGATTTCATCTTTTGAATCTATAGCAACTTTTCTTGGTATTGCCAGTGCAGGTATTGCCATTGCCCTCCATGATGCTATTGCTAATATGGCCGGATGGATATTCATTTTATCACGTACCCCTTTCAAAGTAGGCGACCGCATTCAAATTGGCAAGACTTCCGGCGACGTAATTGACATACGCCTTTTCCAATTCAGCGTAATAGAAATGGGCAACTGGGTTCAAGCCGATCAAAGTACTGGTCGCATTGTTCATATTCCCAACAGCATAGTACTAAAAGAACCACTTGCAAATTACGAAACAGGATTTGACTATATCTGGCATGAAATACCAGTAACCGTTACATTCGAAAGCAACTGGGAAAAAGCCAAAAGAATACTAACCGGAATATCAGAGGACAAAACCGAAAAACTTTCAAATGATGCTCAAGCACAAATCAGACGTGCTGCCATGAAATATCTAATATACTACAAACACCTAACACCAATTGTATATACAACAGTACTTGGGCATGGCATATCACTAACCATTCGATACATAATCAAACCGCGACAACGCCGCTCATCAGAAGAGAAAATATGGGAAGCAATACTCACTGAATTTGCAAAACATAACGATATATCTCTAGCCTACCCAACCACCAGATTCTACACCCAAGAAACACTACCTACCCATTAATTCTTTAGACATTTTTATAGAACTTCCCGGCAACTCCAACCGTATTCTATTTTTTTGCACGATCTCGTTCTATTTGTATGATGCTGGGAAAATAATGGTCGAATTGCGGATATTCTTTGCTCTGTATGTTTTCTCCTCCATAAAGCGGTATCATGTCACTTGGGCGTGACTTATCAAACCCTTTTTGGTCTCTAGTGGCCTCTGGAAATGTCCAGGGATACTTTTGCCGCCTGTTTTTATGGATAATAACATAATAATCATCTTTAAAACGTGCAATATGAGGCTTGATTTTACCATTCCCTTCCAATGCCATACGGTGGTGGTCGGCACATTTCTTTGTAAATGTATATTCCATAAGTGCATCAAGAGGCTTTACTACGCCCGGTATATCGGAGATGGGTTTTAGAAAATAACCGTGACCTGTAGCCTCCCTGACAACGATGTAGTTTTTGTCTATATTTCTACCATCCATTAGTTTATAGCATATTAACGGTATTGTTGGATCAGTAACTCCACCATCGGCAAGAAACTGCATTAGTATAACATTCACATTTGATAATTTATGAAACTGTGCTTTATCCATATACTGAGGAATCCATGCATCCATGGTGAATAGAAATCGTCCATTTCTTCCATAGCCATGATGAATTAAATCATATAGAATTCTATATGCAGCTCCACCACCATTTGACCAACCGATAACGCCGAACTTAGACTTGTCTAGATTACTCCCGTAATCACTAAAGACCTTTTTGATTGAGGTAAGGACAGGCTTATCACGCGGAATATTGATAGCTGTATAACCATGGCTTGCGATAAATCTTAGAAAAGTTTCATACGACTTGTAAAGCGTATGTCCATTACCTCCACCTTCAAAAACAACAAATGGAGTGCGTTTCTTAGACCAGCTGGTTGGATGAAGAAGAGATACTCCATCCGAATAGGTCGTAACGACAACAGAATGGGAGCCTATTTTCCCGTATTCATATTTCATTTTATTGCCATTATTTTTTTTAGCATAGCCTCCTACAGCCTCATCATTATAGGCTATAAACAATAGAGACAGAAAAAGAAGAAAAAACATATATTTACTTATCATAAAAACCTCCACTTACAATAAACTCCAAAACAAATAAGGTGCTTGTAGGTAGTTTGCAAGTACCTAGAGTTACTACGATAATATATCTTACTATCAGGTTTTGTCCAGCACTTATTACAGTTTAGACTCAAAACATTACGTAATTAGTGCTTTAATTAATATTTAGAATAGTTTTGCCAGTATCTATATAATCTGATAATTTGGGTAACTTTTAATAACAATAATTTAGGACACCATAGCTTCATGCTTAGAAAAATACTACCATATATAGACATCGCAAGACCTGACCATTGGTTTAAAAATATATTTATGCTTCCCGGCATATTACTCGTCTTCTTTTTTAAAAAAGACCTTTTATCAGATATTTCATGGCTAAACATTACACTAGCGTTCATTTCAGCTTGCTTGGTTGCTTCCAGTAACTATGTACTAAATGAAGTGCTTGATGCAAAAAAAGACAAGTATCACCCTGAAAAATGTTATCGCCCGGTGCCAAGCGGAAAAGTTTCAATTCCTGTTGCCTATGCCGAATGGATTATACTTGGAGCTATCGGCATTGCCATCGGCTTCGCAATAAATAGTCACTTTGGACTAATGACTATCCTGCTCTGGGTTGCCGGAACACTATATAACATCCCACCTATTCGCCTTAAAGACCACGCCTATGCTGATGTACTTAGCGAATCACTAAACAATCCTATCCGCTTTGGTATGGGATGGTATGCGACAGGCTTCTTAGTCAATCCGCCGCTGTCAATGTTGTTGGCATATTGGATGTTTGGTGCATTCCTAATGGCAATGAAACGATATGCAGAATATAAACATATCGGCGATGAAGATCGTGCCGCCAAATATCGTAATTCTTTCAACTATTATAATGAAGAACGCTTGATCGAAAGTATTTTCTTCTATGGATCATTTTTTGGCATTATGTCAGGATTTTTCCTGGCTCGCTACCGCATCGAACTTATCTTGGCAACTCCAATAGTAGCTTATGCCATGGCATATTATATGCACTTAGGATTCAAACCGAATAGCCCGGTACAGAAACCGGAACATCTGTTTAAATCACACAAGTTAGTACTATTAATACTTCTTGCATTTATAACATGCGTAGCCCTGATGGCAATTGATATACCTGCATTTGAAAAATTATTCAATACGCCATTATTAGATCAAGTCAAATAATAATGAAAATTTTTAAAAGTGTAACTTTACTACTGCTATTGCCCATAATCCTCGGTAGCACAATACGGTTTATTGGCATAAACCATGGTAAACCGGATATGGTTTATCACCCAGATGTTGCCAAGCAAACTATGGTTGCCATCCGCACCTGCAATAACAATGTAACTGCACATCGTATTTTTAAAGATGATTTCCAGCGTACTCTTTACCCTTATGGTACCGCTATTATCATGGCAAATACCATAAAAATAATATCAAGGATATGCGGAAGCGATAATCTAATAAGAGTACACCGCTGGAACTGGGCATTATATATGCGCTACCTTGCCACTGCTATGTTTATGCTATCTGCAATATTTGCAATCTGGTTTTTATGGCGAAAAACCGGACTGCCCCCTGCTCTACTTGCCGGTTCACTACTAGTAACAGAGCCTATAAATGCCCAATACAGCCATTACGCTATGAATGACGTACCACTAACAGCTATGCTAATTATCGCATGGATATTCTCGGCACTTATGGAAAAAGAAAAAAAACATATTCCTATATTCTCGCTTCTTTGCGGTTTTACACTAGGTATTGCCTTCAATATAAAATATCAAGCCATTTTAGGTGGCATTTTTCCACTAGTCGCTTGGCTATTATTAACAAAGAAAAAAAGCTGGAAATGGCTAGCTACATCACTGGTAACTGTCGGCATAGGCGGCATAATCGGACTACTTTGGACAAACCCCCTGCTAAGAACAGAACCGGCATACTTTTTCCAGACACTTCCAGAGTTTATGCATTGGCAGTCAAATATAATGAAAGTAGAGATTCCGATAACAACCAAACTAATAAATAATATCTTTTATTTATTTCAATACCTATCTCCTGCCGGTATTTTTCTGATACTAACTGGTCCAATATGGACCGTACATGCTCTGATAACAAAAAAAATAGATGAAAAGAATAGAATCCCTGCACTATCAGCAACACTGTTCTTCTTTATAATGACACTTATAATTATTACAGCCCGTGATTTTATTTTTATGCGAGAAAATGATCTCATCCCAATAGTTGTATTCTGTATATTGCTAACAGCATTCTTAATAGCAAAAATCACTCCAAAACAACTTGTACTCACCAAAAAAAATATTCCGTCTTTGGCAGTCTATATCTGTATCATCCTCATAATATCAACCTTTACAATAACCAGTACACTTGATAGCTACGCACTTACCAGAACAGATACCAGACTGCTCGCTAGCCGATGGTGTAACGCAAATATTCCAGCAGAATCCTCCATAATAAGAGAACGCTATACACTTAGTATGAATAAAGAAAGTGTAAAAGAATACCGCACCCGTTATATCGGTTCCGATTACAAAAAATTTGATTTCATAATTACAAGCTCAAAAGCATATAAACGCTTTTATGAAAAACACTCTCCCTACTACGATCACTCTTCCCAAAAAATATATAACGACATAAACGATAATTGTAAAAAAATAAAAGTATTTAAAGATCGAGAATTATACTTCGCACATCCCACAATCACCATTTTTAAAACTCCTTAAAAGATCTCTCCAATCTCTTTTATCAAGACGCTACGTTCAACCAAGACCTAGGGAAATTAAAAGAAATCACTACTTGCAAATATAAATTTATATGCTATATCAATGTACATCGTTAAGAAAAAAACAATGAAATAAATGCACAAACTTCATAATGCAAATTACCACGGGAAGGTACCGTTACTGGTGCGGGAAATAAGAAGTAGTCAGCTAAAAAGATAGCAATTAATGATAAAAGATCTGAGTGATATATAGATCTGGAAGTAGTTTCTGGCACTAAATGTTTAAATAAACATGTATAGTCCAGCAGAAGTACAAATTTGACGAAATATAACACTATTTTTCTTGACTGACTTGGCTGACATAATGCAATCTACTCTTTGTGATGAAAAAAAGATTGTAGCCAGTCAATCAACCATTATAAAGTTTTTATTTTTATGGGATGCTAGTGTATATTTTTCAATTGCAATTATTGTTAATTCTGTCAATATACCTGCCTACGTAATACAAAGCACGGAGGGATGTCTGAGTTCGGCTTAAGGTGCATGACTCGAAATCATGTGTGGCGCAAGTCACCGGGGGTTCGAATCCCTCTCCCTCCGCCATTCGATGCGTTCGTAATACCTAACTTACTCAATTTATCGTAAAACGATACTAAGTTCCGTTTAATTGGCTTTTAGCTACTGAATATGTAACTTCTCAAATTATGTTGCGCACAACATAATTTGAGAAGTTACCATCAGATACTTGCAAAAAAATATTAAGAAGCATACTATGTAATCTGATTTATAAAGAGGTGCTTGCAAAAGATCCTCACAGATAATTTTGCAACTAACTCTAACATTTTAATTTAATGGAGTAATTATGAGTTTTGATATTGATTGGGATAATTTATCATTTTCGCTGACACCGGCAAAAACGATGTTTATTGCAAAATGTCCTATTGGTGGCGAATGGAGTGATGGCGAGTATATGCCCTATGGTGATATTTCAATTTCACCAGGAGCCGGTGTGCTTAATTATGGGCAGGGAATATTTGAGGGAATGAAAGCCCAACGTACTAAAGGTGGAAAGATTGTTCTTTTCCGTCCTGATCAAAATGGATTGCGGCTACAAAACAGTGCAAGACGTATATGCCTACCCGAGTTTTCAGTGGAGAAGTTTGTTGAAGTAATCAAGAAGATGGTAATTGAGAATGAAGAATATATTCCACCTTACGGCAAAGGCAGTCTTTATCTGCGTCCATGCATCTGGGGGACTGGTGCGATACTGGGAGTATCACCTGCACCAGAATATACGTTTATAGTATATGCGTCACCGGTAGGTCAATATTTCAAAACCGGCTTTAAGCCAATCAAACTTGAAATAACTACAGAGTTTCATCGTGCAGCACCACATGGAACAGGGAATGTTAAATATATTGGAAACTATGCTGCCGGGATGTTCGCTGCACGTCAAACCAAAGAAAAAGGGTTCAATGAGGTTATCTATCTTGATGCACGTGAAGATAAATATATCGAAGAAGTTGGTGCCGCAAATTTCTTTTGCATAAAAGGAAACAAACTGCTTACCCCAAAGACAGGTTCTATTCTGCCTGGTATAACCAGAAAATCAGTTATGCAACTTGCTTCCGATAAATTTGGAATGGAAGTAAGCGAACAAAATGTAAGTATAGAAGAAGCTCTTTCGGCTGATGAAGTTTTCTGTGCCGGTACAGCTGCAGTGATTTCGTCAATAGGCTCTATTAGCTATAAAGGTAAAGAAACAATTTATAACAATTTTAACGTCGGAACTGTAACACAGAAAATCTACGATACGCTTACAAAGATACAACTACAGGAAATTGAAGACCCTTATGGATGGGTTGTTGTAGTGAAGTAAATTAGGATATTATCAAACAATGGAAAAACATATACTTTATATTGCTCAAGCTCTTAATATCGACCCTAGAAAAGTTGCTGCAACAATTTTACTGCTAAATGATGGAGCTACGGTTCCTTTTATAGCCAGATATCGCAAAGAGGCAACTGGACAGTTGGATGAAGTTATTATTACGGGCATACGTGATCAGCTTGCACGCTTGATTGACTTGGATCAGCGTCGAGAAACCATTTTAAACTCACTGAAAGATCGGGATCTTCTTACTGACAAACTTAAAGAATCTATTGGAAATGCAGAAACCATGTCTGCATTAGAGGATATTTATCTTCCGTTTAGACCAAAACGCCGTACGCGTGCAATGATAGCCCGTGAAAAAGGATTGGAACCGCTGGCACAGATGATATTTGATGCTTCAATTGAGGTGGCTCCGGAGGTTGCAGCAGCGGAATATGTTTCTGAAGAGAAGGATGTGCCGGATGTTTCTGTTGCATTAGCGGGTGCCAGAGATATTATTGCCGAATGGATTAATGAGGATGCAGAAGTACGCAAGGAGATGCGTAATCTATTTGAGAATAAAAGCACAATTGAATCTTCCGTTTCTACTGGTGCAGAAGAAAAAGGTATTAAATTTAAGGACTATTATGAATGGTCAGAGCCGATAACAAAAGCACCAAGTCATCGTGTTCTTGCTATGTTTCGCGGTGAAAAGGAAAGTTTTCTGAATTTAAAAATACGTCCGGCAGAGGAAACGGCAATTTCAATTATGGAGCAACATGTTGCGACTACATCAAATATTGCGGCAAAAGAAGTGGAAGCGGCCGTTAAGGATTGCTATAAACGCTTATTATCAACATCTATGGAGGTAGAAACAAGAGCAGCAATAAGAAAACAGGCCGGTGAAGAAGCTATAAAAGTTTTTGCCGATAATTTGCGCGAACTATTGATGTCATCGCCATTGGGCAATAAGCCGGTACTGGCTATTGACCCGGCATTTAGAACCGGCTGCAAGATTGTCTGTCTGGATGCACAGGGTAAATTGCTTTATAATGCGGTTATTTATATTTCTCATTCAGACAGGCAGTTACAGGAAGCTGCTGCGATGTTGAAAAAACTTTGTGAACATTTTAAGATTGAAGCTATTGCTATTGGTAACGGAACGGCTAGTCGTGAAACGGAAACTTTTGTTAGAGGAATTGGTTTACCGGCAACCATTCAGATTGTGGTAGTTAATGAAAGTGGGGCTTCCATATATTCTGCTTCCGAAATTGCACGCAAAGAGTTTCCTGATCATGATTTAACGGTAAGGGGTGCTGTATCAATTGGGCGACGCCTGATGGATCCACTATCAGAGCTGGTTAAGCTTGACCCGAAATCAATCGGCGTAGGACAGTATCAGCATGATGTTGATCAGCATAGCTTAAAGCAAAGTCTTGATGATGTAGTTATAGAATGTGTAAATAAGGTTGGTGTTGAGGTAAATAGTGCCAGCCAACAACTACTTGCTTACGTTTCTGGGCTGAGCAATGTTCTGGCAGCCAACATTATTACATACCGTAATGAGTATGGCCCTTTCAAGAAGCGTTCAGAATTAAAGAAAGTACCACGACTTGGTGAAAAAGCATTTGAACAGGCTGCAGGATTCTTGAGAATCCGAGGGGCAACTAATCCACTAGACGCCAGTGCAGTACATCCCGAAAGTTACACTATTGTAAAAGCAATGGCGGCTGATGTAGGCTGTAGCGTTAAAGAGCTTATGACCGATAAATCATTGCAAGAAAAAATTTCATTGGCAGATTATGTTACCGACACTGTCGGAATGCCAACATTACGAGATATTATGTCAGAATTATCCAAGCCGGGGCGCGACCCGAGAAAACAGTTTGAGACATTCAACTTTGCTGAAGGCGTTACTTCCATAGAACACCTTAGCCCCGGAATGAAGTTACCGGGTATTGTCACAAATGTAACCAAGTTTGGTGCGTTTATTGATATCGGCGTACATCAAGATGGACTAGCACATATTAGCGAACTGGCAGATCGTTATATTAGTGACCCATCGGACGTAGTTAAAGTTCAACAAAAAGTTATGGCAACAGTATTAGAGATAGATATTCCGCGAAAAAGAATATCGCTATCGTTAAAGAGTAAGCCGCAAAGCCCATCAGCTAAGAAGGAAAATAAAACAACAGCCACAAAAGGCCGCACAGAACGCAAAGAAAAAAGAAGTAATAATCGGCGTAGTAACTCACAGGGATTCGGCTCGCTTGGCAATGCATTTGAAGGGTTGAGCCTGTAGAAAAAACAACTTTCTAATTTATTATTTATGCCACCACTGGGCTTGTCTGCCGTGAGTTTGTCGAAATAGTCTCAGTAGTGCATTGTAGGATTTATGCCACCACTGGGCTTGTCCCAGTGGAGCATTGATTGAAAACTAAGATAAGCTGCAACACTATCCTCTCCCGCCATTCGTGCCGCTTTGCG
>CAMZLY010000143.1 GCA_947311825.1 uncultured bacterium
GAGCCTACAGCTCCTCCCTAAAACGCTTCATATCACCCGACCCGCTCGGCATTGATGGCGGCGTGAATGTGTATACTTATGCCAATCTGAATCCGCTTTTCTTTGTGGATTCAGATGGAAAATGCGGAGTGCAAAATCGTGTTGAATTTAATATGCCTGGTTATGGTGATGCACAGAGTTATCAGATTATTGGTGGCAATACTCGCAACTTAACTATGAACGCAGGAGACGTTGCGATTGCGGCAGGTGCATCTGCTTCAGGGCTAAATACATTTGTAGATAATTACAATTTCTCAGGCAGTACAATGGATGCTCTTAATGCAACTTATAATCCTGCTTATGGAGCAATTGCACATGGTTATGAAGCGACATCTGGGACCGGTGTTAGCTATTATAATTCTGGTAATCAATTATCAGGCTTGCAACGTGCAGGAAGTGCTGGCTTATCTGCTGTTAATGCTGCGACAACCGTTGCTATCGGTATCGCTGGTGCAAATGCGGTATCGGCTGTAAGGGGTTCTCAATTAACTTCCGGCAATATGAACCCATTTCAAGGGGCAGTTGAAAATCAAGTATTCGTAGGGAATCCCAATGGCAATATTATTCCTGTTGAAACAGGTCAGGCACTCGGAGGGTCTCCAAATGGCTTGTACATACAGGTTAGGCAAGGTGGAACGACTGGCGTTTTTACTGGTATGCGCCTGGATGGCCCTCATGGGCCAACTCCATATAATCATGCACATGTTCCAGGAGTCGGTAATCACATTCCTGTTAGATAGGAGGATATATGAAAAACTTATTCAAATACAATTATGGGCAGACTGTTCGTATTATTACATCTGCACCAGCCTTTCTCGGACCTGGAATTTGCGTTGATGTGGTGGGTATGACAACCTTAGATCATGCACGTAAACTTTTTGATACTCACTATCCTGTGGGCACAGTTTTTTATCTGGTTGAATATGTGAATGGCAGTTCGCTTGAAGTACCAGAAGAGTACATCGAATCTGTTGGGTAATCCGGAATCAGGCACTAACAATTGACATTTATGACAAAAACAATGAGAATTATTAAACAAATATCGATTGCAATATTGGCATTGATGATATCAGCGAGCAGTTTATTTGCCTTTATTCCTGATAATGTAAGCAACAAGCCTTCTTTGTGTTCTTTGTGCCTTTTTGTGGCTAACTCCAACGGCAACATAATAGAAAAAAATAATTAGCTTGCCCGCCTGACTGCGAAGCTGTCGGTGGGTGATCAGTATGACAACATGAACCACATAACAAATACCCTTTCTTTGCGTTCTTTTGCGGCCAATTTTTGTCTCGATCAGATGAATTCTATCTGTGGAATTCGGGTTTAATTATTCTTCTAGAAATAGTTTTGCAAATTTATTGCTTTTCCAGATATATCGTTCTTCTGCTATTGACTTTGCTATAGCACCTATTTCTTTAGCCGAAGATCTATCTTCTGCAAGTTGTTGCATTTGATTTGCCAAGTCATCGGTGTTATTAAAAATTAGTCCGCCGCCTTTATCAAGCTTTTCTGTTAAAATTGGCAGGTTGCTCGCACAGACGGGAAGAGCGGTTAGCATTCCTTGCACAATTACCTGGGAAAATGTTTCGCGCATAACTACTTCATCTCGTGATGGTACAATTATAGCATCCATGCTACGAAGAAAATCAGGGATTTCTGATGCATTTATCCAGCCGTATGGGATAATATTTTTTTCTGTATATTTTGGCAACTTGGTAAAGGAGGCTAAATGCAGTTCGCATTTATGTTTGATGGCTTGTGGTAGTTTGCAAAAAGCAGTAACTGCGGTATCTGCACCTTTCCAGGCGTTATCAAGTTGTCCCAGCACACAAAACTTAAAAGGAAGTCTTGATCGGTCTGTGCGGGGTGGTGGATAATATTTATCGGCATTAGTAATGCCGTACCATGTCTTCACTGTATGGTATTTGTTTTTATCAAAATGTCCGGCAATTTTATTGTTAACAGCAACAACAGTCATATTTCCAAGTTTATTACAGGTGTGTAGGAATCGACGTGATGGTTCACGGTGAGCAATGAGTACGAATTTATTAGCCAAATACAATATCTTTGCGGTTTTTATGGCCGGAATAAGCGAATTTGCGATATTTGCCAGTAAAATAGTATCGAAATGTTCTTTTTTTAGCTGTAATATTGCTGACATGCCGTTGGTAAGTGCTGATTTTCCTTTTGAGCAAGAAATAATGGTGATTTTTTCGATTTCAGCTTTTTTATTTGCTTTTAAATACTCAATCCAAGAGTTATGAAGCGGCAAGGTGATATTATAGCCTATTTGTGATAAATCACGTAGCAGATTGATATTGAAAAGCTCTACGCCTCGCACAGGCTTTTTTAGCGGAGCAAGGAGTACTTTATCTAAAAATAATATTTTTTGATTCTTTTGCATTATTGTTTGTAATCTCCCATTATTGGGTTATTGCGTCAATGAAATTTCATTTTCAACATCCGATATTATCTTGATGTAAGCAATAGTAGTATATATATTCATGCTGTTTGTTGCGATGGTAATGTTTTATTTCGTTTCAATAAACTCGGTGTACTAACGCAGGGTCGTAGCCCCTGCTGTACTAGTTGATATCAAGTACAGCATCCGGTTATGACGGTGCGATTTTGGTAATTTATAATGTTTCTGAGTTTTATTGAGAAATACATTTTTACTTTAAAATTAGTTGTTAGAGTCTCTTATGAAATATGATCTTGAAAAATATAGCTACTATGCATTGATAGGTGCGGCGTTTTTTATACCGTTTTCCTTGCCGTTGGGGCGTTTATCTATCGCTGCTTCATTGATATTGCTTGTAGTTGCTAGCATTAAGGCAGGTAAGTTGCTGCGGTTCCCGATGGTCGCTTGGTTTGCATTAGCCTGGGTTATTCTTGCTTGTGTAGTGACGATTAATGGAGTGCATCCTGATATTGGTATTCCACGTTTGGAAAAATTGTTGTGGTTTATTGCGATTCCTGTTGCCGCCAGTTTGGTTTATAATATCAAACGATTACAAGCGGTTATGTACGCATTTATTGCTGGTGGAGTTGTTCTTTCGCTGGATGTTTTAATTATGAATACATTGCATGCATTTAAAACATTTAATGCTGGAGCTTTCCCTAATTTAACTGCGGCTATAATCAATGAAGGCTCAATGACGGACGGTCAGATTTTAGCGTGTACTATTCTAGCAACTTTGGCTACTGTTTTTGTAAACAAGATGCGACAACGGAAATTATTGTATCTGATACTGGCGTTGGCTCTGCAGATATTTGCAATGATTATGAATTTTAAGCGCGGTTCTTGGATTTCGCTTTTGGCAATGGTAATTCTGTTTATTGCCATAAAAATAAATTGGAAAAGTCTATTTATGTTGTTAGCTGTAGTGTTGCTAGCATTTATGTTGCCGCCAGTTCAGGATCGTTTATCGTCGCTTAAATCGGAGTTTAATCCTGATGCCGGTGGACGTGCTACTATGTGGGTTGTTATAGCCCCGGAACTAATTAAAGAGTATCCGTTTGGTGTCGGATATAGATCGTTGACTAATGAAATGATGCATAATATTTTCTGGCGGGTAGAGAAGGATCGTGACCATTTACATTCAAATATTGTGCAACTTTTAGTTGCAACAGGTTGGGCGGGACTTGTGTTATATCTTTTGTGGATGGCTGTTGCATTGAAAGACGGGGTGCGTTTTATTTATTTGAGCAAAGATTCTCCAGCAGGGGAAGGAACGTATGCTCTTGGGCTTTGCCTGATGTTAGTGGCGTTATATATTAATGGACTTGTTGAATATAATTTTGGTGATGCGGAAATTGTGCTTATCTACAGTATCATTATGGGGGCTATGGCTGCTGGTGTGAGGCGAGTGGATGGTTAAGGTTGTCCATGTTTTTTATGACAGAACCATTTTATGACAGAATCATTTTATGACAGAATTGTTTTATGGCAGAATCATTTTATGACAGGATCATTTTATGGCAGAATCATTTTATGACAGAATCATTTTATGACAGAATCATTTTATGACAGAATTGTTTTATGACAGAATTGTTTTGTGACAGAATTATATATTTATTTGTTTTCAATGATTCTGTCGTGTCCTCCGTATCACTTGTGCGAAGGATGGGGCATTCCTCTGAGTATGAGCAATAGGAGGGGGGGTAAACCACTACGCATGAGTTCTGATGATGATGCTACACTTGGATTGGCGTTATAAGGTTAATTTTCTAACTCTATTGTCCTGACCTTTTCGCCTTTTGAATTATATATAGAGATTTTGCCATATTTTGGTCTATGGGTCTTTGTCAGCTTTGTGGATTTTGTATTTTGGGAAAGCTGAGTAAAAACTTTTTGTATACTGATAGCTTTTTTAGGCTGTAATAGATAAACGAAAATGCAGCAGTTCAGCAGTACTGTTGCCCAGAAAATAAGTTGAAAAGGCTGTTTACGTGATTTGTGATTTAATTTTTGTTGGGCAATAAGTGCTCCGGGCCAACCGCCGAACATAGATAGAGTGTGTAATGTTTTCTCGCTAGTACGCCATTTCTTTTCCCTTGCTGCCGATTTGTCCATTGCATATATTACAAAAGTAAACAGGCTAATGAATATGTAAAAAAACAATATAAAGGGGGACGTTTTCCCTGAAATAACAGTAAGTGCAACAATGGTTAGAAAACAGGTAGAACAAATAATAGCTAAAATAACTTTATATGGTTTTTCTGTAGATTGAGGCGAGTATTTTTTATCAACTCTATCTCCTTCTAATAACGCATGAATTGCACGTGGCCTACCTTTACTATCGGCTGATAGAATATATGTGACAGATTGGTTTTCTGTTGGACGCCAATTTCGGTTGCTGAAGCTTGATATATGAACAAATACCCGTTTTCCTCCAGTAGATGGTGTTATAAAGCCAAATCCTTTTTCGTCATTCCAAGTTGTTATTTTGCCTTTTATCCACATTTTTATCTATTCATTTTATTTTGTAGTTTATTAACAGCTAAATTGATTCTCTTATTTTATTTATGGTTCGTTCTACCATGGATGGTTTGTTTTCGATAAAGTCACGTGCAATCTGAGTTAAGCTACGCATATCAAGTTTGCCGGAGCCGGTAACTGGTAGTTTTTCTATTTCAATATAATTGTTCCGGTGCGGTTTCCATAGGTTTGGTATGTTGCTTTTATGTATGGTGTGTTTTAGTTCATCATGATTGGTTTCGCTGTTTGTATATATGACTACGAGTTGTTCGCCCCGTTTGTGGTCAGGGGCTGATGCGACAAAAATTGCGTGATCGGATAGGTTTAATTTGCTGATTAGAATTTCTTCTATAAGCATGTGCGGAACCATTTCGCCACCAATTTTACTGAATCGTGAAAGTCGATCATGGATAAAGACAAATCCCTCTTCGTCAATTCTTGCTATATCGCCGGTGATATACCAACCTTCATGCATGACGTTGTCTGTTAATTCTTGGTTGTTAAGATATCCTAGCATGACGTTGGGACCTTTTACTTCCAGCATGCCTTCCGTATTAAGTGGCAATGGTTCTCCTGTTTCAATATCTGTGATTCTCATTGCGGTTCCCGGGATGGGATGACCTATGCTACCGGTTTTTATTCCGGTTTGTGTAATCTCAGTATCTTTAATATCTGGAACATTTGCAGCTGCGACGGGGGATAGTTCCGTTGCTCCGTATCCTTCAATAGGGGAAATGTTGTATTTTTCTATATATGCGTTGGAAATATTTTCACGTAATTTCTCGGCACCAGTTATTATAAGGCGTAATGACTTAAAATCATTTTCTGTAGCTTTACGTATATAGGTCGTTAGAAATGTTGGAGTGGCAAGTAAAATGGTAAGTTCTTCTTCTCTAACAATTTGGGCAATAGTTTCTCCGTCAAGCGGATTGGGATGATAGAAAACAGTAAACCCTTTTATTAATGGACACCATAGAGTGGTTGTGAATCCGAAAGAGTGAAAGAACGGTAATACGGCACACATTTTATCTCGAGTTTTAAAGTGATATACCATTAAAAATGATTCTATGTTGGAAATGATGTTGTGGTGAGAAAGCATAATACCTTTTTGGTCACCGGTGCTGCCTGATGAGAATATTATAGTTGCCAGATCATCCGTTGCCGGATAGTTACCGCCAGAGATTTTTTCAGGTGAATAAAACTTTGCCTGCCAAAAGGCAATGAGTTTGTCTCTTTTTGTTATATTTTTTATTAGGTCTTCTATATAAACTATTTCAGCTTTAATCTTTATATGCGGAATTTTCTTTAAAAGTTTTCTTGTTGTTATTACTCTTTGAATATTACATTGGTTAATTGTTGCAGTTACGGCTTTGGTTGACGTGGTGAAGTTTATGTTCACAGGAATACGGTTACATAGAGTAAGTGCTACGTTTGAGAGGTTGCCACCTACAGATGCGGGAAGAATAATACCGACTTTCTCTTCGGGTTGGGTGATTTCTGTAAGTTTTCTACTTAAAGCAAGAGCGGCAATCAATGTTTGTCCGAAGCTCAGTCGTTTACCGGTTGTATCACCAACTGCTTCTTCTGACCAGTTGGCTCGTGCAGTTTTAATGAAGTAGTGGGGCAGATTTCTATCAGGTGATTTTAGTGAGTTGAAATATGATACAGATAGCTTTTGGATTACAAGTCGGAGTTCTTCCATTGAAGTCTCTGCCGGACGTTTGCAACCAAACACCATTGTTATGTTATATGGATGTTGGTGTTTATGGGTCGATATGAGTTTTTCATGGAAATTACTGAATCTACTTCCCCAAGTACCACCGATATATAAAGGAATGATAGGGGCGTCGCTATTTTTTATAATATCCATTAGATATTGCTTAAATTGCCGTAAGTTGCCGTTACCGGAAATATCTTCTTCAGGGAAAATACAAACCAAATGTCCGGCAACGAGTGTTTTTTTTGCTTTTTGTAATGCCGCTTTAATTTCATCTTCAGGAAGCGATGATGATACCGGTATTACGTTCATAAGTTTGAGTAACCAGCTCAGTTTTCCGTTAGCTAATAATTTGTTGTTAACAACGAAACAGATATGTCGATTGCATGTTGCGGCAATAAGTATTGCATCTATAGTTGTTACATGATTTGCAACGAGTAGAGCAGGACCATCTGACGGTATGCTCTCCATACCGATAGTTTTGATGCGATAGAATAGGGTGGTGTAACATTTTGTTAGAAACGTTACAAAAGGGCTAATGGTATTTGCTTTTTTTGACGATTTAATATACATATTCATCCTGTTTATACAGCATTAGATACTTGCAAAGATTGATCAGAGGAAAAGGTACATAAAAATAGTTACAAATGCACTAATAAAAAATAGTATGTTATATTGATTAGTAACTGCCTATCTTCGAGAGGCAGACTGTTTTACCTCCCGGAGGTAGGTGAATACTGCAATACGATAGTAGAGATTGAGGATAAAATGGAAAATTTGATATTGGCATCGGCATCGCCGCGGCGTGCTAAGATTTTGGAAATGATGGGAATTAAGTTTAATATTGTTATTCCCGAGGTTGAGGAAGTGATGTTTCTTACTGATTCCAAGCGTACGGTTTCGGTTAATGCTGAACTTAAACTTGAATGGTGTAGGAAGCGTAATCCTAATAGTGTAATCATTGCCGCTGATACGGTAGTAGATCTGGCTGGTTGTTGTATAACGAAGCCTGAGTCTATGGATGCAGCCTTTGCAATGATTGCGGAGTTGGCAGGGCGTGAACATCGAGTTTATACTGGGGTTGCAATGTGGCAACCGGGTGAGAAATTAAAGATTGTAATTGATGAAACTATTATTCAATTCAAACTTTTGGATGAGGTTGGTATTAAGGAGTATTTTAAGTTGGTTGATCCGCTTGATAAGGCGGGAGCTTATGATGCTGATCAGTATGGTGACTTGTTGATTGAATCGTATGATGGTTCGCATACTAATATTATGGGGTTGCCGGAGGAAGTGGTGGCGAAATTTTTGAGAAATATATAAAAAAAGGTCCGCATTTCTGCGGACCATATTTGTTTAGCCTAAGACCTCATCGATCGCTTCTTCAAATACTGAGATTGACTCACGAAGCTCTGCCTCTGTCATTACGAGTGGCGGTGCAATTTTTAAGCACTCACCGGCGATGCCAACAGGAGCAAACATCAGCAGACCTTTTTGGAAGCATGCAATATTGATTTTTAGTGCAAGTTCCGGATTAGGATCTTTTGTGCCAGGGTGAACCACTTGAATGCCGGCAACGAGTCCTTTTCCTTGAACTTTACCAAGAACATCAGGATATTTTGCCTGGATACGGTTTAGTTCAGGAATAAGAATTTCTCCTAGTTTGGCTGAATTTTCTACGAGCTTTTCGTCATGGATAATTTTCAAGTTTTCAATTGCACTTGTTACACATAGTGGTGAAGCTGAGTGAGTTGAGGTCATTGAACCCGGAGCATAAAGTTTCATTATATCTTCACGCCCGATTACAGCTGATATTGGCAGTGATGAAGATATGCCTTTACCGCATGCAATTAAGTCTGGCTTGATTCCGTAGTTTTCAAAGCAGAACATTTTTCCGGTTCTACCGAAACCAGCCTGTACTTCATCCATGATAAGTACGATATCGTTTTCTTTGCAGAATGCTTCAAGTTTCTGTGCATATTCAACTGGCATAAAATCCGGACCAATACCTTGATAAGATTCGCTCATGACGCCCGCAATTTCTGACGGATCGATACCTTTATCTTTTAGGGTACTTAGGAATAGATCAAAAGATGTATCTTCGTTTTTGTAACCGTCAGGAAATGGGACTTGAACAAAAGAGGGATCAGGATCACTTATCCATGTTTTTAGTTTGTCCATTCCGCCAGCAAGTTGTGATCCTAGTGTTCTGCCATGAAATGCATTTTTAAATGAGATAAAATATTTCTTTTGTGCACCATGCTTTTCCATAGCATAAGTTTTTGCAAGTTTAATACAGTTTTCTGTTGCTTCGCTTCCGCTACTGAGTAGGAATACATGGTAATTATCTGGATCTGGTGAGATTTCTTTAAGCATTGCAGTCAGAACGGCACGTTTTTCATGAACAAATACGTAAGTAGCCAATAGACCTTGATCAATTTGCTCTTTGAGTGCATCTTTGATTTCTTTGCGACCATGTCCCGCATTGGAAATTAGAACGCAAGATGACCAGTCTAGCCAGCGGTTGCCCCATTTGTCGCTAACGGTACATCCTTCTGCTTTATCCCATACAATGGGGGGCTGCCCGCGCATAGAGCGAGGTTCTGAGGCTTCGAGTGCTTCAAAAATTGCAAGCGATTCAGGAACAGGAAGCTTAGTTTTAATGCTTCTAAATTCAGTTTCTACTAACGGTACTTCAACTGGTGTTAAATCATATTCTGCCATTATTATATTCTCCTTTGTTTATTTAACTTACTTACACCACCAAAAATCAATCACATATTAGAGCATAATAGACAATGAATGTCAATTTTATTGATTTTTATGATTTTTTAGTGATTTTAATAGACAATATCTATTGGTCGTTATATGTTTTAACTTTATTTTAGTAATATGAGGTGCTTGCAAAACTACTGTGCGAGGCAATTTTTTGTATTTTAGGCGAGCAGATTCTGCCTTTTGAGAAATTCGAGCATACCCGTAGGGTCTGTAAAA
>CAMZLY010000144.1 GCA_947311825.1 uncultured bacterium
GACTACGGGAGAAATACTGGCATGCATTAGGAATGCTAAGTAGTGATAATCCGGCAGAGATATCCAAAATAATGGCAATACTGGAACGACCTGAAACCAGATTTTGTGCCCATCAATCCCATGCGCTACTATTTCGGTAATGAAAGCGATAAAGTTGTTCTGCATCACCAAAGTTTCTTACCGTTTCTGCAAGTCAGCTCAGTATGGCACTGTTCCTCCGACTACCTCATTTATCCGGAACTAATAGACTATATGCGCAGCTCAAAATTACCGCGCACAATACGAGGCACTGTAGAAACAGGGCACTCAGCTCCGGGCGAAACCAAAGTAAACAAGAAAGACGGATCATATAAATTCATCCAATACGATAACTTTATTCATCCCTTCATGAACTACTCTATCACCTCGCACCTAGATAACAGATGGACTCTTGGCACTTCTACCGGATATATGTTTGATAACGCACAAAGCGAAGTTTTCTTTATCAGTTACACCTTAAACGATATCAAAGAACGCAAAATGATATCAGGTGTTGAAGAAAAACGTACAGTTTATGCGAGATATATTGCAAACGGACAAACATACTACTCTGAGTACAAAGAAAATGGCAAATCTTATGGTTCTTTATCAAAAGACCTCATACGCGATAACGGAAGTTGCTTCGCCTTTCAACATTGCGAGAATCATACAGGTACGGCAATAATGTGCGCCAAGCCGGTACCATTTTCCACAACAGAACCAATATCAACTTTACGCTTGAGAATTTATATTTACGCAAAACATTCAAACCCCGAAATCACAAAAATTAATAACAACAATATTCTTATCGAAGATCATGGTATGTATATTCTTTTTAAGCCAATGGTTAATAACGACTTAAATAGAGAGACTCCTGATTCAGGAAAAATAGAAATCGGTTCTGATGGTGACTGGCTGTTCATTGACATCTTTAACTACGACGGTGAGCCAACCAATTTCTCAGAATCTGACCCTCAAAGATTCTGCAACGGTTTTATCTGTGAAATATCTGAAAACCCATTTAAAGATGAAATAATTGATGCAATCCCATCCGATTACTACTACCTAGAGCAACGCCGTATAAACTACAAAAGAGCCGGCATAGAACTGAATACAGATTATGACCCTGTTTCGATGGGCGTACGTAATATGACAATAAACGAACGACAGCTTCCAGAGCCAATGCTGGAAGTTAGCGATTATGGAGTAGGCAAACTTCCATGGGTAAACTCTTCCTACCCCGAACCACCGCCTAATTTCAACTGGCGAAACCTCATTGAAAACAGAAAAATGCCGTACTAAATTATCCAACGTTTGTAGTCCATGTTCGTAGTCGCACCGTAAGGTGCGTCCCGCTAGTAGTAACGCCGTCAGGCGATATCCCCAGCACAAGCATCCTTCCGCACACCCAGCACAGGTGGCACTGTGAACTCCCTCAACAACCAGTTTTTCGAGATATGGAACCGTTCTTCACAACAATATGCAGCGAATAAATTATTGGATATTTGAATTTTAGCTCGAAGATATTTTAATTTGGAACTTATTTATCTGCTTAATTATTTTCCTTATATCATCATCTTAAGAACTCGGTAAAGCTCTGTTGCACCCCACGCCTGTGCACCGCAGCCACGTTGTGTATGTGGTGCATTCCCATCAATAATTTCCGGCACTTGGCCTATACACCCATTATTAATCAATTCACCACTACTTCCCAGTAAAGCCGTTGCCGCATCTTTTGCCGAACCACCATACACCATAAACAACGCCTCGCTATATGACGGAAACCCCCAGCTCCACGCTGTGCCATTATGATAGGCCGGCTTACGTCGAGTATCTTCATCACCGCGATAATGTCCCCAATAAGGGCGATGCGGGTCATTCAACAATCCCCCATCGGCCTTTCTTATCTCCAGCGGATACTCAACTTCCCTATCTGCCAAACTACGAATAGCACCCGGCACCAATAATTGTTCACAGGCTCTCAATATATTTTGACATATCTCCGGCTCATCAATCAGACCCAGCGTAATGGCAAATAACTGATTGGACCTTACCGCATCATCAGCCTCAGCCTCTGCCGCAGGTTTATATCCCGTCGTATGCAAGCAGTCTGATAACCCTACCCCTCTCTTACAAAACATATCCTTTGCCGAATATTTTATTTTATCAGCCAACTCAATCCAATTTCCACTAGACTCAAGTTCCGCCATAAAGCTCACTCCGGCAAACCATAACGCCTGAATCTCTATTGGATATCCTACCCGCGGAGTGCCTGCCGGATGATTTGTATCCATCCAGGTAAAATGCGATGGACTAAAAATAAGCCCGCTTTCATCGTCCATCTTAATACCATTAGCAGTACCATTCATATAACCACTAACAATAGACCTAACAACATCCATGACGCTACGTCCACCGCAATCAGTTGATAGAAAATCATTATTCCCAACTTGCCGGCAAAGATCTGCACAACTAACAATAAACCATAATGGTGCATCTGAGGTATCACGATTAGATTGATCATTACCACGAATCATATTTGGCAATGTTCCACCCTCCTCAAATCTGGCAAACTGCAATAGAATTTCTTTTGATTCATCCAGCATATCTGCGGCCAACATACCGCGCAGGCATATCAACGTATCACGTCCCCAATCAAGGAACCACGGATAACCGGCTATCACAGTAAGTGAGTCATCACGCTTAACCACAAATGCACTTATTGCATCTTTCGCCGCTTCTAGCAGGCTAGTTTCCGCTTCTACCACACTGTTGCCTCTCGGAGATAGGCAACTACTTCCAATACCGGTCTGCAATACGCACTTCTGACCACCGCTAATATCAATAGTAAAATATCCGGGGCTGAACAAGTCAGACGAACCGTCAAGCCCGCGTTCATCCTCAATCGGATGCGCCACCATATAATTCCATTCCGGCTCGGAAATAAACTCTGCTCTCGGCAGACTCATTGACAACACTCTATCTTTATCCGGTGAAAAAATAAATCCATCAGCCTTAACTTCTATCGCCTGCGGCCAATTATTTTCCACACCGGCCATAGCTTTTGTCACCGTATGGAAATTACGATCTTCAATATCAGGTCTTAAAATCAACTCTACCGGCTGTTCATCTGGCAAACAGCCATTTGAACAGGCGTGTTCACGTCTAAACTCCAATAAAACCACATTTTTATCTGCCACCAAATTCAGTGCAACAGTCAATCCTATGGTATATCCCATCCCGCAAGGAATGCACATACGCCATTCAAGTTCATTATTAGAAATAATGCCAAAATTAGATAAACATGCCAAATTAACTTCTTGTGAATAGTCACGATAAACCAGCCACGCCCTACAACGGGTAAACATAATATGCCGGTCATCAGGACAGTGGGGATTTAGGTTAGCCGCCAACAACGAATCATACTGACTTTGTATGGTTCCCCACGCCGCATTAACTTGCGACATTGCACCACGACCATTAGTGCATAAAGCATAAAGTTTATTCTTTTTAACAGCTTCTCGACCTACTACATTCGCTATTCTTACATCATTTATAGACGCAAGATATTTCACTTCCGACCTTACTCGTTTGCACACTCCAGCCTCATAAATACGAAAATCAATTATGCACTGCCCGCAAACATCCGGCAAAGGCATCAATAAAATAAAATAATTCCCTGCCACATCTTTTATACTACGCTCAAAATGTACTACTTGTTCATTCTGCTTTAGTCGTATATCAAAACGATACGGACATTTTATCAATAACAAATGTTGAGGCGGAATCATTACACACCGCTGACGGTCGGACGGCCATTGCCATGTTGTAACTCGAATATATTTATCACCATCACCACAAAACAGATACGGATCAGCCAGCAGATCCGTTGCCGGACGTTTTTTATCAATAATGCCAGCTACATATAACTCAGCAATCTTACCCTCTGCCGCATGTTTATTTCTAGTCGGTAACAATTGCTCCTTCTCATCATTTACCGATAAGCAAAAGAATTGTGCAGGAGAAAGTTGTAACCGGCAAATCCCGTCAGCAACTTCAACATTAACCATATCCCCACTAAGTAAATCCACCACCCCGTCTGCAACATCAAACTCACCTACAGACCATGTAACATCCATATCTTTAGAATCATCAAGATTGACCAATACCAACAAACCATTATTACCTTCTGCATCTATTCGCCTAAGTGCTATAGCATTACCGGTGCCTTCGCTATGTATCAATGCCAATTCAGCATCAGTCGCAAAAGCAGGGTGTATATTCAATAGGCTATTTAGAGTTGCAATATTATCAGCCTGATTATCACTATTACCCCAGCTTAATGGTGAAGCACCATGCACATTAATTTTTCTATCGGCAAACCATTCCACTCCATTGGCAATTCCAAATGCCCCGCCACACGAACATAATGCTGCTAAAGCTGTCCGCATCTCGGCATAAGCATGCGACCGCCTTGCAAGCCTGTCATTGTCATGCGTCTCTGCAAAATTAATCAGTTTACCTTTCGTTGACGACACTTTTAATGCATACTTCAAGTAATTATCAACCTCATCACGATTATAATTCTGGAAAAGTTCCGAATAAGCCCAATCCAATCCTTCACCGGCAAGTAACCATTCAGTAGTATCCAGTCCGCCGCCAAGCCCCTCCAGCAGAAACACCGTATCAGGATAGACCTTTCTAACTTTAGCAAGGATATAACGCCAAACCTCTGCCGGAACCATATAGCCGGCATCACACCGAAAACCATCAACGCCATGCTCACACCAAAACAAAAACACATCTGCCATATATTGCCATAATTCTGTTTTAGAATAATCAAGCTCCGAAAGGTCTTCCCATGTCACACCCCAAGCCCCGGGCGACTTAAAAGTCTTGTCTGCACCTCGCAAAAACCACTCAGGATGATGATTCTGAAGCCAAGATGCCCAGCCGGTATGATTAATAGGTATATCCAAGAACAATCTTCCATCACGAACATGCACTGCATCAACCAGCTCTCCAAATTGATCAAGTGGCGATGTCCGCCGATCAAACTCAGCCAAAGCCGGATCAACATCATAAAAATCAAGAGAGGCATAAGGACTACCAAACCGCCCCATTCTAGCATAGGTTGTCGGTACAGGAAAAACCGGCAATAGCTGAATAATTCTAAACTTCATTTTCTCAAGAATAAAATCAAGTTCCCGTATCAAATCACGAAAAGTGCCTGATGGCGGAATAACAGTATAACCCTCGGCATCAAGTTTCCCTATCTCCCCAACACACCTCTCCGCCTCACCACTTCTTGCTTCCGGATTAAACTGACGCACAAACGCATTATAAACCGAATTACCAAACAAGTAATCGGCACTTTCAATCTTTATAAAAGTATTACCACCTTCAGGCCATTTCGGATCATCATCCCCATCTGCAATAAAAAAGGCTTTTGCCGCAAACACCCCAACTTCAGACAACAATATTTCAACCATAAAACGGTTTTTGTCTATCAACACCATCGGGAAATCATGCCAATCACGCTCAAGGAGAGCTGTTCCGTTTTCCACATGCTCAATAATTTCATCACGCCTGATTTTTGCATTGCCGATATTAGTACGCAACCATGCAGAACCAGATGCCGGAACATTCAATTTTAATTCAACTCGAAGAACATCCCCCTGCCGCATCATCTCCCACTCCCCGGGAAAAGGAACCTGCTGCAAATATAAATTAGTCTCAATATCACTCATAATAATCCTAAATCCTAAATAACAAATAGTACTGCTTAACGAGCCCGCATACGTAACTTCTTAAAAACCTATGTAACATCACCACTAGGCTTACCCCTGCTGTACAGTGTCAGAGCTGAAAGTCCGATGCAATATAGCACAGAATGCCAACCCTGTGAACAAACGTAACAAAAACAACATCAACCCTGAAAGGGCGACGCAAAATGAAAAATGCAATTCCTGCCCGCCAATATTGTTAAGCAACACCAATATATCAGTTGTCAGTGCCTGCCCCAATGTACGATCTGATTCGCATGTTTTAATGGCTCGCATTGTGCCATTACTCCAGCCGGAGATCAAGGATTGATTTTGGAGATATTTAATCCGCAGATTACGCAGATTAAAATAATTCTTCCCCCTTCGCCCAAAGGCTACGGAGGACGGAGAAGAACGCATAGTTTTGCAAGAGACTCATATAACTAATCTTTTTATCACAACATATATCCTTATTATTTAAATGTTAACAAAATTAGTACAACTATTCGACTTTAACGGCACTAGACAGATTCTTGCAACTCAAAAACACATTTTGTGTGAGAAACAGAATACCCTTCAATAATATAGAGTCAAGTACCACCTTTTCTACCATATAAATCAATAAATAATTATTTTAAAATTTACTTTTTTGTTGCATGAAGATAAAAAGATGGTACTATGCAGAAATGAATGAGGAAAATATAAATCAGACTGAAGATATAAGATCGTCAACGCAAAGTGTGATCAAGTACCTACGTAAAGCTATAATTGAGGGAGAATATCCTGCAAACTCATTCTTGCCCCCTCAACGACAACTCGCCGATACAATGGGAGTTGGGCAATGGCTGATTCGTATGGCACTAAAGCAACTGGAAGTCGAGGGTCTTATAGAATCAAGCCGGGGGCGTGGAACTAGGGTTTTACCGTTACCTAACAAGAAGAAGATGAATAAGATTGCTTTCATTCACCAACACCTTAATATCAACTCACATAAAATGGAACAATACCATATAAGAAATGGTGTATTACAACAACTGCAGAAATACAATTATAACTATAATGAATTTGATGTTTGCAATAAAAACAATATTGACTCCCAAAACAACACGAATGCTATACCACTTTTTATAGAAGATTTACCAACTTTGATTGATAAATATAATGCATTTGTTTTTATTGAAGCCAGTGATAGCAAAATAATTGATTTTATCAACGACTTGAAAAAAAGACATCTTCCTACAGTTGTCGCAAATCTTGAAACTGACCTTTTCTTTTCTGCAACATGCGTAGATCATGAAAACATCAGTTTTTGTGCAGTAAAATCACTTGCCGAGATGGGGCATGAACGTATTGCTTATCTTGGTGCATATCCTACAACATATTTTTATGGAAAATCACTTGACGGTTATAAAAAAGGAATGTCAGCAATGGAACTCCCCATCGAAGAATCTCTTATTGCTTTTTGTGACTATTCTTTTCCCCTTTATGCGTATGATGCCTGCAAAAAACTTTTACAACAGCAGTACCCGCCAACGGCCATTGTGGCAGCTAGAGACTCGATTGCCTCCGGCACCTGCCATGCAATTGACGAGGCAGGGTATACTATTGGACGTGATATATCTGTTATAGGTTATGACGATATCACATGGGACGGTCCGGAGAAAATTCTTACAACTTTCCGCGAACCTTGTCTAGATATGGGGATTGTCGCAGTAGAAATGCTGGATGAAAGAATCAGGAACGGCTGGAAGCCGCCGGAAAAAAGAATTCTGGAAACACCATTAATCATTAGGCGTAGTGCAGGTCCGGTACCTGTAAAAATAAATAATAATAGACAGGGGCAACCCAAAGAAACAAATGTGTTAACAAAGTGAAAAATAATTACATAACGAAAAAAAACATACTGCTATTACTTGCTATTCTAACAACCACAATCTCATTTGCTGGCTGGGTCGAAGACCGAGGCGATAAAACAATTATTCATGTTAAACTGTATGACTTACCGGATCCTAGCCGAACCGATACTTTTAACCGGTCTGAAGTAGCGGGCGTTAAAGCCTTCAGAGAAAAATTTTCTAATATATTTGCCAATAGGTATGCCGCTAAATATAAAGCTAATCCGAAAAAATACGGAAAACATAATTGGGATAATGTAGAAGTATCTCTAGAAAAGTTTAGTGGTATTTACGTTGAAGGAGTGGAAATTGACCTACTCGCTATTGCTGGCGGTATGGCTCCCGATATACTATATGTGAACTTCCGTAAATCCGACACATATATCAGAAATAACTTTCTCTACCCTCTTGATAAACCAGAAGATGGATATTTAACCTCTATGAGCAAAGAGGAATTGGATTTCAGAATAAACCATAAATTATGGCCTGTAATTAAAAGAAAAGGCCCCAACGGGAATAAAAATGTATGGGCCATTCCTTTTGGTGGAGCACTAGGTCGCGTATTAATGTTTCGCAAAGATATATTTGACGAAAACAATATTCCCTACCCCACTATTAACTGGACTTGGGATGACATGCTTTCAACATGTAAAAAACTTACAGATCCATCAAAAGGAACATACGGCATACAACTTACTCGCGGCAAACATGAATCAGGATACTGGATAACATATTTATGGTCTGCTGGCGGCGAAGTTATGGAGTACAATAAAGATGCCGACAGTTGGAAATGTGTATTTGACACAAAGGAAGCCGCTATTGCTCTTGATTTTTACACACGCCTTAGTTCAGAGAAATGGATAGATGCAAATGGCAATATTAGGCGCGGATATTCATCCAAAGATGCAGGAGATGCCTCAACTAAATGGGACCGCGGTGAGATCGGAATGAAGATTTCATATATAGATGAAAAAGTTTTTGCCACTATCAATCCTGAAATTACCGGCATGGTTCCCGTACCTCTTGGACCGACAGGCATTCGTGGGGCGGAACTAAACAGCAGAATGATGGGAATTTTCTCCGGTGTCGAAGATCCGGTGGTTCGAGATGCCGCTTGGGAATATATGCGTTTTTATGATAGCAAGGAAGCAGCAAGAATAAAAACCAAAGTTATGGTAGAAGGCGGCATGGGACGTTTTGTTAACCCAAAATATCTCAAAATGTTTGGATACCCAGAAATTGAACGTCTGGCACCAAAAGGATGGGCTAAAACATTTGAAATCGCTATAGAATCAAGCCGACCGGAACCTTATGGCAAAAACAGCAACTTGGCTTATGAAATGATGACCGAGCCAATCCAAAAAGCAGATCAACTAATGCGTGCAGGCAAACTGCCCAAAGATAGAGACAAGAGATTAATTGTCCTGCAAGATATTTTGGAAAAAGCATGCATACGTGCTAATGAACAGATGATAGGCATAATCACTCCAAAAGAAAAATTAATTCGTAAAATATCAGCTATAATAGTTTTATCAGCAATTCTTATTTCCTTCTTCCTTTTATTCAAAAAAATAATTAAGGCATTTACTCCCTCTTCAACCATCGAATACGGTAATGTTAAGAAATGGGCATTTAAAAAATATGTGTGGGCGTATATTTTATTAATTCCTGCTGTTTTAAGTATTTTATTGTGGCGATACGTGCCATTGTTACGTGGTTCAATTATGGCATTTCAAGATTATCACATTATAGGAAAATCTACCTGGGTAGGATTAGACAATTTCGGGAACCTTCTATTTGATGATTATTGGTGGCAAGCCGTCTGGAATTCATTGAGATACAGTTTTCTTATCATTACCATGACATTTTTACCACCAATTATTCTCGCCATTCTTTTGCAAGAAGTTCCGCGTGGCAAAGTTTTCTTTCGTATATTATATTATCTACCGGCAGTAAGCACCGGACTTGTAACGATTCTATTATGGAAACAGTTTTATGAGCCATCCGAGCGAGGAACATTAAACGCAATTGTTTTACATATACCAGCTATTGGATTTATTCTAGTAGGTATTTTACTGTTCGCTTTAGCCTGGATGTTCGCACGACGTTTGCTTATTCATGAAATTATATGGCCAGCACGCTTATTTAAGCTTGCCGGAATATTGTTATTTGCGTCATTTGCAAGCCTTGCTGTTCCAATTCTGTTTCCCGGCAACGAAGATATTTTAGCATCTATTAAACATATTCCTTTACGCCTATTCGGCATGACACCCGAGCCTTATGGCTGGTTGAATAATTCTAAAACCGCTATGCTTGCATGCGTTATTCCAATGGTATGGGCTGGTATGGGCCCAGGTTGCCTTATCTACCTTGCTGCACTAAAAGGAATCCCTGATGATTATTACGAAGCGGCTGATATAGACGGAGCCAATTTTATTGATAAAATTATTTTCGTAATATTCCCAATGCTAAAAGCCCTAATTATTATTAACTTTATTGGGGTATTTATTACTTCCTGGTACAGTGCAACAGGAAGCATTCTTGCCATGACCGGTGGTGCCGCTAACACCGAAGTCGTCGGACTGCATATATGGTATAAAGCCTTTACTTTTCTTAAATTCGGACCTGCAACAGCCGCAGCATGGATGCTCGGTTTCATGTTAATCGGATTTACTGTTCACCAATTAAAAATACTTTCTAATGTAGAATTTAAAGCACAAGGAACGGACAAATAATATGCCAATTATATCCACAATAGGTCGTCGCGCATTCAAAGTAAGACTGCTGATAGGTTTTATTTACACAACCCTTGCCATCGGTGCAATAAGCATGGTTTATCCATTCTTACTGATGATTGCCGGTAGCACAAAAAGTGCAGTGGACACACCTGAATCCAAAATAATACCTGAATTCATTTATAATGACGCTGCCTTATACAAAAAACATATAGAAGGCTTTTATAATGAATCGCTACAAATGCTGCATATTGCACAAAATGTAGATACCCCATCATTCAGAAAAGCGATACCCCCAGTATCAACTAATTCCAAAGTTGTTAAAGAGTGGAAAACATTTCTAAGTAATACTGATCTACCGTTATATATATTTGGATGCTCATATATCCAAGCCCCTATATCACGTGGTGTTTCTCCATACACATTACGACTTTTTCGTAATGAAATTAACAAGGAATACAACAATGATATCAGCAAAATGAATGCTGCAATGGGAACAGAATTCAATGGCTGGCCCTCTTTTTATATTTTACCTGAAAATTATCTTCAACGAAGAAATACCAGCCTGCCACCGAAACTTCAAACACGGTACAATAAATTCAAAGAAAAACTGCCGATAGAATCCCGGATATATTTTAGTGTGGATAACTATTTCAAAAATGCCTATTTAAAAACACAATATCCGGGTGCTATTGACTTCTACAACAAAGAACACAATACATATTATAATTCGTGGAATGAAATACACTTAACCCAGATGATACCTGGCAACAAATCGCATACAGAACTGGAAAAAACAGACTGGATTAATTTTATTCGCTCTATCGTCAACCTACGTTGGATTAGAGCAACCGAAAATGCTACTCCTGAATATCATAAATTTCTCATCGCAAAATACAAAACAATTGAAGCATTAAATCGCAATTATAAAACATCATATACTTCTTTTACTAAAATCAAAATCATTAAAGAGCCACCTGAATCTGGATTATCACTCTCCGACTGGAATCTATTTGTTCAAGGCTGGAAAGACCCAATTACAGGTAAAATATATATTTTGCCAGAAAAAGATATTCAAATATATAGCGTTGACTTCCTATTCAGAGATTATCTTATCAAAAAATATAAAACATTAGATAAAATCAACCAAACATTGGGACTCGCCTGCAAAACGATTCTCGACATCACGCCCCCACAACGAGACATGGTTGCAATAAATTTCGAGAAAAATAAAACAGCAATACGTAAAGAATTCATCACTCGTAATTATATTTGTGTAGTGGATTATCTCGTTTTGCATGGGCGTGCAATAATAAATACAGTTATATACTGCTTTCTTGCCATTCTTTCTGCACTAACTATTAATCCAATTGCGGCCTATGCTCTTAGCAGATATAAGCCCCCATCAGCATATAAAGTTTTACTATTTTTAATGCTGACAATGGCATTCCCTCCAATGGTAACACAAATCCCAAATTTTCTTATGTTACGAGAATTAGGACTACTAAATACTTTTGCTGCACTAATTTTACCAGGCATGGCAAATGGATACTCTGTATTTCTGCTGAAAGGATTTTTTGATTCACTGCCGCAAGAGCTTTACGAAAGTGCCGAACTGGATGGAGCCGGAGAGCTTAGGATTTTCTGGCAAATCACAATGAGTCTCAGCAAGCCAATTTTAGCAGTAATTGCATTACAGGCATTTAACATTGCCTATTCTAATTTCATGATGGCATTATTAATATGTCAGGACAAAAAGATGTGGACGCTTATGCCATGGCTCTATCAGTTACAACAAGGAAGCGGACAAGGTGTTATTTTCGCATCACTAATTATTTCAGCAATTCCAACATTTGTCATATTTGTGCTTTGTCAAAACATAATAATGCGTGGTATTGTTGTCCCCGTTGAAAAATAGCTTAATTTTCACGAGTAAACTTAATATATTTTTGCTAATTGGTCAGTCTAACATGGCTGGTCGCAGACAACTGTACAAACAGCTCAGAGAAAGATTTTTGGTAACGTCTTAATAAATATATTTATATATATACATCCCACCGAGCTTGTCCCTGTGGGCAAAATGTTTGTGCGTCTGTGCTATATGCTCAACTGCCGAACCTAGGTTTAATACGTTTTACGGTTGTAACGTTGGCTCTACCTGTCACGCCGTAAAGGCGAAGCCCGAAGGAGGATGAACCAAAAATTTTAGTTTTGCAAGAATCTCAATAGTATATTAAAAAATGATTCTGTTTAAGCCCAAAGCTGTCTATCCAAAGTTCTATACTGGATAGCCTCATGCACATGTTCAGTTTCCACATATTCGCTATCTGCCAAATCAGCAATAGTTCGAGAAACCTTCAAAATACGATCATAAGCACGAGCACTAAAATTAAAACCACTGATTGCCGACCGCAAAACATCCTGTGCCTCTGGCTTAAGGGCCGAATACTTCTGCACCTCTTTAGAACCCATTCCGGCATTGCAGTGCATGCCTTTTACGGCCTTAAATCGCTCCTGCTGTATCCGCCTTGCAACAACTACCCGTTCCCTGATTTTTGCAGAAGGTTCCCCTGCCTCTAAACTAGTCAACTCCTCATACTCAATCAGCGGTACTTCAACATGAATATCAATCCGGTCAAGCAATGGCCCTGAAATCTTATTACGATAATTTTGTACTTGCCGATCACTACAACGACACTCTCGTTTACGATCACCATAAAACCCACAAGGGCATGGATTCATTGCCGCAACCAACATAAATGCACAAGGAAATGTAACCGAGCCAGAAGCACGAGAAATAGTAACACACCCATTTTCCAGTGGTTGCCGTAAAACCTCCAGTACATTACGATGAAACTCCGGTAGCTCGTCAAGAAACAGTACACCATGATTAGCCAAACTAACTTCCCCCGGCATCGGATGTGTACCGCCCCCCAAAAGCCCAGCATCGGATATTGTATGATGCGGAGCCCTAAATGATCGCTGTGCAACTAATGCATGGTGCGACTGCAATATCCCAGCAATACTATGAATTTTAGTAGTCTCCAACGCCTCATCAAGAGTCATCTCAGGAAGAATGGTTGCCACACGTTTAGCAATCATACTTTTACCCGTTCCCGGAGGTCCCACCATCAAAATATTATGCCCACCGGCTACCGCAACTTCAATCGCACGCTTAGCCTGCTCCTGCCCCTTAACATCAGCAAAATCAAAAACAGAATCGCCACCATGCTTAAACATATCATTAAGATCAACCTTAAATGGAGACTGCAGCAATTTACCATCAAGAAATTCTATTGCCTGCCGCAAAGTTCGCATAGGATAAACATCTAACCCATCAACAACGCCCGCCTCCTCTGCATTATCACTCGGAACAATAATGCCGCGGCGTCCATCTTTCTTTGCCTGTAATGCAATAGGTAACACGCCTTTAACTCGCCGAATCTCACCACTCAATGCCAGCTCACCAACCAGCACAAACTGACCTAACCTACCACTATCAAATTCATTCTGTGCAGCCAACATTCCAACCGCCATCGGTAAATCAAAAATAGGCCCTTCCTTTTTAGTATCAGCTGGAGCGAGATTTATCGTGAGCCGACCGGGATGTGGTTTAAAACCGGAATTAACAATTGCAGTACGAACACGATCCTTACTTTCCTTAACCGCCGCATCAGGCAAACCTACAATAACGACCAAAGGATCACCATGCCCGGCATTAACTTCAATCTCGACAGCAAAAGAATCCACTCCATAAACTGCCCCTGAAAACACCGTTGAAAGCATTCTAACTCCTTATTAAAATAAAATTTACATATAAAACAATACTTACCATAAAATTATCATTCATGCACAGATAAAATAGTTTCAGCGACACATTCCTGCATTTCGTCTGTCAACTCTGGGTAAATCGGTAGAGCAAGTGTCTCATTTGCCGCCTGCTCACTATTAGGCAAATCGCCTAACTTGTAACCAAGATCACTAAAACATTCTTGCAAGTGCATCGGCACAGGATAATAGATATCACAACCTATATCATTTGCCAACAAACGATCACGCACAACATCACGATTCGCAACACGTATGATATACTGATTATAAATATGATAATTTACAATTCCCTTATCGGCATAAACCGCCGCCGGAGTTTTTACCAACGATCCGGCAAAGGCCTTATTATATAGTTCCGCATTACGCCGTCGTGCAGAGTGCCATTCATCCAGATATTTTAACTTAACATCCAGCACAACGGCCTGTAATGCATCCAATCTAAAATTGCCACCTACAAACTGATGATAATATTTGGGTGCCATTCCATGATTGCGAGCTTTACGCAATTTATCAGCAAGATTATCGTCATTAGTAACAACCATTCCCCCATCACCAAAACCACCAAGATTTTTGGATGGAAAAAAACTGTAACACCCCATATCACCAATTGATCCCGCCTTATAATCATTGCCATCATTGAAAAGGTATTCAGAGCCAATAGCCTGTGCCGCATCTTCAATAACACCAACATCAAACTCAGTCGCAATCTTCATAATAGAATCCATATCCGCCATCTGTCCATATAGATGAACAGGTATTATGGCTTTCACATTTAAGCCCTTAATATTTTCCGGTGGATTTTCGAATATAGCTCTCACCTTTGCCGGATCAATATTAAAACTCACCGGATCAATATCTACAAATATCGGAGTTGCCCCTAAACGAGCAATTGAGCCTGCTGTAGCAAAAAAAGTATATGTACTGGTAATAACCGCATCACCAACACCAATATCTAACGCCATCATTGCCATTAAAAGAGCATCTGTACCAGAAGAAACACCTATCGCATGTTTAACCCCACAATACTCCGCAATATTATTCTCAAAAGCTTCAACCTTAGGGCCCAAAATAAAATACTGTGCATCGCACACCTCATCCATAACCTCTTTTATCTCATCCCGAAGCGGGGCATACTGTGCCTTCAAATCCAGTAAAGGAACTTTCATATCAAAATTCTCCATCTATTTTTAAACTTCATTAGACCTCTATTTTAAATGCCACAGGCTAACTATTCGTATTTTAACTTGTGCATTTGCGGCAATCAATCTTTCAAAATCTGCGTAAATCTGCGGATCTTCCCTCTTTTTTAATCTGCGTTAATCTGCGGAATCTGCGGATCTTCCCTCTTTTTTAATCTGCGTTAATCTGCGGAATCTGCGGATGAGAATGCTTTTTCCCTTTCCACACAACTAGGGCACGTTCCGCACGGTTTATCACCGCCACGATAACAGGACCAAGTATGGTCATAATCAACCCCAAGCTCCATCCCTATCTTAACAATATCAGTCTTACTCTTCTCTGTAAACGGTGCATGTACAGTTACTGCATCAAGACGATTAAGATCAAGCACAACATTCAACTTCTCAACAAACTCACTCGTACAATCCCAATAACCATATTCATCTTGAGCCTGAGCACCATAAAAAATATCTGTTGCACCAAGTGCCTCCGCATAACTAGCAGTTAACGACAACATAACCAAGTTCCTGTGCGGCACATAAGTAATCGGCTGATCAAGATGCTCCTCATCAACACTATCCAAATCCGGCACAGCTAAATCAACGTCAGTCAAAGCCGACGAACCATGAATCATCTCGCCAAAAAACGAAATATCTATCACTCTATGCACCAGCACTCCAGCAGCCGATGCCTGCCAACGAGCCATCTCCAATTCGCATACATGCTTCTGCCCATACACAAACGACAGAGCATAGAGTTCCTCTACATTCAACTTCTGCTTAACATAATGTAACAACGTCACCGAATCCATTCCACCCGACAACAAAACAACCGCCTTCTTCATGCTCCTCGCCCTCAAATAATCCTATCAATTAAAAATCAAAAATGATCCTGTTCCAAATTGTCCTGTCATAAATAGTCCTGCTGTGCCCTCCGTAGTAAGCGAAGCACGAAGGACGGGTCTTAAAATAGTTTTAAAATCTTATGCAACTGAACCTGCAACCGCACCTTTAATCTATCATCAACAATCCATTTTCCTAATGACCCCGCATCTAAACTATCTGATACGCAACCAAACAATACCGCATTACACTTCTCTGTCAAATTATATTTAAGAACAAACATTTTTGCCCATTCATAATCATCTCGATCCCTAACGACAAATTTCACTTCATCATAATCATGCAATTTACTTATATTCGGCATATAAAACGAATTTTCCGCTCCACTGCCGGGGCATTTCACATCAATAATGCCAACAACACCTTCCGGAATAACTCCAATATCCTGCGAACCATTGGTTTCCACCAATACTTGCCGTTCAGAACAATCACGCAAAGACATTGCCAGCTCAATAAACCCATCCTGCAAAAGTGGTTCGCCGCCGGTAATTTCAGCAACCGTAGCATCAGAATCTTGCCATGCGTCAACGAGTTCTGCAATAGACATTTCTTTCCCACCAGAATACGCATATTTCGTATCGCAATAGCTACAACGCAAATTACAGCCAGTCAGCCGCACAAAAAAACAACTCAGCCCGGAATAAGTTGACTCACCCTGAATCGACACAAAACACTCTGTTACTAATACGCTACTCAACACAAAACTCCTATAAAAAATATTGCCCACATACTAATAATAAATCTTATCCAACAAAAGATTAAATTCTTCTTAAATCATTATTTAACCTAGAACGGTAAAAGCCATTATTCTGTTTTACCTAAAACAAAATACTTAAATGCAGGAATAACTGTTGGCCACAAACGGGTAGCGGCTTTTGACTCTAATTCCTTTTGTTCGGCTTCTGGCATATCAGGGAAAAAATCCAGCCCAGTAAGCTCTTCAATGCTATCAACACTAACTAAATATGTTTTTATACGAGTATAAGACGGACAATACCGCTCAACAAGAAAAGCCATTACCCGCAACTTACCATTCCTCTCATCTGCAATTATCTTATAATAATCCGCCGGAATAGAAACCCCTGAATCAAGTTTCTTTACCGGATCCTTAAAAACCGGCCCCGTTATCACCCACACTTCATTGAAATATCTACCATACTGAGTCGCAACTTTATGTTCCAGACTTTCCCAAACCCGCTGATTTACTCGCGGCGTTTGCGGAATAATATTACTCATCAAAAAAGTTTCCTTCTGAGCTGCGACACCATACCGCGTAGCGATACAATAATTTGGTGCCATATGTCCACGGTCAAATCCAGAATTCGTGTAATCAGAATGCTTTACTTGTGCCTTAGTGCGTAAATCAACTGAAAAATGCGATTCCCGTGGTCCAAGGTCAAGATACTGAACATCAAATACCCGATATGCAGCCCAGAGCGGGTTTTTCATAGACTCACTATAACCAACCGTATAACCAATATTTTTTAACACCTTTATCTGTTTCCTGCTTTGCTTTTGTCGTACAGGTTGCTCTGCATAAAACCGATCTCCACACCCACTACCATCCACAGCAACCGATACATCATTTCCAAATAACGACAAAGTATCCCAACTTTGCATCAAATGAAAACCATTCCTCCGCAATACGCGATCAACTGTCGGGGCATATTTATAAATAGGTTTACGTACAGACCATGGAAGAAAATAATATCCAATAGACAGAGCTAAGTATAACAGCAACAATACAAAGGTAATGATCCACGTCCTGTGCCCAAATAGCACTTTAGCAATACGCTTTTTTATCATTATAAACAAACCTTTTTATCTTATTTTCTAAATTTAAGTATCCACAAACAACATAACATATACCATTATTAATATACAAACGAAACTGATTTTCACCCTTTTCACTTTTAAATTTTTTACCCTTTACCATTTTAACTTTTAACTTTACTATTCCCTTATGACATGGATAAAAATAAAGGGAGTGGAGGGATTAGTTTATGAGCCGGAAAAACAGCCAAATAACCAGCGTAAGCATAACTGCAAAGACTGTTTTTCCTGTCGTATGTGCAGTGATATATGTTGTGACACCTGCCTAACACGAAAAAAGCATAAAGAGAAATGACAGAATCATTTAAAAATAACAATAAAATGAAAACCTCTCTAAAAAAACGTATATACAAGATTATATTCGAGTCTAAAACAGCAGCTGGACAGCTATATGACATAATGCTAATTATCAGCATTCTAACCAGCGTCACCTGTGTTATGTTGCAAACCGTCGCCTCCATTCAGCTACAATTCGGCAAATTGCTAAGCATAACAGAAATATTCTTTACTGCCATATACACACTTGAATATATCATTCGTCTCTGGTGTGCCCCCAAACCAGCCAAATACGCAAAAAGCTTCTTTGGCATTGTCGACCTACTAGGTGTACTGCCAACCTATATCAGCATTATCTATCCTAATATGCGATTTCTACAAGCCATCCGTATCCTCCGTACTCTTCGCATATTTCAGATATTACGCCTAACTAAATATGAACAAGATGCTAATGATTTAATACAAGCTTTTCACAGTAGCCGACGCAAAATAACCATTTTCCTCCTCACCATTCTTGCACTTGTTGTAATTCTCGGCTCTGTGATGTTCATGATAGAAGATGCTGATGCCGGGTTTACCAATATCCCCATAAGCATCTACTGGGCAATTGTAACTTTAACCACTGTCGGCTACGGCGACATTGCCCCCACCACCCCGCTCGGGCAATCTATTGCCTCGCTCATAATGATTATGGGCTACTGCATAATCGCTGTTCCCACCGGTATTGTCACCGTACAATTTGCCGAAGAAAAAAAGAATCACAACCCCAAACAAAAATGCAACAACTGTAACAAAGAAATATCAGAACCCAACGCCAACTACTGCAGTAATTGCGGGAATGCAATACAACAGAACAAGCAACAAAACCACACTTGACCAGATATGCCTTAATATAATACTGTTCTCGCATGCGTATTACAGGCGGAACATTAGCAAGAATAAATATAAAAGTGCCGAAACAAGATGTACGGCCAACTACTGATATGGTAAGAGAAGCTCTATTCTCTATTATCGCATCACGTATACCTAATGCCAGCGTACTGGACCTTTTTGCAGGCTCTGGCGTAATTGGTATTGAAGCTTTTAGCCGCGGTGCTTCTAAAATTTGCGGCGTTGAATCAGAACGACACGTTTTAAAAATCTTAAAAGAAAATATTAATAAACTAAAAATAGATAATTATAAAATCATTGCCGGAAATGTGATAACAACCCTTAAAAGAGGATTTGCCAGTGATAAATTTGATATTATTTTTGCCGATCCTCCATATTGGTGGGAACAAGAACAGGTAGAGCAACTTACAGGTGAAAGCAGACAGGGAAATAATGGTGAAATCCCAAGATTAGTTAGAGATAGTGATTGCTTATCCGATAATGGATTACTTATAGTGGAAAGAGCGGCAAAGGACAGACCCACCGAATGTGAAGGCTGGAACTTGCTTGACCATAGAATATATGGAGGAACTGGATTGTCATTCTACGAACTCAAGAATAAATAAAAGAATTGCCACGAATGCACGAATAAA
>CAMZLY010000145.1 GCA_947311825.1 uncultured bacterium
CCTTTATTAATTTAGAGGCACTTGCAAAACTATCTGCGAACACTTTTTGATTTTATGCGGCATATTCCGCTTTTTCGCAATTTTACAGACCCTACGGGTATGCCAAATTGCTCAAAAGGTAGAATCTGCTCGCCTAAAATAGAAAAAATTGCCATGCACAGTAGTTTTGCAAGCACCTCTGTAGTAAGAATATTATTTTTTATAAAAAAGTATATTTAACAATTGACCAAATAAAAACAATTTAATACATTTACCACATGTTCAGTAACTTACTGTAGAGGTGGATAAATGAAATTTGTTAATAGGAAACGAGAGCTAGAAATACTGGATGATCTTGATCAGAAGGCAGAACCGCAATTTGTGGTTATTTATGGGCGTAGGCGTATCGGCAAAACAACTTTAATTACTCATTGGTTGAAGCAAAATGATAATTGTTTATCCATATACTGGGTTGCTCACAAAAGTTCACCAATGGTTCTTCTAGAAAAATTTTCTCGTATTATTGGACAGTCTATGTTGTCTGATATTCCGCAAGGTATGTTGTTTTCTGATTGGGAAGCGGCTCTGCGTTATATATTTGACTTAAGTTGCAAAAAACATATTCGATTAGTTATTGATGAGTTCCCGTATCTTCTTGAGTCATATCCTGCTATCGCTAGTATTCTGCAGGTGCTTTGGGATGAATATGTCGATCGTTCGCATATAATGATAATTTTGAGCGGATCGCATTATCACATGATGCGCAAGGTGTTTACATCTGGCGAAGGACCTTTATATGGGCGTAGTACCTCGGATATGCTGATAGATGAGATTGAACCAAAAAGTTTGCATAGTTTTCTTCCTCGTTATAGTCCTGAACAGATTATTGAAACATATAGCATTATTGGTGGCGTTCCAAAGTATTTAGAAATGTGGGATGATCGTAAACCTGTATTAGCTAATGTAGAGCAGTTACTTTTGTCTCCAGTGACAATTTTTCGGCAAGAAGCTGTATTTCTGATTCAAGATGAGATTTCTGAGCCGCGAACATACATGGCAGTTATGGAGTCAATAGGGAATGGTGCAAAAACTCCTAAAGCAATATCTGAGCATACTGGTATTCGGCAGAATCATATTGGTAAATATCTTAGTGTCTTGGTTGATTTGGGTTTTGTAAGACGCTTAATTTCTTTAGAAGCCAAGGATTATTCACGAACTCGGTTAGGGCGTTATGAATTACGTGATTCATATTTCCGTTTCTTTTTCGCTTATGTCTATCCCCACCTTGAACTGATTGAACAAAATAGGGTTAAACGTCTTATGGATATTATTCGGTCACAACAGGCATCTTATGTAGGGAAAACTGGCTACGAAGAGTTATGTCGTCGCACTGTTGCAACGCTTGGGGATAATAATATGTTGCCGTTTATTCCTGATAGGATAGGACGAGCGTGGAGTCGAGAAGCGGAAATTGATATTGTTGCGGTTAATCACTCGGATCAAGTTGTATTACAGGGAGAGTGTAAATGGACTTCTGTACGTGTCTCTGAGTCTGTTCTTGATGAGTTAATTAGGAAAAGTAAATGTCAGCGTCTTCTTCGTACTTATCATATTCATTATGCACTTTTTTCTAAGTCGGGATTTACAAAATCACTTATTCGCAGAGCAAAAAAAGATAATATTCTTCTTTTTGAAGGTGCAGCAATGAATCCTGTTTAACTCTCACTAGTAAAATTAAGCCTGTTAGATTAACAGTGCAAGACTTTAGTTTTTTTGATTACGATTACGATTAGGATTAGGATTACGATTATGATTAGGAAAATTCTATGAAGTTTTAATAAACTGAAATGCTTGCTATGGATGATTTTAAGAAGTTAGGTGCTATGCTTCCTAAGACAATTGCTGTATATGAGAAGAGTGATGGTCATGTTTATGTGTTAGGGATACCGATAAAATATTTTCTGCCTTGTGAGTGTAGATAATAATTAAACATATTTTTCTGTTTGGCTTTAAGAAGGTATTTTGGCTTATAGTGTCCGTATTTTATAATAGTGCTCCAGGTGTAATTGCTGTATATGTTTTGAGGGTCGGCAAAAGCGGCACAAATGGCGGGCGGGGGAGTAGAGTAGTGATATCTGTTGTTAGTAGTCAATCATCGTCCCGCTGGGGCAAGCCCAGTGGTGACGTTACATAAATTTTTGTTTTTGTGAAGTTGCAGGAATTGTTGTAAGAATGAAACAGCCGTTTTTATTCGTGCATAATGCAATAGTTGACGGGTATGGTGTTGCATAATGCAATAGGCGTGGTTGTGTGCGTAGTTAGACGTTTGTATGTAAGGCTTTTGTTTGCAATGGTTTATCTTTTATTTACATATTGGCACGCCTTTTGCATATATAGTGCAGATGAATTATTAATTAGAAGGAGGTGTATTATGCCAAGAGGAGATAGAACAGGACCAGAAGGTAAAGGTCAAATGACAGGACGTGGTGCCGGACAGTGTGCTGGTAACAATGTCGTTCCTGGTGCAGGAGCGGGACGTGGGCCGTCAGGACGAGGTCAGGGACAAGGACGTGGTTTAGGGCGTAATCGAGCGTAAATTTGTTTAGTTGAATTGTAGAGACGCAATGCGTTGCGTCTCTCAAATCTAGGGTTGAAATGATAATTACAGTGGCAAGTGGCAAAGGCGGAACCGGCAAAACAACGTTCTCGGTTAATTTGGCAAATGTGCTGGCTTCACGAGGTGACAAGGTGCGGTTATTGGATTGTGATGTTGAAGAGCCGAATGATCATCTTTTTGTTAAGCCTGATTTCTCAGAGGAGAAACAAGTTAATGTTTTGAAACCTGTTTGGGATGAGTCTAAATGTACCGGTTGCGGCAAGTGTGCCGAGGCGTGTAACTTTAATGCGATAGCAGTGGTTAAGGGTAAGGTGCTGATTTTTAATGAGCTTTGTCATTCTTGTGGAGTATGCTCTTATGTATGTCCTGAAAATGCGTTAACTGAAAAAGAAACGCCGATTGGTATCGTGCATTCAGGAGTAACTACTGTAGGTGGAAAACTTTTCTTTTCGCATGGGATGTTGAATGTTGGCGAGTCTTTGGCTCCTCTTGTAGTTCGTGGCGTGAAAGAGAGTATTGTTGCTGATGAAATAAATATTCTGGATGCTTCACCGGGTACTGCATGTCCGGTGGTTGAGGCTGTTGATGGTGCAGATGTGGCAATACTTGTTACTGAACCAACACCGTTTGGCTTGAATGACCTTAAGTTAGCCGTTGGTTTATCATTAAAGATGAAAGTTCCTACAGGGATTGTTGTTAATCGTTCTGATGGAACTGATAAAATTATTAGTGATTACGCTGAATCTATCGGTGTTCCTATTGTGGGGCGTATTCCTTTTAAGCGTGAATATGCTGAAACATATTCAGGGGGTAATATTCTGGTTTCTGTTCATAAAGAATTACAAGAAAACTTGCTGAATATTTATGATAATATTCAAGATTTAAAGAGGACTGTTGCACCAGATGAGCCTGCCGAAGAGATGCTTGTTGCCACTTCAGAAGAAATTGATTCTTCTTCTGTTGGTTCTGCCGATAACCATAAAGAGGTTACTATTATTAGTGGTAAAGGTGGAACTGGTAAGACAACGGTGGTCAGCTCATTTGCGGTTTTGGCCAAGGATAAAGTGTTGACTGACAATGATGTTGATGCCGCTGATTTGCATTTGCTGATTAACCCATCTGTAACAGAAGCACATGAGTTTGTAGGCAGTAATAAATCAATCATTGATACGGCAAAATGTGTTAGTTGTGGCAGATGTGCTGCTTCGTGTCACTTTGATGCAATAAATATGGATGGTCCGGCAAATGATATTGTTGGTAAAACATATATGATCAACCAGTTTGCGTGTGAAGCATGTGGTTTCTGTAATCTTGTATGTCCTGTTGACGCAATTTCATCAAAGCCTAATGTTACCGGTATGTGGTACACATCGGAAACAGATTATGGACCGATGACACATGCTAAACTTGGTATTGCAGAAGAGAATTCAGGTAAGCTGGTAACCCAAGTGTGTAACGAGGCGGCAGAGTTGGCAATGAAACTGAAATTGGGATTGATTTTGGCTGATGGACCTCCCGGAACCGGATGCCCGGTAATCGCATCTGTTTCCGGCACTGACTTGGTTGTGATTGTTACCGAACCAACAGTATCAGGGGTTCATGATATGGAGCGGGTTATGGCACTTTGTAAACATTTTGGTGTGCCGGTATTGGTTATTATTAATAAAGCTGACCTTAATATTGAACAGGCAAATAAGATTAAGGATATTTGTAAAGAACACGGATCTAGCGTGATTGCTGAAATACCATTTGATAGAAATGTTAATGATGCTCTTATGGCGGGTAAAACGGTTATAGATTATAATAAAGGTCCGGCAGAGGAAGCCATACGTAGTGCATGGTCAATTTTGCAGAAGGAATTATCAATTTGATATGAAGGTTGGTTTTATAGTAAGTCGTAATAGAGTGGCTTCATGTTTTGCTGGTAACGAGTTGTTGGTATATTCAAACTTGTTGGAATTAGATGAACATGAAGTGGTTTCTACTTCTGATTGGCAGTTGCGTGATTGGGTGACAGAACTAATGAAGCGTGATGTAGGACAATTGGTTTGTTCGGGAATAGATCGGTTCTTGAATGGAACTTTGCGTGGTAATGGCGTTACTGTCAGTTGCGGTATTGTTGGTTCTATAGACGTGGTGATTGACAGATGGCGACAGGGGTTGATAGTTGAAAGACAGGAATATGGTGGTAGGGGACATCGTTGTCGGGGTGGTAGAAAGCGATGCCGCAAGGGTGGGGAAGTGAAATGGGGTTTGGGGAACGGCACAGAGCACCGTTGTACGGATGTGTAAATCGGTCCTCTGGGCCGATGTAGTAAGTTGTTGATAATATATTTGAAAGGAGTAAATCATGAAGATAGTTATAACATCATTAGGTGAAACAATTGATTCGCCAGTTGATCAGAGGTTTGGTAGAGCACGGTATTTTATCGTATATGATCAGGATACAGAAGCTTGGTCGGCACGTGATAATAAGCAGAATTTACAAGCTGCACAGGGGGCAGGAATACAGGCGGGACAGACGGTGATCGATTTAGGTGCTGATGCTGTGATAAGCGGGCATTTTGGTCCTAAAGCATTTGCTACACTTGTGGCCGGCGATGTTGAAGTATTTTCCGGTGCAACTGGTTCTGTTAAAGAGGCAATTAATGCTTTGAAGAATGGTGAGTTGAATAAAGCAGATAATGCAGATGTAGAATCTCACAATGGAATTTAGTTAGTGAACAGTGAATAGTGAACAGTGAATAGGAGAAGAAAAATATGTTAATAGCGATACCGACAGCAGAAGGAAAGTTGGCAATGCATTTTGGGCATTGTGAAAAATTTGCATTGATTGATGTTGATATAGAGAGTAAGAAAATATTATCTGAAGATTCAGATGTGCCGCCACCACATGAACCGGGGGGGTTACCTCGCTGGTTAGCGGAAAAAGGTGCAAATATTATTATTGCCGGTGGTATGGGGCAACGTGCTCAGGATATGTTTACCAGTAATGGAATAAAAGTTGTTATTGGTGCACCTGCAATAGAACCACGCCTTATAGCTGAACAATATTTAAGTGATTCTCTTGAAATTGGTGATAATGTATGCGACCATTAGTTGTAAATAAAAACTAATTAGGAGATATATATTATGGCTAAAATTATTGATGTAACTTTTCCGGGTGGAAAAAGAGTTGATGCACATTATAGCGGGCGTACCGTTAAGACGGATCAATCGGTTAAGAATGGTGGTGAAGCTTCTGCACCGGAACCTTTTGACCTTTTCTTTGTGTCAATGGCGACATGTGTGGGTATTTATGCTCTTGAGTTTTGTAATGCTCGGAAACTTAATACTGATAAATTAGGCGTTAAACTGATTTCTGATTTTGATAAAGAAGTTAAGCGTTATACAAAGGTTAAGTTTGAACTTACCTTGCCTGATGATTTCCCTGAAAAATATGTTAAGGCAATGATTAAAACGGTGAATTTATGTACTGTTAAAAAACATATTATGAATCCACCGGAGTTTGAAGTTGAGATTATGTAATTGATAAGGGAGGGTCGAGTGCCACCTCGACTGGGCACGTAGGAAATAGTATGTATCCATTCACATGTTTGGTGGACGCTCCCGTTGGTGCGGGTGGCACCGCACGCTCCCGTTGGTGCGGGTGGCACCGCACGCTCCCGGAAGAGGAAGGAATATTAAATAACGAAGAAGGCCGATGATAATGAACATAAAGATAGTCTATGATAATCAAGAGCGGTACGGTTTTCAGTGCGGGCATGGGTTTTCTGTGTTGGTTAATGATTTTTTGCTGTTTGATATGGGGAAGGATGTTGTTTCTTTACGTGCTAATTTATCGGCTTTTAAAATTGATTTGTCGCAAATAGAAGAGGTTGCATTATCGCATGAAGATTGGGATCATGTAGGTGGTCTTGATTTGTTAGCAGATATGCCGTCAGTAAAAGAGATTTATGTGCCAATGGCTTTTTCTGCTGAGATTCGTGAAAGAATAGAGTTGATACGACCGGGAATTAAGATTGTGGATGTCTATAAATCTGCTGTTGAAATGACGTCGGGGGCAGTTATGACCCCGCAGTTGAGTGGCGGGCGTAAAAAACGTAAAACGGAAATTTCGTTGGTTTTGAAAACCAAAAATGGAGTGGCTTTAATAACAGGTTGTGCTCATCCAGGCTTAACTAAAATTATTAAACAGGCCAGAAAAATTGGTAAGTTACAGGCTGTTATTGGCGGTTTTCATGGGTTTTGGAATCTTGGTGCCTTGCGTGGATTGAAGCTTATTGTTCCTACTCATTGCACAAAAAAGAAAACAGCTATTCTAGCAAAGTATCCTACCCAGGCTCGTGCCGGTGCTGCCGGTATGGAGCTTGATTTGACTGAGCTGTAAAAGAGAAAATGAACATCGAACATCTAATTTTGAATGAAGAATTCGTTCCAGCCTTCGCAAAAGCTACAGAGGACAAGTTGTTCGATGTTGAACGTTCGATGTTGGATGCTCAAAAGACAGAATATGCTCGCCTAAAACACGAAAAATATCTCTTAGGCAAATAATATTTTTTCTATCTTTACAATAATATTCAGCTATTTGTACTATCTGGGTATGAAAAACTATATTCAGAAAATTATTGATGGGGAAAATTTGGTACAGGCGGAGATGTCTGAGGCATTTGATATGATTATGTCCGGTAAGGCTACTCCGGCTCAAATTGCCGGTTTCATTGTTGCATTACGTATGAAGGGCGAGACAATTGATGAAATTGCCGGTGGTGCAGCTTCTATGCGACGGCATGCTGTTTTTATTGATACCGGATTATTAGATGTAGTTGATACTTGCGGTACGGGTGGGGATAGCAGTAATTCTTTTAATATTTCTACAACGTCGGCTTTTGTGGTTGCCGGGGCTGGGATTCCTGTTGCTAAGCATGGTAATCGGGCTATTAGCAGTAAGTGTGGTTCTGCTGATCTCTTGGCTGAATTAGGCGTTAATCTTGATGTTGATTCTGATACGGTTGAAGACTGTATTCGCGATGTTGGTATAGGTTTTATGTTTGCACCTAGTATGCATCCGGCAATGAAGTATGCTATGCCGCCACGACGTGAACTAGGAGTTCGTACCATTTTTAATATGCTGGGGCCATTAACTAATCCGGCAGGGGCAAAAGGGCAGATTATTGGTGTGTTTTTACCTGAACTTACGGAGCCATTTGCGGAAGTTCTTAAGTTGCTTGGCAGTAAACGTGCGTTTGTTGTGCATGGGCATGATGGCATGGATGAAATTACGACAACGACAACAACCAGAGTTAGTGAGCTTAATAGCGGTAAGGTTACCACTTATGAGCTGGATGCACTTGATTTTATTGATGAATATGCGGATGAAGATGATTTGGCGGGTGATGATGTGGCAACGAATGCTGCGATTACTCGTGCGGTTTTATCTGGTGAAAAGGGCCCCTGCCGTGATATTGTGTGTATAAATGCAGCAGCGGCTATTGCTGCTGCTGGTAAAGTTGCTGATATTCGTGCCGGCTGGACGGTTGCACAGGAGTCTATTGATAGTGGTAAGGCAATGCAGGCTCTTGACGGTTTGATAGATGGAACGGCAATTTAATGAGAGTAGTTACCTATCTCCGAGAGGTAACAGTCAAGTGAGGTTTTCTGCTCTACGGTCTACCTCTCGGAATGGGTAGGTACTACTAACTGTTAAAAATTACTAAAGTATGGATAGTGAATAATGGAATCAAATATTTTAACAAAAATTACAGAAGAGAGACGGTTGGATGTTGTGGCGGCAAAGCGGATTGTCTCAATTGATACTTTGCAATCTTTGGCTGAGCAACGGGTTCATCATAGTTTTAAGGCTGGTTTGCTTGGTGGTGATGATAGATTAAAAATTATATCAGAAATTAAGAAAGCTAGTCCATCTGCTGGCTTATTGCGTCCTGATTATCGGCCGGCAGAGATTGCTATATCGTATGAAAAGGCTGGAGCAGTTGCCATTTCCGTATTAACGGAGCCAAAGCATTTTATGGGTTCTGCCGCTCATTTGCAGGCGGTTCGTGGGGTAGTTGATTTGCCGATTTTGCGTAAAGATTTTATTTGTGATGAATATCAGATTTTGGAAGCGGCGGCTTGGGGTGCTGATATTGTTTTGTTAATTGTAGCGGCATTGGATAAAGAGACTATTAGGCGTTTATATGATTTTGCTGTGGATCTTGAGTTGGAAGTGTTGGTTGAGTCTCATTCGTTAGAAGAATTAGAAATTGCTTTGGAACTTGAGGATGCCGTTATAGGAATTAATAGTAGAAATTTAAAAACATTAAGAACTGATTTGGGCACTGCTTATGGTTTGGCAAAAAATATTCCCGCTGATCGTTTATCGATTGCCGAAAGTGGTATTCGTGATAGGGCAGATATAGAGAAGTTGGCGGCTATGGGATATAAAGGTTTTCTGATTGGTGAGACGTTGATGAAGGGTGATGATCCGGGTAAAGCGCTTAGCGGATTGTTGGAATGAAAGAAAAATGAATGTCTAATGGCCACCGTACAACTAGGAGTAGTATCTTATGGAAATTGAGGTGAAAATTTGTGGTATGACTAATGTCGTCGATGTTATGGCGGCTGTTGAGTATGGAGCTGACTATATAGGATTTGTATTGTATGATAAATCTCCTCGCGGTATTTCTCCCGGATTATTGAGTGAGATTATGGATGTTATTGGTTCGGGCGTGAAAGCTGTCGGGGTATTTGTTAATGAGTCGCGTGATTATGTTGAAAAGGTTGTAAATGATTGTGGGTTGTATGCCGCACAGTTGCATGGATGTGAGAGTTCTGATGATTTTGTTGATTTTGAATCACGGATGTGGCGGGCGGTATCATTAGGAGAAAATGATAATTGCAAAGTAGATATTGAGAAATGGAAGGCAGATCGTTTTGTTATTGATGCGGCCGTTCCCGGTATGTATGGCGGTACAGGTTTGCTTGCTGATTGGAGTCGGGCGGCTGATATTGCGGAGAAATACCCGGTGATGCTTGCCGGTGGTTTGTCGCCGTTAAATGTTTCTGATGCTATTGCGGCGGTTAATCCTATTGGTGTAGATGTTTCTAGCGGTCTGGAAAGTGAGCCGGGGCGTAAGGATCATAAAAAAATAAAAACTTTTATGGAGAATGTTAGAAAATGAAAGATGTAATAACTGATGATGGATATTTTGGCCAGTATGGTGGACGCTATGTGGCGGAGACTTTAATGCCGGCTCTTATGGAATTGGAGAGTGCTTATAAAGACGCTATGGCGGATAAATCATTTTTGACTGAGTTTGAATATTTGTTATCTGACTATGTTGGTAGACCGTCACCTCTATATTATGCACAACGTTTAACAGAAGCGTATGGCGGTGCAAAAATATATCTGAAAAGAGAAGATCTGAATCATACTGGTGCACATAAGGTTAATAATACTATTGGACAGGCTCTATTAGCGAAGCGTATGGGGAAGAAGAAGCTTATGGCTGAGACAGGTGCAGGGCAACATGGTGTGGCAACAGCTACAGTGGCAGCTTTACTTGATATGGAGTGTATTGTCTATATGGGGGAGGAAGATATCGTACGGCAAGCTCCAAATGTTAAGCGTATGGAATTGCTTGGAGCACAGGTTGTGCCAGTATCAAGTGGTACAAAAACTCTTAAAGATGCTATGAGTGAAGCGTTACGTGCCTGGGCTTCTGCGGTAGAAAATACATTTTATGTGATAGGAACAGTAGCCGGACCGTATCCTTATCCTGATATGGTTAGGGAGTTTCAGCGTATTATTGGTATTGAGGCAAAACGTCAGATAATGGAGAAGGAAGGGCGGTTACCTGATATGGTGATTGCTTGTATTGGCGGGGGAAGCAATGCGATGGGGATATTTGCTGAGTTTATTGATGAGCCGGGCGTTGAATTGATTGGTGTTGAAGCCGGTGGTCTAGGTATTAATAGTGGAAAACATGCTGCAAGTATTGTTGCCGGTATGCCTGGTATTCTGCATGGCAGTAAAACTTATGTTTTGCAGGATGACGAAGGGCAGATTTTGAATGCACATTCGATTAGTGCAGGCTTAGATTATCCTGGGGTAGGTCCAGAGCACTCATATTGGGCTGATTGTGGTAAAGTTTCGTATAGTCCTATTACTGACGAAGAAGCCTTGGCGGCATTTTATGAACTGACACGATTAGAGGGGATAATCCCGGCTTTAGAATCTTCACATGCTATTGCAGAAGCAAAAAAACGTGCTTCACAAATAAAAACTGATCAAATCATTGTTGTAAATCTATCAGGGCGTGGTGATAAAGATGTTGATGCCATACTCGCTATTGATAAAAAAAATTAAAAAATTACCAATAAAACTTGTAATTATCCCAATAAAGGTGTAAAAGCTAGAGCATTTTCTGTATAATGGGGTCTTTATTGATAATATAAGTTAATGCGTGGGAATGAATTTATGGCCAAATCTATAGCGAAACCAAAGAAGAAGAGTAATAAGTCTGAAGAAAAAGAAAATAAGACTAAATTAAATACTACGGCAAAGAAAAAAGTTGCTACGAAAAAGTCTACCACAAAGAAGAGCACTGCCGCTGAAAAAGCAAATAAGGCAAAGACTGAACCAAAGAAAAAAGTTGCCACTAAGAAGTCTACAGTAAAGAAAGCTGTTGATCAGAAAAAAGTGACTGGCGAGAAAAAAATTACCTCAAAAAAGGATACTAAAAAAAGTAAAGTAAAAGCTAAGACATCGAAGGCAAAAGCTGATAAATTAGACAAAACCAAGAAAAAGTCTAAAAAGGATATTGCTAATAACTCTTCTGACAGTGCCGTTAACCCTGGATTTACTGAAGAGGCTGTATCTGACGAGACACGTAATGAGCAAGTAAAGGAGTTGTTACGCCTTGCTGAAACTCAGGGCTATCTTACTTTCGACGATATTAATGAATGTTTGCCAGATTCTGTGGTTAAACCGGAAGATTTAGAGCAGTATTTGGCTCTTTTGCGTGATATGGATGTTGAAATTATTTCTGCTGACGCAGTTGATAAATTCGCAAAGAAGGCCAAAAAACAAGTTAAAGGTACGCGTGCTGTTAAGCTTGACTTTTTTGATGATCCTATACGTATGTATTTGCATCAGATGGGACAAGTGCCGTTGCTCACTCGTGAACAAGAGGTTGAGATTTGTAAAAGAATCGAAAAGGCTGAAATTGGTGTGCGGGAAGTTTTCACTAAGTTGGGTTTTGTTTGTGAAATGTACCTAGGCCTAGTTGACCGTCTGGAAAATGGTCGGGAGCGTTTTGATAGAATTGTGGTCGATAAACTTGTTGATAGTCGGGACCAATACTTGGAGATTCTACCAAAACTTAAAAAAGATTTAATAAAGATTTATGAACGTTTAGAAACGCAATATGCAGAATTAAACAAAGAGGGTTTAACTGATAAGGAGATTGCACGTAAGCAAAAAGCAATAATCAAGACTCGTGATAAACTTTCTGTAGCAGTTGAGGCGTTTGGCTTTAAACAGAAGGTTGTTGAGAGTATGGCAATGGATGCAGATTTGGTTTATGAAGATCTGCGGAAAACTATGCGTGAAATTGAAAAATTAGAAAAAATGCGCCCCGGTAAGAAACGGGGTGAGGAAATTATCGAACTAAAGAAAAATGTTTCTAAAATAGAAAATTATTGTTGCGAGTTATCGGATGAAGCATTAGTTCGTTTTAAATCACTGCGAAAATCTCTAAGAAGCGGTCAGAAAGCTAGGACGGAAATGGTTGAAGCCAATTTACGTCTTGTGATTAGTATTGTTAAAAAATATATGAATCGTGGTCTATCTTTTCTTGATCTTATTCAGGAAGGTAATACCGGCTTAATGAAGGCTGTTGAGAAGTTTGAGTACCGACGTGGTTATAAGTTTAGCACGTATGCAACTTGGTGGATTCGCCAGGCAGCAACTCGTGCTATTGCAGATCAGGCTCGCACAATTCGTATCCCTGTACATATGATCGAAACGATCAATAAACTTTTGCGAGTGCAAAAACGTTTATTACAGGAATTAGGGCGTGAGCCCACGGCGGAAGAAGCCGCCGAAGAAATGGATATACCTGTAGAGCGGGTTCGTGCTGTTTATAAAATGGCACAGCAACCTATATCATTGCAGTCTCCGGTTGGAGAAGGTGATGATGCTAGCTTCGGGGATTTCATTGAAGACAAAGCTGCTGAGAACCCTGCGGAAATGACTGCTTATAGCATGTTGAAAGACCGTCTGAAAGATGTATTATATACACTTACAGATAGAGAGCGGGCTGTGCTGGATTATCGGTTTGGATTAACTGACGGTTACTCCAGAACTCTGGAAGAAGTTGGTAAGCAGTTTTGTGTTACACGAGAGAGAATCCGCCAGATTGAGGCAAAAGCTCTTCGTAAACTTCGGCATCCGACGCGGATGAAGAAACTGGAAGGTTTTCTTGACGCCAAGTAGAGCTACGCTCTAATTACGTTGTAGCCAATTCTGGCTACAGTTATCAAATATAAGAGGTATGATTACCTCACAAAAGAAAAGTAAAGTAGGTACAAGTATTATGGAATTATGGAGTAATTTGTCGGCAAATGCATTTTGGGGGTTAGCATGGTTTATTGTTGGTTTGTATACAGGTAAGCATAAGTGGACTAAAATATCTTTACCTTTTAAAGGGAAAGTTCGTGGCGGAAAAGGTGGAAAGATTGAGTTGTATGTAGGAAATCTTTCTTATAATATTCGCACTAAAGAACTTCGTAGTATTTTTGAGGAATATGGCGAAGTTAAGTCGGCACGGATTATCTCTAACAAGTTTAACGGAAAATCAAAAGGATTTGGTTTTGTTGAGATGGCTAATAAAGCTGGTGCTAATGCGGCCATTAAAGCTATGAGTGGCAATGAAGTTAAAGGTCGTAAATTGGTTGTGAATGAGGCACGTGAGCGCATTCACGATTAGGCTTTTGCATACAGAAAATATTTTTTGATTGGGGCTGTTTTTACAGCCCTTTTTATTATTTTCGGCTACGTTTTTTGAATGGTCTGTTTTTTGCTGCTTTTTTGCCAATTCTGTCTCGATTAAAGCCGTTGCCTCTGCCACGATTTCTTTTTTGGGCAGGCTTTGCATCGCTTCCTGTCGCATTGCGTGAATCTTCACAGTGGAGTGAGTGGTCAAGATCGACAGGTATCTGGGTTTTAATCAGTTTTTCAATAGTGTGTAGATAATTACGTTCTGCTGCACTGCAAAATGAGATTGAGTCGCCTTCATTTCCTGCTCGTGCTGTACGTCCAATACGATGTACATAAGTTTCAGGTTCAACTGGCATATCATAGTTTATAACATGGGAAATATTATTTACATCAATACCACGTGCCGCAATATCGGTAGCAACTAGTACACGGATTTTTCCAGCTTTAAATTTTGCTAATGCATTAGTGCGTGCCGTTTGGCTCTTGTTGCCATGAATGGCTGCGGCTGAAATTCGTGCTTTATCCAAAGTAAGTACAACTTTGTTAGCCACATGTTTCATCTGGACAAATACCATAACACGTTTCATGTCATCGTCTTTTAAAAGTTTTACAAGAAGCTTGTCTTTATTTTTCTTGGAGACGAACATTATTTTTTGTTCTATAAGTTCTACTGTTAGTTTTTCCGGTTCAATGGTCACATGTGTTGGGTTGTGCACCAATGTACTTGCAAGTTCAACAACCTTCTTTTCCATAGTGGCTGAAAAGAATAGTGATTGCCGTTTTCTTGGAAGTTTAGCTATGATTCGTTTTATATCGGGGAAAAACCCCATATCAAGCATACGGTCTGCTTCATCAAGTACAAATATTTCTATTTTACTTAGATCAATATGTTTTTGGTTCATCAGATCAAGCAGTCGCCCAGGTGTTGCTACAAGAATGTCGATACCATTATTAATAGTCTTTACCTGAGGGTTTTGTCCGACACCACCGAATATGACTGTATGAGATATTCTTGTATGTTTGCCATATTTGGCGACACTGTCACGGATTTGGGCAGCAAGTTCACGGGTTGGTGTTATAATTAGTACTCGTGGTTTTTTTGGGGTGGGGCGTCTTTTGTTTTTTAGCAGATATTGAAGAATCGGTAGTGTGAATGCTGCAGTTTTTCCGGTTCCAGTTTGGGCACATCCAATCATATCGCGACCTTCAAGTAGCGGCGGGATAGATTGAGCTTGTATTGGTGAGGGGGTTTTATAACCTGCTTCCGCTACTGCTCGAGATAGTTCTGGTAGAAGTTGATTAAAGACGTTGTTATTTTTATCCATTTGTTTTTCCTGCCGGCATAAGTTAACACATTTACCCGCTGCCGGTGGAGTTTAAAATGGCTGGTGATGTTAAACAAAATGTTCGTACATCAATTAAGGGGACTACTTCTACAGATAAGTTCTAGGTATGTCAACCCGAAATCATGCTTTTCCAGTGAAAGGGCATTTCAGTTTATGTTGCACACAACATAAACTGAAATGCGCCCGGAGAGCTTGCCCTACCTTGTTTTCAATTATTCTGTCATTCCTAGTGAGTATGAACAAAAATAGGGAATTGAACCTGCGATTAAAAATTGTTTATTATGCCAAATTAATGAGTTCTGGTTAATGGATATACACAAGAGGCACTTGCAAAACTATCTGCGGGCACTTTTTGATTTTATGCGGCATATTCCGCTTTTTCGCAATTTTACAGACCCTACGGGTATGCTCCAATTGTTCAAAAGGCAGAATTTGCTCGCCTAAAATA
>CAMZLY010000146.1 GCA_947311825.1 uncultured bacterium
ACTAAAAAAGAAAGAATTTGACAGAATTATTTTATGACAGAATTATTTTATGACAGAATCATGTTATGACAGAACTATTTTATGACAGAATCATTTTTATGACAGAATCATGTTATGCCAGAATCATGTTGCGCACTCTCCGAGCAAGCCGGGTGCACTCTTGAATATATAAGCTCTAATTAAACACGTAATTTTAATTCATCTTTGTTGTTCTTTTGACGCATAAGCGGCTCGCTGGGACAGCTCGCCCTACCAAAACCTTTTCATAGATAGGTGCAGTAGTTACCTATCTCCGAGAGGTAACCCCGGAACATTAACAATTTAGAACGACAATTTATTTCCAGGTCTGGATTTACTATTTGCAGCAAAAATGTTTTATTTTGTGCATTATTGTGCAAACATCTCTGTAAGACCAGCTAGCACTTTACCTTTAGTTGTTCCTGAGATTGTACCAAGTTTCTTGACGAGACGATTCTTGTCAACAGTGCGAATCTGATCGAGCACGATTTGCCCGTGGATGCCTTGGAATGTGCAGTTCACTCGGGATGGATAGTTTCTTCCCTTTGATGTCATGGGCGCCACGATTACCGTGGAAATGTTATTGTTCATTTCGTTTGGCGAGATGATGAGACATGGTCGTGTTTTCTTGATCTCGTGCCCACGAGTAGGGTCGAGAATAATGAGGAAAACATCAAACCGTTTCATCATTTCCATTCCCACTCCTTCTCATCCCACGCCGGATCAGATTCTGCGACGCAATCGAGCAGTGTATCATCACCATGCTTTGCCATTACCCGGAAGGCTTCATCCCACCCTTCGCGAGGTTGGTGGGCTGAGCGTATGATTAGTTCATGATTATGGACTTCCAACTCAACTTCATCCTCAAACCCACACTGATCAAATACGGGTTTGGGAATCCTGATGCCACGTGAATTTCCAATTTTTACTATGGTTGCATTCATAATATATACAATGTAATTACATTATGACTGAAAGTCAACTATGTATTTATAGTTTTTTTACACACGTTTACGCTGAATTTACCTCTAATGAGTGCCCCCTTTTTAGCTGGTCTTGTGCCGTTCTGCCTCTCGGAGTTAGGTGCAGTAGTTACCTATCTCCGAGAGGTAACCCCGGAACATTAATAATTAGAATGATAATTTATTCAAATGTCAATTGTCGATGCCCCTGATTTGCATTTATATCAAAATGAAGATTGCCTGATTTTATTTGCTACTATTGTTCCGATGGACGGGGAGTTCTCCGATGATTCTTGCGGCATAGTATAATGGGATATCAATCACTGCTTTTTCTGTGACAGCAAGTGGATTAGCTGAAATCTTGATTGCCTGTTGCGGTGCATACTTAATAAAAAATTGCCGCAAACTTTGTGCTCTGGTTCTAGTTCCGGCTTTTACTTCAACTGGTATAATTGCGTCATCAGCACTAAGCAGAAATTCAATTTCGGAATTCCGTTCATTCCAAGAATATAATCTCTTTTCTCCGGCAGACATAAACTCAGAAGCGACAAAATTTTCCGCAAAAAAACCTTTAGTTGTCCCATAATCTTGATTAATTATTACATTTGGCGATAAATTCAGCATACAGCCCAGCAATCCGACATCCGAAATATAGAGTTTAAATATGTTGGGCTTAGTAAAAGCTTGAAAGGGAACTTCAGCACGCTTGCAAATGGGAACTTTATATATAAGCCCCGCTTTTTCAAGCCAGCCAATCGGGTTGTCAAGTTGTGCAAATCCTTTTATACCTGGTACAGCATGCTTGAACTTGTAGCGCTTAACGGATGCATCGACATATCCAAAAAGCTGTTGCGGAATATCCTCATATACAGCTGCTATGTGTGCAGCATTTATAGAACCGGAATGTTTTGCGAAATCTCGCATAAACGAATAGAGTAGCTCTTGTTGTATCTCACGTGCCGATGCTAATCCCATAGCCTTATTGTCTCCGTGTCGTATAAATGCATTCACTGCTTCCGGCATTCCTCCGGTTACATAATACTCCTTCAGATAATCCCATAATTTTGCATGCACGATACTGCTAACCCTGCCATCATCCCATGATGAATAAAAAGCATCAATAATCATTTTTTGTCCGCGGTTAAGTAAAACCTCTTCAAAGCTCATCGGAAACAGATCAAGATGTTTAACTTTGCCCACGGGATATGCACTTTCCGAAACAGCAACACCCAGCAAAGAGCCTGCGGCACAAACTGCCTGTGCGGGAAGATTTTCATTAAAATATTTAAGACTAGTCAAGGCTCGTGGACAACTCTGAATTTCGTCAAATATTATCAGATCATGATTTTCTATTGGTTTGTCCTGGTAAATACCAAGACTTTGAATCAGTTTTTGAGGATTAAGTGTAGAATCAAAGATAGGAATTAAATCGCCCCCATCTTTTTCGAAATCAAATATATGATAAGCGGGAAATTCGTTACGACCAAACTCAGTCATTAAATAGCTTTTACCTGTTTGTCGTGCACCACGTAAAACTAATGGTTTACGTCTTGCTTCATTCTTCCATTTAATCAGATCTGTATATAAAAACCTTTTCATGCACTATAATATTCCAAGTTATGGTACTTTTTGCAACCATAAAATCGTGATTTCTGTATTTTTTGCAACCATAAACTGTAAAGGGGCTCTGTTTTATTACAAAAATGGCAGTTAAATTACGAAAAACAGATTATTTTATTCGACATTATGCAACTGCCAGTTGGCGTACTTCCTTGATCAGTCTGGTTCCGATTTTGTCAGTTTCAACTTCAATATCGTAATGGGCTTGAAGGTTTAGCCAGAACTGAGGAGACATGTCGAAGTATCTGGCTAGGCGAAGAGCAGTGTTTGCCGATATCGCTCTAGTACCATGTACTATTTCGTTAATACGGCGGGCAGACACACTGATGTCTTTTGCCAACCTGTACTGACTGATTCCCATTGGCTTGAGAAATTCCTCCAAAAGGACTTCTCCTGGATGTGTTGGTGATATTTTCTTCATTCCTTATTTATTGAACAATATTTGCCTTTTGTATGAATACTGTCAACGAAACAACACGTTGTTTGGTAAATTGTGCACCCCGCAGATTATAAATTGAGAGGGAGTGCACAGTACCACCTGTGCTGGGTGCGAGTGTGTGTTTTGTCGTAAATTCTGTGGGGATATCGCCTAACGGCGTTACTACGAACGGAACGCACCTTACGGTGCGACTACGAACATTGGATGACAGTTGGTAGCGTAAATGACTGGGGTATTGAAAAAATGCATATTGTTATATATGAGAATTTTCATATATATGTTGTTGTTGACAATATTTCATATATATACGAATATGTATATAGAAATGAAGATTTCAAATAAAGTTAGCAAATATTCCGATGCTGAGAAAAAGATTGCTTTGTTTCGTAGTCTGTTCCGGGGGCGTGAGGATGTTTTTCCGTTACGGTTTGAAAGCAAACGTACAGGAAAGTCGGGGTATCAACCTGCATGTGCCAATGAATGGATTCGTGGTCTTTGCGATAAGCGGGCTGTTAAATGTGTGAATTGTCCAAATCGACATTTTGTTCCGGTAACAGATGATATTATCCGTCAACATCTGCTTGGTAAAAGTGATGCTGGCGGAAAGGATTTTGTGATGGGGGTTTATCCTATGCTTATGGATGAATCTTGTTTTTTTCTGGCGGCAGATTTTGATAAGAAAAGCTGGCAAGATGATGTTATTGCAATGGCAGAAACCTGCCATACACTCGATATTCCGGTGGCAATTGAGCGGTCTCGGTCTGGTAATGGTGCTCATTTATGGTTGTTTTTTAAAGAGGCTATTAATGCGGGTGCAGCTCGTAAGCTGGGAACATATATTCTTACGGAGACAATGGAACAAAGTCCCGGCATAGGACTTGATTCTTATGATCGTTTTTTTCCTAATCAGGATACATTGCCACGAGGAGGTTTTGGAAATCTAATTGCACTGCCGTTGCAAAAGCAGGCTCGTAATAACGGAAACAGTGTTTTTGTTAATGATGATTTGTTGCCTTTTGAGGATCAGTGGGAATTTTTATCAAATATTAAGAAAATTGAATCAAAGCAGGTTGAGGATTTAGTACATTCTGCGGAACGCAAAAGGCGGGTTATTGGTGTCCGCTTTGTTTCTACAGATGAGAATGATGTGAAGCCATGGTCGTTGCCGCCTTCTCGAAAAATTAACCTTTTGTCAATAAGTGAACCGCTACCTGAACGGGTTGATTTGGTGTTTGGAAATGAAGTATATATTCCGAAGCAGGGACTTGCACCGCAATTACAAAATCGACTTATTCGGATTGCGGCATTTCAGAATCCGGAGTTTTATAAAGCTCAAGCAATGCGACTGCCTACATTTGATAAGCCAAGAATTATTGCGTGTGCAGAAATTCATTCTGAATATATTGCTCTACCACGTGGGTGTTTGGATGAGGTTAAGAGTTTGTTCCGTAGCATTGGCATTAAGTATCGTGTACAGAATAAATGTTTTGCCGGAAAACTTTTGGACGTTAGTTTTTGCGGTGAATTGAGATTGGCACAAAAACCTGCGGCAAAGGCTATGATGGCTCATAATATGGGAGTGCTATCTGCGACAACTGCTTTTGGTAAAACGGTTTTAGCGGCTTGGATTATTGCTCAACGTGGTGTTAATACGCTTATTGTTGTGCATCGCAAGCAATTGATGGAGCAGTGGCGTGAGAGATTATCTGCTTTTCTTGATTTACCAATAGAGGATATTGGGCGTATTGGTGGCGGGTATAAGAAATCAAATGGGATGCTGGATGTCGCTTTAATACAAAGCTTGGTGCGTAAAGGGGTTGTGGATGATTGTGTTGGAAATTATGGACAGTTTATTGTGGATGAGTGTCATCATATTCCGGCAGTGAGCTTTGAGCAAGTTACACGGCGAGCCAAGGCAAAATATATACTTGGGTTATCGGCGACGGTTGTACGCAAAGATGGGCATCATCCTATAATTGCTATGCAGTGTGGACCGGTTCGATATCGGGTCAGTGCAAAACAGCAGGCAAAAGAGCGACCATTTACACATAGTGTTATTGTTAGACCAACTTCATTTTATGGCATAGAGACTTCGAAAGATGATACTAGAATGCAGTTCAATGAGCTTTATCAGGCATTGATTACTGATGAGAAAAGGAATCAACTAATTTGTTCAGATGTTATTCGAGTGCTCAAAGAAAATCGTTCTCCTATTGTTTTAACTGAACGAAGGGAGCATCTGGAGGTATTGCAGAAAGAATTATCAAAAACCGTTCCGAATATTATTGTGCTAAGTGGAGGGATGGCAAAGAAAGAGCTAAAAGAAACATTACTGCGATTGGCGGCTATTTCAGACAAAGAGCCATTTCTTTTATTATCAACAGGGCAATTTATTGGTGAGGGATTTGATAATGCCCGTTTAGATACATTGTTTTTGACAATGCCAGTATCGTGGCGAGGAACAATTGCACAGTATGCCGGACGTTTGCATCGATTGTATGCAAGTAAACGTGAAGTGCGTATATATGATTATGCTGATTTAAATGTTCCGATTTTATCACGTATGTTTGATCGTCGCTGTGTGGGTTATGAGGCGGTGGGCTACTCAATCATGTTGCCTGCTAGTGCGGTACCGGGATGGCCGCAAGATGTGCCGTTGCCGGTTGATCCTGAATGGAAACGGGATTATGCCGCCAGTGTGCAGAGGTTGATTCGTGATGGTGTAGATGCACATTTAGGAAATCTATTTGTGTATGCCGCCCGTAAATATCAGCCTGATGCCGAAGGTGTGGAAAGGGCTCGCAGTTCAAGTGAAGCGTTTTTGTATCGGCGGCTTGAAACGTTGCCGGAAACTAAAGGTAGATTTAATCTTAATATTCAACTAGCGATTCCTTTTAATGAGCATGGGCAGATGGAGGTTGATTTATTGTGTGAAGAATACCGGATAGCTATTGAACTGGATGGTCCGCATCATTTTACAGATAGCATTGCATACCGTCGTGATCGTCGAAAAGATCAGTTGTTACAAGAAAATGGATATTTTGTACTTCGCTTTCTGACAGAAGATGTTGGCAAGTATCTAAGCGAGATATTGGATTTTGTTTTAAGAACGATATCTCACCGTAGAAATGTTGTTGTTAGATGAGACACTTTAGCGGAGGGGCGGCTTTAGCGAAAGGGCGGAGGGGCGGAAGGGCGAAAGGGCGGGAGGGCGGCTTTAGCG
>CAMZLY010000147.1 GCA_947311825.1 uncultured bacterium
AGAATGGATGCCGTCATCATAACCCCAAAATTCATCTACATCTTTGAATTCAAACTTGATAAATCAGCCGAAGTCGCAATGGCTCAGATCAAAGAGAAAGAGTATTATCAGAAATATCTATTAGAAAAAAAAGAGGTTGTTCTAGTCGGCGTGAATTTTGACAGCAAAACCGGTCAAATCGAGAATTGGATTACAACAGAGGCACAATAAGCCGAAAGCGGAACGGTCGGGCAAGCTCTCCGCCTGCTGCGGCATAGCAATGCGACGACTGTTGCGGCTATAATTTTTTAAGTGCTCTAAGCAAGAGAGAGTATTTCTTTTTCATAAATACCACTGCCACCAACCTGTTCTCTATCGCCGATTACAGGCGTTGCGTACAGCGGTAAGAAAATCAGTTTCTGTTCAGGTAATTCCTTATATGAACCACTATACAGAACAAAACCCTTGGGGCAGTTTGAGTATTGCTTCAACATAAGATGTAAACTTTTTAATTTACCCGATGGCCCTGACTTCACTTCAACAGGAAATATTTCACCATGGCTGACAGTAAGATAATCCACTTCTGCATTGCTGTTTTTTGAATTTCTTGCCCAATAAAAAAGTTCACGAGTATGCCACGCCAGCATCTCTTGTGCCACAAACTGTTCAGCAAGTTTCCCTCTATAAATTGCCAAAAGATTTTCATGAGCCATTTCTATATCTACCGGCAACCGGCAAAGACGTTGCAATAATCCAATATCAAGAAAACAAGCCTTAAACTTTTTTTGATTTACACTTGCCCCCAAAGGTAAACCCGATGGATCGCAGGACGGTACTTTATGTAAGATTTTTGCTTTTGCCAATAAATCAAAAGCCTTGTGGTTTGTTTGATATGAATGAGCAAGATTCAGATTAGTATATTGCAATTGTTCTCCCACTGATTTTGCTGTAGAGAAAAATACTGCATCTAAACAAGCAATATCTACACTAGGAGTATATTTAGAAAAATCTTCTCGATATGAATCAAGTAAATCCGATTGGGTCGCAAAAACTTCCAATAACGAGCCGGTATCTCTATATACTTTTACAGCTTCAGGCATTCCTCCAACAAAAAAATAGTTTTTCAACTCTAAAAGAGTCTCCTGTACAAGATAGTCATCATCCTGCTTAGGATTAAGAGTCAACTCAGCCATAACATCTTTTCCTAATGCAATTAGGTACTCATAAAATGTCATGGGATAAAGATAGAGGTATTGCACACGTCCAACAGGTACGGAAATACTCCCAAAAGCAAACTCTAAAAGTGAGCCAGCAGCAATAACATGTAACCCCGGCATCTTTTCATAGAAATATCGTAAAGCCATAATCGCCCGTGGACATGCTTGAATTTCATCAAAAAAGAGCAAAGTCTTTCCTTCAACAATTCTACCAGTAACAAACTCAATGCCTTTTAAAATATCAACAGGCTCTAAATTACGTTCAAAATATTTATGCAAATCTTTCCGAGTCTCAAGATCAACAGTAACAAAACTGTCAAATTCTGTAGCCAATACTTTTTCAACCAGCCATGTTTTCCCTACCTGTCGTGCTCCACGCACAATTAACGGTTTACGTCTCGACGATTTTGCCCATGCCAATATCTGTTTTTCGCATAATCTCTTCATTTTATCCTTCACTGATCAACTAGATCATCGCTATTATTCTATAAAACAACCATAATATAGACACTTTGCTTCTATAATACAACCATTATTTAGAATATTTAATGTGTAAGCCGTTCGTTATCGTGTACCGTCAATATGCATTACCTCTCGGAGATAGGTAATTACTGCACCTACTTTAGTAAATCACTTGTACCTACAGCTAATGGATAAGACCTTTCAAAAGCTCAAAACTAACTATATTAATATCACGCTCCCGTTCAAGAAACGGCATAACATCTTTCCCTTCTAACTCCCAATCAATCTTTTGAAAAAGCCATCTCGCATTGATGCATTTGGTATGGTTCTCATTATTGCTCTGATATTGTTAATAGGTACGGATAATCATTTGCTATAACAGTTAAGCCTATGCTGTTTGTAGAACAGGAATTTATGGTTATCGGAACATTTGTATTCAACATTGGATCATATACTTCCACAAATGTATTCTGTCCATTTATACCCGATATTTTAATTGTAAATTTCTCTGGCGATAATGATTTGGTTATGTTTCTTGTCATTACATAATACGCAATAACAAAGCGATGTTTGTTTATCTGATAAGGAAGAAAGGTGAATACTTCTCTATCGTATAATGGAGGATGCTCAATAGTTCCATCACCGGCAAATTGATAGTGATTATGCTTGTCGGAAATATGCTCCAATCGTAATGACCGTGTGTCTGAAAGATTGTAATCTATCTGTATAGACATATAATTAACAATATTACGTATAACGTTAAGAGCTGGCGAAGTATATTTTATATCATTTTCAGGATATACAGAGTTTGTTTTGGCATAATCAGAAAAAGAATCTAATATAAGACCAAGCCATAAATCTCCACCGGATGCCGCAAATAAGGTTAATTTTTCAACACCTTTATTAATAAAAAATGTATAAAATCTAGATGTAGTTTTTGCTTTTAACGTAAGTGCTTCCGCAAGGTTAGTTATACCATTCTCGTTTGGGGCGAGACCAACTTCGGTAATCCAAACAGGACAAGGATTATCCTTACGTGCATATTTACCATGTTCCGTTTTATAAATTTCAGATGTGAATGGTCCCATATCTCGTATTATAGTTTCTGTTTGTAATGCTGTTGCGAAATATTCCGGAAATATCACCGAATATGTTGGAGTAAAACTATTGTCTTTTTTACCTAATGCATTTAATGCAGTAATACCCTTTTTTGGTTTATCATTAGGATAATTCTTTTGGTTCGGATATGGATGTTTACTGATTGCATTGATACGTTTTGGTTGTCTTGAAGATGCCGGCCAAGGTATAGTATTGGCAAATCCGTTGCTAAATTTTACACCGGTAAATTTTGCCGGATTATCAGCAACATAACTCATAGTAGCATCAATAATATTAGTCCAGATGCTTCTTTCATTATAGACAGAAATATCATGATCATAATAATTGTTTATGCAAAGGAAGTCCGATCCAAAAGTAAGTTCATTCCATATCTCCATATCGAATCCTTTATCAATACTATTCTCGGTTGCTAGTTCTGTGCTAACGAAATTGGCTACGGTTCCTACATATTTCTGCCAGCCTATAATTGTTCTGTTATTGTCATCTGAGCCTGGTTTAGAAAATGGTTTGTATTTAAGTGTTGCAATCAGCACTTTACGTCCTGCGGGAATAGTAATCGGCATAGGTTTCGCAAGAGTTATTTCTTGTCCATTGATATTTGTGATAATATTTTCTGCAGCCATATATTTTGTTAGGTTAGAAAGACCACTATATCCAACAATTAGATTTGAAGTATTATCTATTACCAGTTTACGAGCTTTACTTGTCGCATCTTTTAGTAGAGTGTGGTTAGAAAATATTACTGGACATGGAACACCTTGGTGAGCATCAAGAAGAATTAACGGACGAATCCCCCAGGTTTTACATGCTTGTAATGCAGCCCGTAGTGTAGTGGCATTATTCAATAATGCTTCATTATCATAATTTATACTGCCCCAGCCAATAGGTATGCGTACGCACTTTATGCCATTTTTTGCCAACATCCGAATAATAAGTTTCGGGGCTTCTCCATGCAAATTTAGATTTACACCAATAGCATCCAGAAACTTATGTGCCGGCACAGTTTCCATATATGCCCGCCAAGGTTGAAGCCAATGTGAATAAGTGCCAAAGGGTATATCGGTAAAATAAGATGAATCAATATAAGCGTTAGATAATATATACTCTTTATCAGTCGTCTTATTCTCTCCTATCAGTTGCGGATAAGCAGGCTTAATTGATTCGTTAGCAAATGTAAAAGACCCAAGAACTAAGCACACACACACAATCAGATTACTTGCTTTAGGAAGTATATATTTTATAGTCCATTCATCGCACCAAGACATTAAATATTTAAAAAAATGCTTTGTATTGATATTAGCAAAGTGTTTATGTTTATAACGCATTTTATTTGATTACAATGCAGGTGCCTTTGGGTGGTGGTGGTACAGTTCTTATAATAATATTATCGAACGCAATGGTCGCTTTACCATCTGAACCTCCAGTGCCTCTCCCATCTTTTAATTCAAATAAACGGTAACTATCTTTTTCATTAGCAAGTGTTAGGTCAGTAGCTATTTGTGTACCATTTTTCCAGATAGAATATGTATCATTATCAATATCTATTTCAACAATCATGTGATAAAGAGTATTGAAACTCCAACTTTTATCAGCACCACTATCCCAGCCATTGCCCCAAACAAGTGATAAATGACCGCCACTAGCAGGATCAGCATCTACACTAAAACTAACAGCAAGAACACCATTGCCTGAATTGCCCTTGATATAAAATGTGGCTATTGTTTCTGCCGCTCCGCCGGTTCTTGGAGTATATGAGTTCATATAATAATCCCATTCCACACGAATTACTCCACTTGTGGCAGTATTATTTCCTGAATCAAAAACTATATCCGGATATCCGCTATCATTCTGCGTACTTATAAATCTCACCGGTTTATTAGTCAGTACTCCGACTGATGTCATAACCCAAGCAGTTTCCGGACCGGCAGAAGTGTCACTTTTCTCGCTGACTTTAGTGGGATTGGTTGAAGTTACCCCTTGAACATAAGTGGCTGCTGTCGCTGTTTGTCCGGTTGTATCACCACCGAAATCAACATCAAAGAACACTACTGGTTCTTCTGCTAATATGCTAATGGTTAATATAAACCAAGTTGATAAAATATACGCAGTTATGTCTCTTCTCATTATACTTCTCCTTTTTGTTTGTTAGGTTTATCTGAGGTGCTGACTACACTATCTGTCAGTACAATTTGATTTCTATTGTTTTTGATAATAGGTAATTTTGCGGCAACACTATCTTTGATTTCAATAGACGATTTATTTTCTATTAATATAGGTTTCAATATATGAGTGTATGGCTTTGTCGATAGCGATATCTTTTCAGTGCGTCGTAGCATTATCATATCTATTAACTGTTTTCCAATTTTATGATTCTGTTTATCCACAGTGACAATAGGATAAATTGGCTCCCACTGCATATCAGGATTAAAAGATGAAATATTGTCATATCCCGCTAACCATATATCATCGTTTGGTTTGTAGTTTAAAATCGTGCAAGCATATCCTAAGCTTGGTACCACGCCATCTGATATGGCGACAACAGCATCAATCTCTCCCCATTCATGCATGTATTCTGCTAGACGCCCTGCCGCCTCATATCCTTTACGTTGAAATATTTTTTGATCACTCTCGTTGGTATATTCTGTTTCGTGATATTCTATTGCTGGCAGAATAGAAAGACCTGCATTATTCATGGCGGTTTCATATCCTTCGTCTCGTTTTTTAAGCCATATAGGGCGTTTTTCTTGTGCAGAATTAAGCCGCCAAAAACGCACAATTCTGCGACACCCGTGATTTATTAACCACTCTGTAACTTTATAACTACCCAAATAATGGTCAGATGTTACTATATCAACACCCTTATAGTCAGAAACGATACCACTGCCGTAGCATACTGTTGGAATATTAATATTAGTAAGTAGTTTGAATAACTTCTCTGTTTGTTCATGGATAACAGAATTTTCATGTAAAATGATCAGTCCGACAGGTGATTCCTGTAGCGTAGATAATAGAGTTTCTTCTATATTGTCATTTGCATGGAGTATAAGTGTGTTAAATTTATTTGTATGAGCGGCAATACTTAGACCTGAAAGAATTCTATACTCCCATCCTTCTCCGGGTGTATCGGCTTTATATGTTTCAGAATCTACAACGACCACAGACTGCGAAACAATTGATTTGTTATCAAGAACAGGGGATTGACAAATTATTCTTCGACGATTAACCATTTTCACCAATCCTGCTTGCTCCATTTCCTGCATAGCAGCACGAACAGTAGTCCTGGCAACACCAAGCTCAGAAGATAAAGTCAACTCAGACGGTAAAGATTCTCCATGAACCAACTGCCCATAGCTTAATAATTGCCGTATATGCTTGTGCACACGTGTTCTTGGTGAAATATTTTTATTTACTTGCATAGGAACAGACCTCATAAAAACATTGCTTCTATCAATGAATACCAAAAGAATACAATATATAATTATTATGTCAACAGTTTTAATATTTTTTATTGAGTAACATAAAGATAAAGTTGAATAGACAATAAAAATAAGCCATTGCCCAAGGTTATAGTAACAACTCACTACCACCGTATTTACTACATAAATATACTTAATCAATATACTCTTGAAGATAAAAAATAATAAAATACAATAATAATACTTGCCATAAAACAGTAGATACAATAACAATACCTCAAACAATATTTAAGGATGCATATTATGGTTATTAAATACACTTTGATGATAATGGGATTACTTATGCTGGGAACAATTGTAACAGGGGCACCTATGGTAGCAGGTAAGAAAATACCTAATTTTGCAAAAGTATTTCGTCTGAATAATTCAGAAGAAAAACTCTCTTTTTCAAGTAAATGCATTGCTTCATCTGCACCGGAAAATATTTTATGGCCTGGAGAACAGTTAAGCATTACCATACAACTAATCAACAATACGGACTCTTTAATAGCCTGTACCGGACGGATTGATGTTATTGGCTTCGCTACACGCGGTATTCCTGAAGATATTTGGACACCAGATATGTACAAAACAGGTTATGAAAGATTTTATGACATCAAATGCAACATTACACCTCATGGTTTTCAGAATATAAATCTGTCTCTGGTTATTCCTGAGCATTTTGGCAGTTACGGTATAGTTCTTGATCTTGGGAAGCAGGGGAGAGAATTCCTATTAAGCTGTTCTCGCACACTAAAACCAGATATAACAAAAGAACAATTTCCTGCTTTTTGCTTGGATGGCCCCCCGAGATTAAGCACAAAGACCCTACATAGATTAGGCTCCCAAGCTGTTCGCTTAGAGCGCAGCTTTCTGCCTGTTACAGATCCCGGTTTTAAAGAATGGTTTCAACATGAAAAAGAATCTTTGCTAAAAATGCATAAAGACGGAATTACAGTTCTCTACGTAATAGGAGCCGGCTCTTCTAATGACATGATGCCATTGAAACGCCCGCGACCTTTTCTTGATAATACAAATATGATGCTTGGCGGAAAAGCTGATCATAGCTGGCATCCGAATTATGATGAAGATTTCGAAAAATTTTGTTATCTATTTGCATCAGAGCTTGGTTGGCCAAAAGGTCCGATTACAGCAATATCATTATTTAACGAACCATGGGAAGGACGTAGCATTTCAGGATGGGGTGCTGATATGATTCGGTATCGAGAATTATATAAAAAAATGGCCAACTCCATAATTCGAGCTCGCAATGATGTCGGGTGTGCCGTACTGGTGGGCGGTTGCGATTCTACAGCTAATGCACTGGATAAACTTTTTTGTGACGGCAGTAATGAGTTTCTACCGCTATTTGATTTTTCCAGCATCCACTATCAAGGTCTTTTCTCCGGTGCTTCCATTTCTTCTTGGGCTGAACGTAAACATAGTAA
>CAMZLY010000148.1 GCA_947311825.1 uncultured bacterium
CGCACAAAACTTGTAGTGTTGGCTCTATGAGCCAAAAAAGCTGAATCTACACCTCACATTCTCGCACAAAACTTGTAGTGTTGGCTCTATGAGCCAAAAGAGCTTAATTGCAGCACATAGATGAGTTAAATACTATGATGCGTCTTCATCAATAAGATCGTAGGCAATTTTTTCGGCAGCATCAGTAGCAGTTTTAAGCGATATCTGCAATGTTGCTGCATTTTCGCGCAAGCGTGCAGTTCTTGTTATATTCTGGGAATGCTCATGTTCAAGAATCTCACGTCGTTCTCGCAACTCAGAAAGATCTTCCTCAAGCTGACGATTTTTTGCCTCAGCAACAGATAGTAAACGGCGAAGATTAAGAATCTGAATTTCTTGATCCTCCTCAGAGCTATCAATATCAGTAATTTCCATACCTTCAGGGATAGGAACTTCTACCATTTTTCCACAATCAGAACACGGGATAGTCAGACCTGCACCGCGATAATCAATAGCGAGACTCTTGCCGCAATGAGGGCAATCAAAAATAATATCTGTATCTTTAATTTCAGTTGAACTGTCTTGATTATCTGCCATGAGCTATCCCTTCAGGCATTTATATTTTATGCCTTTACTATTTTTCCTGATCTAATACACGCTGTACAAACGGTTTTACGCTTTGTTCCGCCATTTTCAGACACACGAACACTCTGCAAATTAGGCAAAAAACGACGTTTTGTCACACCTGTAATATGTAACCCAATTCCTCCCTTAGCCTTCTTCAGTCCGTGCCGAACAATTGTATTGCCGGAACTAACACCTTTACCACAAACATCACAAACTCTAGCCATCATATCTCCTTAGATAAATTCAAAAAACGGGAACTATACCTGTTTCACAAATATTAACAAGCTTAAATCTACCTTTTCCCTGCTTTCTTTTTTATAAAAATCTTTTTAATTTCAATAAAACTGCTTACAAAACACATCAATTCATTTAAACCAAGGTCAAGATAAACAATTATTTACTATTTCGCAAGTAATTTTAACTTTATTTTAATTCTCTGCTGGTCTAAAATCTTTGATATTCAACTGTAAAGATCGTCGCCCACCAAAATTGTTCTCTTTTAACTGTACCAACATATCCATTGCTCCAGACGGCAACTCTACATCACCTAGCCCGAATCCTATGGACTCAATTTCAAACAATCCTTTACCTACAGTCATTTTAATGTGATTTTTCCCTACAATTCTTGGTATATCAACTGGCTTAACTCCACGCACTCCCCAAATAGGAGTATGATTTCCTGCCCCTACCGGTGCAAGACGTTCAATTCCACGCAATAATTTCTCATCGGCATTAGTTATATCAATCCAGGCATCAACTTGAAACGTCGGCTGCATATCTTTAATTTCAATAGATTCTGAACAGACTTCATTAAATCGACGTCTAAATGCAACCAAATTATCCTGTTTGATAGTTATACCAGCAGCCATTTCATGACCACCAAAAGTTTCCAATAAATCCTTACACTTATCGAGAACCTCTACCATATTTACCCCACTAACACTCCTGCAAGAACCACGACCAATACCATCATCAGCAAAACCAATAACAATTGAAGGACGGTGATAACGCCCACTAATACGTGAAGCAACAATACCAATCACTCCAACATGCCATTTCTCTTTTCCGGTAACAATACCGAAAGTATGGTTCGCATCAAAACGACGGTCAACATCTTCAACTGCCGCTTCTAAAATCTCATTTTCAATTATACGGCGCTTTTTATTAATTCCATCTAGTTCACGTGCAAGATCGAACGCCACCTGCCGATCTGTAGATAAAACTAAATCAAGTGCCTTATCAGCATTACCTAGACGCCCACTTGCATTTAAGCGCGGAGCAAGCTGAAACCCAATATGATAACAAGTCATAACTGAATCAATTTTAGATATTTTCACTAACGCAGATAAACCAGGACATGGTTTAGTATTAATTCTTTTCAGACCATACTTCACTAATATTCTATTGTCAGCAAGCAGTGGAACAACATCGGAAATAGTACCGATTGCAACTAAATCTAAAATTGACTCCAAATCAACTCCAGCAACATCATCACCATTGTTTTCAAAATCTTTAATAAGTGCATCACAAAGCTTATAGGCAACCCCTACTCCGGCAAGCAGTTTATCATCAGGATTATCGCCACATTCAGGATTAACAACTGCAAACGCATCAACCACCTTACCATTAACAACATGATGATCTGTAATAATAACATCAATATCAAGTTTTTTGGCTACCATAACAGCATCATGTGAAGAAGTCCCACAATCTGTTGTAATAATAAGATCCGGCTTACAGGTTTCAACACAGCGATTTAATGCCGCAACTGAAAACCCATACCCTTCAGACAGTCGATCTGGTAGCATGCCAATAACATCTGCACCAAGTTGACGTAAAACCTTAACAAGTACAGCTGTAGCTGTTATTCCATCAGTATCAAAATCACCAAAAACGGTGACTTTTTCATTCTTTTTTAAAGCAACTCTAATCCGATCAACTGCTTTCTTCATATCGGGGATACGAAACGGATCATTCAAATCACTGAACTTGGCATCAAGAAATTTCCCTGCACTCGCCGCATTTTCAAACCCACGTGCGGCCAAAATTTTTCCCACTGGCAACGGAAGATTCAACTCTCCGGCCATTGATTCAGCAACAGCTTCATCAAACTCAACATTTTTCCAAATATTTCCCATTTCTATTTATCCAAAAAACTATTTATTTTCACACACTGATGCTCCATAAAAAATAACTAACCGTGCAATTTATTACCACACATTCGAGGTACTTACAAAACCATCTGCTGGTAACTTTGCAAGCACCTCATTGAGTTATTTAAAAATTTTCCACCATTAAGAATTAAACCCTAACTTTACCACCAAGATCAGGCTTCTTATCGCGATACCACAGCAATACAATCGGTGTTGCAACAAAGATTGACGAATATGTACCAACAACAATACCGATACATAAAGCCAGTGCAAAATCAAAGATGGCACCACCACCAAAGACTAACAGCATAACAACGGTAATTAATGTTGTAAACGATGTAAGTATCGTACGGCTTAATGTCTGGTTAATACTCAAGTTGCAAATATCCTTAAAGGACATACTTCGTTTCAGTTTCAAATCCTCTCTAATTCTATCGAATACCACAATAGTATCATTAACAGAGTAACCCACAATAGTTAACAACGCCGCAACAATAGGCAAACTCAACTGCCGACCAAACAGTGTATAAAGACCTACGGTAATCAATACATCATGCGTCAACGCAACAATTGCACCAACCGCAAAACCTAATTCAAAGCGGAAAGAAACATACGCAACGATACCTAACAAAGCAATAATAATTGCTTTAAGAGCTCGCCCCTTCAGTTCCTTACCAATTTGCGGCCCAACCTCGTCCACTTGAGCTGCAGCAAATCCCGCTGAAGCAAAATTATCATTCATACATTTTTCAACGGCAACAGAAGTCTTTTCTCCCCCAACAGTAATATTAGATGCTTTAATCAGCAAAAATGAATCTCCGCCCTTTTCAAGTTCAGTCTGATATTGAATATTTGCATCTTTAACCCCCGCCTTATCAAGTGCTGCACGAACAACATCAACATCTACACGCTTATCAAAAGTATATGTAATTGAAGCACCACCAGTAAAGTCAACCCCAAAAATATTGCTTGGATTCTTTACCCCTTGAAAAATCATTACAGCCCAAGTTACCACAATCAAAGATATAGAAATAATTGCAGCAAATTTGCGCATTGCGACAAAATCAACTTTAGAATCCTTTATAATACAAAGCATCTTCAATGCTTTTTCACTCTTTTTATTTGCAACAGTAGCAAACAACATCTTAGTAACAACCAAAGCAGTGTACATACTTACAATAATACCGGCACACAGTGTTATTGCAAAACCACGAATAGGACCTGAGCCAAAGATAAACAGAATAACACCTGTTAATAATGTAGTTAAATTGGCATCCATAATTGTAATAAACGCACGGTCATAGCCTGATGTGATAGATGACCATAATTTTTTTCCTGATTTTGATTCTTCCCTTATTCTCTCAAAAATCAATACATTAGCATCAACCGCCATACCAATGGTCAACAAAATACCGGCAATACCAGGCAAAGTAAGAACCGGAAGCTTTATAACTCCTCCACCTCCAGTTTGTCCCATACTCAAAAATCCAGCCGCAACAATCATTCCCAGAGGCAACAATATCATATTCAGTGCTAATGCAATATTAGCAACCAAACCACAAAACATATAATAGATCAACATAAAGACAATAACAGTCACCGCACCTAGAAGAATCGCACGGATACCACTATTAATTGAGTCGTTCCCCAAACTTGGATCTACAAATCTTGTCTCAACAATTTTTACTGGGGCAGGCAATGAACCGGCACACAATACATTCGCAAGTCGTTTTGCTTCAACAGTGGTAAAACTACCACTAATCTCAGCACTACCACTATAAATTGCATCATTAATTCTTGGTGCAGAATATAATGTTCCATCAAGAACAATCGCAAGTTGACGATAATTATTAGGATTTGGATTGCGGACACCGCCTGGTGCATAAGCAGATGTACATGCCGCAAACTTTTTTGTTCCCTTGCCATTAAACTTAAGCTTAATAACAGACCGACCTGTTGTAGGTGATAAATCAGCCCATGCATCTTTCAGATTATCCCCAGAAAGCTCATTACGTCGATTAACAAAAACCGGTCTATAAACTTTTTCTCCATTTACGATATTTTCTTCTAAAAGTAATTCTGATTTTCGTGGTGAATGAAATTTACCTCGCCTAACATAATATGCAGCATCCATCTTTTCGTCAGGTAAACTCTTTTTGTCACGCATATAATATGATTCACCGTCAACATTAACAATTTTGTAACCTTCAGGAGCCAGATTATTGTCAAATAACTTTGAAACTAATTCTCTATTATTTTCATTCACCATACGGAACTTAAGTGATGCAAGGTTTTTAATACTAGCTTCAGCTTCTTTACGTTTAGCTTCGTTAACACCAGGTAACTGAATTATAATACGATTATCTTTACCCGGATAAATAACAGGCTCGGAAATACCCAAACTGTCAATTCTGTTACGGATAACCTCAACCGAACGATCCTGTGCGCCATTGAGAACTTTAGTTAGATTTTTCTTAAGGTCTTCAGCCGAAATATCTGGTTCATGTGCCAGAATATCATCCTTAATAGCCTGCTCATCAATTTTAACAATAAAACTAGTACCACCCTTTAAATCTAATCCCAACTGTATTTTTTCCTTCGGTGGTGTAACTATCCACATTGAAAAAGATACCAAACCAATCAATAACAACCATTTCCACAGTGCATGCTTATCCATTAACCTACTCCTTATAAATACTTTTAAATCTCAATTAATTTGCAGTCTTATACACTAACTTATCAGTATAAGACAACCTTATTTCTCTTCAAGTGAAGCTTTTTCCCCTTTTTCCAGTACTTGGCTAACCGCACCACGTGCTACTTCAACCTTCACACCATCAGCAATCTTTATTACAAAAGTGCTATCCTTCACATTCGCAATAACCCCCAATATACCACCACTAAACATTACTCGTGTTCCTGATTTAAGTTCAGAAATCATCTTTTTACGCTCTTTTTCCTTCCGCTGCTGTGGGCGAATTAACATAAAATAAAATATACCGAAAATAAGCAACATCGGTATCATCATTCCGCCTAATCCACCTGCACCAGTTGTGGGTGCGGCCTGTGCTAATGGTGCTAATAAGTCAAATATTCCTGTCATCATAATTTTTCCTCTATTCCTTCGTATTCTTTTCTCAATTCAGAAAAGGTCCCATTTTCTAACGAGCTCCTTATTTCTTTCATAAACTCCATGTAGCGGTGCAAATTATGCAACGTCAACATCCTTACACCTAAAATCTCATTCACATTCAGCAGATGCCGAATATACGCACGGCTGAAGTTTTGACAAGCATAACATGTACACCCTTCTTCAATCGGCTTAGTATCAAACTTATACTCACCCGCCTTAACCGGATAACGACCTTTTTTTGTAAATGCCGTGCCATTACGCCCAAATCGTGTCGGTATCACACAATCAAACATATCAATACCACAGGCAATAGCTTCCAATATCTGCGACATCTTACCAACCCCCATCAAATAACGAGGCTGATCCTCCGGCAACGCCGGAACACTATCCTTTATCCCTTGAATCAATAGCTTTTCAGGCTCACCGACACTAACTCCGCCAACCGCATAACCATCAAAACCAATCGATACCAGCTCCTTCGCACAATGTGCACGCAACTCGCCAAACTCGCCACCCTGCACAATACCAAACACAAGTTGACCTTCATCCATTTGCTGTTCTGCACATAAAGCCGCCCAAGATAATGTTTTCTCTACCGATTGACAAGCATATTTACGATCACAAGGATATGGCACACATTCATCAAAGACCATTGCTATATCAGAACCAAGCGTTCGCTGAATCCCCATAGCCTCAACTGGCCCTAAAAATATCCTTTTCCCGTCAAAATGCGAGTTAAATTCCACCCCATCATCACGAATCTTACGCAAATTAGACAAACTAAACACCTGAAACCCACCACTATCAGTCAAAATCGGCTTATTCCACCCCATAAACTTATGCAAGCCGCCACAAGCTTCCATAATTTCCATGCCGGGCCGAATATTCAAATGATACGTATTCCCCAGCACAACCTGTGCACCAACAGTATCAAGTTCCTGCGGTGAAATAGACTTAACCGCACCCTGAGTTCCTACCGGCATAAAAACCGGAGTCTCAATAACACCATGTGCAGTAATCAAACGTCCACGCCGAGCATCACTATGCTCGTCAGACCCCAAAACATCAAATTTTCCCGGCTTATTCACCATATCTACACTCTCGTAAAGTAGGAACTCTATCCCGTTAAATCCCATTTTTATAACGTTGAACGTTGGTTTTTCTTTTCACTACCAACTATTCACTATTAGTTATTAACTAAATAAAGTTCGCCAAAACAATCGCAGCCATAGACTCAACAATCGGCACCGCCCGCGGCAATACACACGGATCATGCCGTCCCTTAGCCTCAAACAGCACCGGTTTACCATCATAATCAACCGTATTCTGCGGCAAACTAATCGTTGCTACCGGCTTAAATGCAACCCTAAATATAATCGGCTCACCATTAGAAATACCGCCTTGCACCCCGCCACTATTATTAGTCAACGTACCAAGACCATACTTCCTCTGTACATACATATCATTATGTTCAGATCCGCGCATCAAAGTTCCCGCAAAGCCCGAGCCAATCTCAAATCCTTTTGTTGCCGGAATAGAGAGCATAGCTCTTGCCAAAGATGCTTCCAATTTATCAAAAATAGGCTCACCCCATCCCGCCGGCACTCCCTGACAAACACAAGTAACAATACCACCTACCGAGTCACCATCATCACGAACCGCAGCAATTCTAGTTTCCATTAGTCTAGCAGTATCAACATCAGGACAACGCACAATAGTCCTATCAACCAGTTCCCTAGAAATATCCTTAACATCAACATCCGGCATCGAGATATTCTGCACCGAACTAACCCAAGCCGTAATACTAACGCCAAACTTTGTAGACAACACCTTATCCGCAACAGCACCAGCAACCACACGCCCAATAGTCTCCCTAGCACTAGCCCTACCCCCGCCACTAGCCGCCATAACGCCATACTTCTCCCTATAAGTAAAATCAGCATGAGACGGCCGTGGCACATTGCTCATTTCCTTATAATCACCAGGACGCTGATCCTCATTATCAACCAGCATACAAATCGGAGTCCCCAGCGTAAGACCATTCTCCACCCCCGAAACAATCCGAACCTTATCCTTCTCATCACGCGGCGTACTCAAATCACTCTGTCCCGGCCGACGCCGATCCAGCTGCGGTTGAATATCTCCTTCACACAACTCCAACAAAGCCGGACATCCATCAACAACCGCACCAACATTTTTCCCATGTGACTCCCCAAATGTAGTCACCACAAAATTATTACCTATCGTACTTCCCATTTCTCACCTTTAATTCTTTCAAAAAGCCAAAGAGTATAACAACAAAAACAAAACACAAAAGCCCAAAATCCCCTCGTACACAAAAAACTAAAAATACTAATACTCTAAATGATAGATATACTTACTCAGAGTTTTATAACAAACCTGTTTCTTTATTTCTTCTCTTTTGCTTTCGCTGCAGAAACAGAAAAGCAAATCTTTGTAGCTAAATATATATGATGATATGATGCCATTTTACCCCTTATTAAGGTCACTGTTCACTATTAGTTATTCACTAACAACCCCCGCCTTATCAAAATCATAGATTTCTATCTTATCACTATAGAACCACGGGAACATATCACGCCGTAATTTAGCCATCCAGCACTTATTTTCAGCCTTACGCTTAAGATTATAAAACACAACCCCTTCAGCCATAACCTTTTCTTTATCCGACCCCATCTTAGTTCTCTTCGTATAATAACGCGAAACAAGCCAATCCTTAAACCATACACTCCAATTATCCCACGTCCGCTCATGCTCAAGAAAAGAACGATAAGAAAGGTCTTTTATAGCTTTTTCAAACGGGTACCACTCATGAACATCAAGCTTATACGGGTTTCCCTGCAACTTAGGACCAATAACCTCGCCAGCCTGTTCCCCGTCAGCTTTAACATAACCTTTAGCAATAGCCCTAAAAATGCCTTCAATAATAAAAGTTTTACCCTTAATAATCTGAAGCGGATCAATCACATTCAGCCTATTCTGAAGTGCAACAAGCCGCCCGTTCTCCGTCAGTAATTTAACATTTGTTCCGTCAAGCTTTTCAACAGCAAAAGTATCTTCATCCTCAAAAACCCATTCATAACCAGGATTAACCTTATCAATTGCCAAATAAGCTTTGGGCTCTCGTAACTGAAGCCGTGAACCATACTTTTTCCACTGTTCCTTATTCACCTTAAAATCCTGCCGAATAAACGGACACTGTATTTTCGGAAAATCACTTAAAATAGGTTCATCACTCATTTTACTTCTCCATTTTATTTTCTATTTTTTCCACAATCATCTTCGCCACCTCGACCTTACTCATCAGAGGCAAGTTATCATAATCTCCATTTGCAAACAAGACTGTAACACGATTAGTATCCACAGCAAAGCCCGCATCACTCTGCGACACATCATTTGCCACAATCATATCAAGACCTTTTTCTTTCAATTTCCTAGAAGCCTCCGGCAACGGATCGCCGGTCTCCGCCGCAAATCCAACAAAAAACCGCCCCCCTTTATACTTCGCCACCGACTTCAAGATATCCGGCGTACGCTCAAGCTCAAGCGTACCGCTCATATTAGACTTTTTCAGTTTAACCGCACTAACAGAAGCCGGTCGCCAATCAGCAACCGCCGCCGCCATAATCAGTACATCACACCACTGCAAATTATCCTGTACCGAATTGAGCACATCCGCCGCTGACACCACATCACTCACCTTAACAGCTGCTGGTGCAGCCAGCGAAACAGGTCCACTAATAAGCCGCACCTCATGCCCAGCAACCACAGCAGCATACGCCAAAGCATAGCCCATCTTGCCGGTTGAACGGTTACTCAAAAACCGCACCGGATCAAGCATTTCTCTTGTAGGTCCCGCTGTTATCAAAAATCTCATGTTCCTTGCTCCTTATAAGACCGATCAGTCTGATCAGTCAGATCGGACTGATCTGCTATACCAACGACACCATTTATTACATATTAACGACGCCTTTGCAATCAGGATAACCGGAACAACCCAAAAATGATTTTCCTTCGTTTTTGCCCGTACGTGCAGTACGTAGTACCATTGGCTTACCGCACTGCGGGCAGACCGGAATCTGATCCGACTGACCCGTCCGATCTTTTTTCTTTTTGCCCCGCTCCGCAAGGCGAGCAACAGCAAGTTGTTCACTATAACCGCCTTCGCCGATAAACTGTGCCTCAAGTGAACCAATCTGCTGATCCAGCAGATAATTCGTCTGGTGAATCAGACAAATCAACGCATTCGCCCTAACCGCTCCATCATCACTATCCAGCCAGCGTGAATAGAGCTCCCAACGCTCCTGATCCGTCATATCAGTCAAATCCGACTGATCAGACCGATCTTGCCTAAACTTGCGCGGCACCCCCCGAACAGTAGAAGCATCCGCACTATCCGATGCCCATTGCTCAAGGCGACGATGCCGCAAATAATCCTCGTAGTCTAGCAAAAGCTCTTCCAAACTTGCACGTGCCACATTAACCAGCCGCAACTCTGTCTGCGACGAAGTTGCCGCCGCACGACTACCCTCAGCAATATTCTGCCGCCCAGAACGAGCAGCCTGCACCATCTGATCCACCGTACGAGATCGCCGGTCAATAAACTTTTCGCAAAACCAAACCGTAGCATCATAAATAATCGTCGATGTCTGAAACGTGCAAAGCTTACGATAACCACCACTCTTCCTAAGTTTTGCCATTGTTACTTCTCCTTTGTTTTTTCTTTTCACCAAATCAATCCGATCGGTCAGATCCGATCGGTCAGATCCGACTGATCTGTCCGATCTTTTTCTCTACGGCAACTCCCTACTCCGCTAAAGCTACTAAGGGCGAGCAACTTTCAGCCGGTAATATGGACCCTCTGCCGGAACATTTGTGTCCTGCATCGAATCTGCACCGCCTATGCCAACACGTGCTCCGTTGCCGGACACCTCCTGCCACACTCCAACAACCAAGCTGGTTCGCCCGTCCATGCTGTAGAAACGGTTACTGGAAGAATTAAAATAGACCGTTGCCGCAGAGCTGTTCGACACCGCTGTTACACAAAAATATGATGCCGAATTTGTCGGATCAGTATCAGCAAGATACTCCTGATAATCTGTATGCACATCACTATCATGATTATCATCACCGCCATTACTGATTGTAATATCACCAAATTTATCAATTTCCCAGCTATCCAAGAGGAGATCGCCATCGGTGTCTTCCGTTGATGCGGCGGTTAATCGGAGCACATTATTGTCATATATCAGATTCCAGAACTTACCGGCAGCCAATGTCGGAAGATTCGTTGCCGCAAACTCACCCGTCACCGTACTACCCGACAATAGAACAAAGCTGTCGCCCGTTACCGGCACATAACCATCACGCAACGAAACCGTCAAAGTAGCTCCCGCCAGCATCACATCCTTATACGACTGAATACGCCCGGCATCAGTTGCCCCGCCAAGTGATATTTCAATAACACCATTAGTCATTTCCAGACTCTCAGCAAAGCGAAGCAACCCACGTTCCGCACCTACAGTACCTTCCTGATTCTCGAAAAGAGCCTTGATATCTGTGATGCCGTTGCCGCCTGTTTTCAAGAACGAACCTTGATTACGGAAATATCCATAAGAACTGTTACGCAGAATATCACCATCCGACGCAAGCCGATATACCGAGCCAGTCGAATTATAGAGTGCCGTTCTCAATAGATAAATAA
>CAMZLY010000149.1 GCA_947311825.1 uncultured bacterium
AGATAATCAGCTGACAGTCAATCATTATTAATATTTATTACGGTTCTTTGGAATAAAGCCGATCAGCAATAACGGCATCAGGCTCATCAGTTGTAATATCACTCATCGCTCCCACTCTCCGTAACGTAGTTTTCTGGCTCCGGTTTTACGTTTCACACCAAATTCTTCACGATTCTTCTGAAAAACTTCTAAAAACACAATCAGGTCGTGCATTCGCAAAAAAAACGGTTGTAACAAAGCGTAGCGTAGAACGAAGACTGGCAGGCCAAAACATGAAAAACAACTTTTACTACGTATATACCAACAACTCCCTGACCAAAGCCAGCAATGCAATACAGGCAACATCAGTACGTAATACTCGTGCACCAGCCGATACACATTGAAAATCATGCTGCTGCATAAGACTAAGTTCAAATTCATTCCAGCCGCCCTCAGGACCGACAGCAAGAAGCACTGACTTGCCGTTATCATTTTTTATATTACTAAACCTCTTTCTCTCTCGTGGGTGTGCCAGAATCCTTGTACCACTCGGCATCAAAGAATCTAGCTCATCCTCAACAAATGGCTTAAACCGTCGCCGAACAATTACCTCTGGCAATAATGTGTCACCCGCCTGAACCAATCCTTCAACCAGCAAAGGCATATAATTTTCCGACTCTAACCAATGAGTATCAAAATAATTCCGCTCAACTTTTTCTGCATTAACAATAATAATTTTATTTAATCCTAGCGATGCCAATGGTGCCCAAAGTCGCTTCATAACTTTAGGACGAGGCAACGCCAACAATAAATTAAGCGAGCTCGTTGCCGGACATTTTCCCCATACAGGTGCAAGGGTAACCCTCTTTCCATCAATGCCAACAACTTGTGCATCGCCAATAGCGCCGTTTAAGATACCGACCCTTATCGAATCACCAACCTTAGCCCGCAAAATCCTCAATATATGATCTGCCCGGTAATCATCAACAGCAATTGTTGCACTTGATGAAATTTCATCTTGCGTAAATAAAACTCTATTCATCGTTCATTGTTCCGCCCTCATAGTTCACTTAACTTATATTATTTTTTCTAAAAAAGCATTATTACATAAACTCACCATAAAATACACTTGTTTTTATTATCTTCAGCGATAAAGAATCGCAACAGAATTCAGTAGTCAGAATTCAGAATTTATAATGGGCGCATTTCATAATACGGACATTATTTAAATATTGGCTAGTAAGGACTGCCTTATGCTAGGATGTCAATGGCTACGAGAAGGAAACTACAGAAAGCAAATAAATGTTATGGCAGATGGTTGTATTGTTGCTGAACTGCAACTAAAAATCTTATTGGCTAGCCTTGAGCGGCTAGCAATAACCGAAGGAAATTATCCGCCTGATGCACCAGTTGCCACTATGCCAGAAAACCTGTAGGAATACATGCTACGCAATATACATTGGAAGCAAACAACACCTATTGGCAGTTACTAGAAATGGGTATATTTATTTTTCTCGCCATATTTGTATTACTCATGAGGTGCTTGCAAAACTGCTTGTGCGTGGCATTTTTTTGCATTTTAGGCGAGCAGATTATGCTTCTTGAGCAATTGAGCATACCCGTAGGGTCTGTAAAATTGCGAAAAAGCGGAATATGCCGCATAAAATCAAAAAGTGTCCGCAGATAGTTTTGCAAGTGCCTCTCATGACTGGTATAATATTCTCTCACCGTATTGGTGGCCCGACCTATCAGTTAAATAAATATCTAAAAGATGTAATAGAAAACAAAACCAAGAAAAATTATTTTTCGCAAAAATGATTTTTTCCACGATATTGCAGATAACTTTAATAAGTTTCAGCGAAATTATAAAATCACCAATAGTGAAAAAGAACAATAACTGACTTCACCACAGTAGTCTTGCAATTTTGCAAGTGCCTCAATTATTCTAATAAATAAAGACCTCCACACGTTACTATATTATACTTAACACTATTGCATTTATTAAAAGGAGGTGATTGGGTTCTCGCAAACGTAACATATCTAATAAATTCGACTTGCGAGTGATTCAATATAAAATGAAAAAATACTCACACGTTACACTATTAGGCATATCTTTCTTATTGAGTAGTCAACTATTTGGACAAGCCGCAACGAACGAAATCTCGGCAACAGAAACTACCGTCCCAGAAATCATTGTTACGGCAACTCGTGACCAACAACTTACCAAAGATACTCCATACTCAACCAGCGTAATCAATAGCGATGAATTCCAACTTAATATCCCTGCAAGAACCGTTCCTGAAATCTTGAAGAATGCACCCAGCGTAATGGTACAAAAGACCGGCAACGGACAAGGCTCGCCATACATCAGAGGGTTTACTGGATATCGTAACTTATTCCTGATTGATGGAATAAGACTCAACAACTCAACATTTCGCTCCGGCCCTAACCAATACTGGAACACTATCGACTCCCTAAGCCTAAGTCGTATCGAACTTGTTCGCGGACCGTTCTCTACTCTCTATGGCAGTGATGCCATCGGCGGTACAGTAAATGCCATCACTCGCAGTGTAAAAGATCTCCGCCCGGACAGCAACTGGGATCGTCGCCTATATTATCGCTATAGCAGTGCCGAAAACTCGCAAATTATCAGAGGAGAATCCATCGGACGATTAACTGATAATCTTGCCTTAACACTGGGTTATTCCTACAAAGATTTTGGCGATGTTGAAGGCGGCAAAAATGTAGGTAAACAAGAAAAAACTGGCTACCTGGAACGCGACTGGGATGCAAAGCTTGAATATTTCATTAATGACGATTCATATCTTGTTCTTGCTCACCAAACTGTCAATATTGACGATGCTTGGCGGACACATAAAACAATTTATGGTATTGATTGGAAAGGTCTTTCTGTTGGCAAGGAGCTATTTCGTATCTTGGATCAAGATAGAAACCTCACTTATTTGCAATATCATAAATACAACAATAGTGGTTTTGTTGAAGAAATACATGCAGGTATTTCACGACATGCTCAATCAGAAGAACGAGACCGCTTACGCACTGAAGGTCGCCACGATGTTCAAGGAACAGACACCGATACACTTGGTGCATTTGTTAGTTTCAAATCAACCTCCCCGATTGGCACCCTCGTTTATGGAACTGAATTTTATCACGACAATGTTAACTCTTTCAACAACAAGCTGAACAACGACGGCTATGTTAAATCAAGTGCCATCCAGGGCCCGGTTGGTGATGACGCTACTTATGACACTCTTGGCATATATTTTCAAGACACAATCTTGTTAGCAGAAAGACTGTCCTTAATTCTTGGCGGAAGATACGAATTCGCACAAGCAGATGCAAATTCCGTTATAGATCCATTAACCGGCAACAAAATGTCGGTCAACGGTAATTGGGATGATTTTGTCGGTAGTGCAAGAATGCTCTACTCGCTAGATGACGAGAAAACATGGAATCTCTTTGCCGGTATCTCGCAAGGTTTCCGGGCACCAAACCTTTCTGATCTTACTAGACTGGATTCCGCACGAACAGATGAAATAGAAACCCCGTCACCGAACCTTAAACCGGAAAACTTTATGTCTTCCGAGATCGGTGTTAAAGGCAATCTACAGGGGATATCATTACAGCTAGCATATTTCTATACTATTGTAGATGGTATGATTGTAAGAACACCAACCGGACGTACAATTGATGGCGACTACGAAGTAACCAAGAGAAATGGCGGCGATGGCTATATTCAAGGAATTGAATTTGATGGCCGTTATCGCTTCTGGCAAGACTTCACAATGTTTGGGACCTTTACTTGGATAGACGGCAAAACTGACACCTACCCAACTTCCGATGCCGAACTTTCCAGAGAATATATTGACCGCCTAATGCCACCAACTGGTCGTGCAGGATTGCGTTGGGATCACAATCGCAAATACTGGCTGGAAGGCTTATGCACTATCGCCGCCAAAGCTGATAAACTTTCATCCAGAGATAAAGCTGATACCAGTCGTATCCCGCCCGGCGGAACCCCCGGATACAGAGTATATGATATCCGCTCAGGATGGAACGTTTCTGAAAACTTTACCCTCTCTTTATCTATTGAAAATATCACAGATGAAGATTACCGCATTCACGGCTCCGGTTTAAATGAACCGGGACGAAATATTGTTCTCGCTATGGAGACAACATTCTAGCATTAATCATCATGTATGAAACAAAAACTAACAATTAGCCGGAAAGATATTCAGCTGCTGCGTAAATGGCAAGATAAACTCCCTTTGGAGACACCGTCATACGCACGCATTAGCTGGACTATTTCCGGTTGCTTGTGGATGGCTATAATCACGCTACTATACGTCTCGCCGCATCCTACCACCAAGCAGTCCCCAGTCAAAATATATTCAATTGTCATACATCAAACAGCAATGACATCCACACCCCTTGCACAAAAAGAAACAGAGGAAGCCCCAAGCAAACAAGATGATACACCCCCCCCCATACCGAACAAAGAAATAGCACCTCCACAAGAAATCATCTCCCCCATCCAGTCGCCACCGCTCAACACGCCACCGCCACAACTTGCAGTAACACCTATAGTGTCCCCACCCAAATTGTTACAGCCACCTAAATTGTTACAGCCACCTAAACAATTACACAAAGCGTTATCAGAAAACAAAACAAAACAGCCGAATATTGAACAAGTAGTTGCAAAACAGAGTACGCCGGCAATATCAGCTATAACGATAAACGAGATTCAATCTAACTACTGGTCACAAGTATCTTCCGCCATAACCAAAAACCTCAGATATCCGGCAACCGCCAGAATACAAAGACTTCAAGGGCATGCCTCTATTAAAATCAGCATTAATGCAGATGGAGAGCTACTTGCTGCTGTTGTACAAAAAGCATCACGCCGAGTTTTTTCATCAGCCGTACTCGCCGCCGCCAACCGAGCCGCACCTTTTCCGCCATTACCAAACGAGCTTCAGAAACCTCTTATAATCAATATTCCTGTCTCATTCCGGCTGTAGCAGACTCGCCTAATCTTGTTTGGCAATGCTGTTCTTTAAACAACATTTGTATAAACAAACCACGCAGAACTCCGTTAATAAAAATGGTTATTCTGTCTGTGTAGCAAAATTGGTCAATTTTTCTTCATCGGCAAAGTTTTCAACCTGCACACCTTGTTCCACCAGCATCTCACATATTTCCGTAGCTGCTTCACCACGCTTTGTATCATGTTCTGGGGGGTGTTCTACCGCAAAAAGCATCTTGTACGGCAGAAGCCCCATATTATTCAAGCGCTTCACCTTATTACACCAGCCATCACCATGATCTCGTATTTTGGTAGCTTCATTCTGATTTAGATTTAACGGTTTAAGTGCACGCAATGGACGAGGATCGTCATCTTTTTGCTCAACAAATGGAATCGAAACATGATAATCCTCTGTTCCTATCTTTATATTATGATAACGATTCAATAAGTCTTTTGCTTTGAACATCTTTGCAAGATGATTATTCATAATCTTTTCTTGATAATCTTTTTGTTTTGTAAAATTACGCTCTACATAATGATTAAAAAGATTATATAAATCTTTTTCTGGATCATCGGTTAATAAAGTCGCAGGTTCTCCGAAACGAAAAATTTCCTCACGCGGGCGAATAATCTCAGTAAATATCCCTGTAATATATTTCTGGTGTACAGGTAAAACCCATTGCCGAGTATCAATATCTTTATGCTCATAAACGAGACGATTCATCTCTTGGGTAAAATTTTGTTTTCCAGCATTAAAAATATCAATATCTAACTCAGGGAAAAACATTTTTATGCGTTTTGTCTTACGAATTTCTAGCAAATAATCCATCCACCCTATCTGGGGACAATAAGCAAGAATGCCAATATTCACAAACTCTTGTGTCTCTGGATACGGCAGAAACCTTATAACATTATAATTACATACAATCTTTTTCATATAGATACCTTCCAAAATGATTTTGGATCACTCTCTATTCGCCTTAAAACACTACCAATGCGTTCAAGCTCTTCTTGTAGCGAATTGGGTCTAACATCATCAAACCATTCCACTGGCAAACCCCACTCTTTTGCTATCCGAGCACATATCCATTCTGCAATCAAATCCTTTGCTAGCCATGCTGCCCCCTTAACCCAAAGCTGATTACCATTTTCATCACGGCAAACAAAAGGATGCGTTACTCCCTGATCACTTCGACAAATAACTTCTTTAATTGTTATCATTTAGCCTCTTTAGTATCCATATGTTTACTGCTCAATAAACCTTTTACACATAATTCATCATCGCTTTAAATACAAGATAAAAAGCAACAAAATGCAACTTATAGAAGCAAATACTGGAGTTATAGACGAGCTATTCAATAAGTTCAATACAAAACAAACAGCAGAATTCATAGTTTTACTTTCCCATAAAATAGGGTTATGTCCCTTTATTTTATTTTTTTATTTACTCATAAACCTAGTGTTTACAGCCCTTTTCTTCCAGCTATCAGCTCCACCGTTATTTTTTTCACATTACCACTTGACGCAAAGTCACGCAACTGCTAACTTGCGTACTTATGAATATTAATAGGGAAGAATTATTTGAGATGCAGGCGGATTTATGTGGCGTAATGTCCAGCCCTAAACGGCTGATGATTATGGATCATATAAATCGTAATAAAGAGTCTAATGTAGGAGATCTAGCGAAAGCAATAAACGCATCTGTCAGTACTGTTAGTCAGCATTTACGACTGATGCGTAATAAAAATATTGTTACCTCACGCAAAGATGGGCATACGGTTTTCTACCGGCTAAAGCATCCGAAAATGATGAAGGGATGTCTGGCAGTAAAAGAAGTCTTATTAGACGAATTAAAAAATAGCGGAAAAATAGCAGAATATATCGAAGATCAGTCAAACTAAGCAAAAAGGAAAAACTATGAGTGATGAAGCTACTAATGAAAAAGTTATACAGGATCTTATCAAGCGCGTAGAAACACTTGAAGCAAATGCACCGGAAGACAAATTGGCTATGGGGATTATGAGTGGAGACCTCGATTACCTAATTGCCTCCTTTATTGTTGCACTTGGTGCCGCTGCTTATGACATGGAAGTTGATATGTTCTTTACTTTCTGGGCAACAGCAGCATTACGTGACCCAAAGAAACAGAAGAATCTCAAGAAGGACGCTTTAGGTAATATGTTTGGTGCAATGCTCCCTACCGGTATTGATAAGCTACCTCTATCAAAAATGCATATGATGGGTATGGGCGATGCAATGATTAAGGGCGTAATGAAAAAGCATGGTGCTAAATCTCTTGAAGAACTTATGAAAGATGCCGCTGACTTCGGTATTCGGATTCATGTTTGTACAATGTCAATGGACTTAATGGGAATTAAACGCGAGGAAATAATCGATTACCCACACATCTCTTATGTTGGTGTTGGTGCTTTTGTCGATATTTTCGGCAAAGCCAAACAGTGTTGGTTTATGTAGGGAAGGAAGGTTAAAAGAGGTTCTAAGGGAGTTCAAAAAGGGTTCTGAAGGAGGTTCTAAAGGGGTTCTAAAAGAGTTCTAAGGGCGTTACCGTCATAACCAGTACAGCAGGGGCTACGACCCTGCGACAAAATGTTATTGAAAAGTTACGTTCAGATTTTTAAATATATGTTGGGGTAAATATACGTTTTGCCCTCTAATTAACAAATAAAGGAAAAGTAAAATGACAACAGAAGAATTACAGGCATTAGAAATTGGTAAAGTAGTTGACGCACGTGGAACAGCATGTCCGGGACCATTATTAGACGCAAAACGTGCTATTGGTGATTGCCCAGTTGGCGGCGTAATGGAAGTTCAGTCTTCTGACGATGGTACTATCATTGATATTCAACGCTGGTCACGTAAAATGGGTCACGAATATCTTGGTGATATTGAAAATGATGGTTTTTGGAGCATCTACTTCCGTAAGGTTAAATAAGTGAGTATATCTAAAAATAAAAAATCGGAACCGAAGATCCTTGTTTTTTCAAGCAGCGCGATCTCGGATCCCGGTATTGATATGGCTGGTAGTGCACACATGCACTACTCGACGGATGTGCAAATCATCCCATTACCCTGCTCTAGCGGGGTAAAGCCATCATGGGTTGTACATGCCATACAACAAGGTTTCGACGGTGTTTTCATTGCAGCCTGCGGTGGTGACTGTGCGTATTTATCCGACTGTCCCAACCGAACAAGTGCCGCCATTAGAATGGCTCAAGATTTAATGAAAGAAAATGATATTAGCCCGAAGCGCCTGAAAATGTCAGGTATCTGCTCGGTTTGTGCCGATAACTTTGTGGATCACATGAATAAATTTCAGAAGGAGCTAGAAAAGCTTGACTCCAAATAATAAAAAAACAGATTACGACGTAATGATCGTTGGGGCGGGGATTGCCGGTATGGAAACCGCCGCCTCGCTTGGCGACATGGGATACAAAGTTCTCCTAGTGGAAAAAAACTCTAGTATTGGTGGAAAAGCCATCCTATTAAGTAAAGTATTCCCTACTCTTGACTGTGCAAGCTGTATTGTTACCCCAAAAATGTCCGCAGCGGCACATCATCCGAATATCGACCCACTTGTATATACTGAAGTTGATAGCATTGTTCGTAATGATGACGGCACATTTGCCATTGATCTACACAGAAAAGCATCTTATGTTGACTTTGATGCATGTACCGGTTGCGGACAATGCGAAGAAGCTTGTACTGTTACTGTTCCGGACGAATATAACTACAACTTAGTTACACGTCGCGTAGCACATATTCCTTTCCCGCAGGCAGTGCCGAAAAAGGCAGTCATTGACCGCCGTGGCGAAGCTCCCTGTACTTTCACCTGTCCAGGCAACGTAAAAGCAAGCGGATATATTTCCCTTGTACGTGCCGGACGCTATAAAGAAGCTTTTAACCTTCATTTAGAAAACGCACCGCTTGTCGGTAGTTTAGCAAGAGCATGTTACGCCCCTTGCGAATCCGACTGTACTCGTTGTGAAAAAGAAGAAACTGTACATATCCGCGGCATCAAGCGTTTTATGTCCGACTACTATTATGATGAACATCCTGAGCCTGAATATGGTCCAGTTGAAAATCAGCTTAAAACCAAAGTCGCAATTGTTGGTTCTGGTCCTGCCGGACTGAGTGCTGCCTTCTACCTCGCCCGTAATGGTCATCAGGTAACAGTTTTTGAAGCAGAAAAAGAAGCCGGCGGAATGTTACGTACTGGTATCCCGGCATATCGTTTGCCAAAAGACGTAGTCGATCGCGATATCAAGAATGTTACGGCACTCGGCGTCGAAATCAAACTTAACACTCGTGTCCAATCAGTTGCCAGCCTTAAAGAACAAGGCTATGACGCAATATTTGTCTCTACCGGTGCTTCCAACGAACGCACACTAGAAATAGAAGGCGAAGACTTGGACGGCGTTACCGGCTGTATGAAATTCCTACGTGAAGTAAATATTGGCACCGCACCAAGTATCAAAGGAAAAACCGTTTTTGTTATTGGTGGTGGAAACTCCGCTATGGATCCTGCCCGCTCTGCAATTCGTATGGGTGCAAAAAAGGTTATTATCCAATATCGTCGCGGACGTGATGAAATGCCAGCACATGACTGGGAAATTGACGGTGCAGTAGAAGAAGGCGTAGAGTTGATGCTCTTAAGCTCTCCTAAAAGATTCATCGGTAAAGATGGCAAGTTAGAAGCGGTCGAATGCCTTAAAATGAAACTCGGTGAGCCTGATGAAAGTGGTAGACGGCGACCGGAAGTTGTTGAAGGTTCAGAAGAGATCATCCCTATTGATATAGCCGTTCTGGCTATTGGCCTACTTCCATCTACAAAAGAATTTACTGGTGAGATGACTCACAAACGTGGATTTCTTGAATCTGATGAACGTACACTGCAAACAAAAGACCCTATGCTTTTCGCTGGTGGTGATAGTACTACTCAACCTACCATGATTATCAATGCAATTGCACAAGGTCGTCGTGCGGCCTTCCACATGGACCTTTTCCTACAAGAAAAGCCAATGGATACGCCATTCGATATTCTGCTAGAAAAAACAGATAAATCGCTTGTTCTTGATGAATCAAAAGGATTCAAAGGCAAAGACCCTGTTCCGCAGCCGACAATACCAATTGCCGCTCGTAAAGAAACTTTCGACTGTTATGAAAAAGTTATGACAGAAGAAGAGGCTCGTAAAGAAGCTCACCGCTGTATGAACTGTGGAGAATGTTCGCAGTGCATGGAATGTGTTAGCGTTTGCCCTGCCTTCTGTATTGATTTCACACAACGCGATCAGAAACTCGACTTTACTGTTGGTGCTGTTGTTCTATCAACCGGCTACGAAATCCTCGACCCAAGTGCAAAAGAATTGCTTGGCTACGGACGAATCCCTGATGTAATTGACGGTCCGCAAATGGATCGACTACTCGCCCCTACTCGCCCATACAACAGCGTATTACGCCCATCTGATGGCAAAGAACCTGAAAGTATTGCTATTGTACTCTGTAACGGCTCGCGTGACAAAACAGTATGTAACCCACTATGTTGTCGTATTGGCTGTATGTATTCAGTCAAACATGCACAGCTCGCTATGGGAGCACTGCCAATGGCAGATGTAACCATATACTATATTGATGTTCGTGCCTTTGGTAAAGGTTATGACGAGTTCTACGAACAGTCAAAAGATATGGGGGTTGAATATGTAAAAGGTAAAGTTGCACGAGTTACTCAACTTGAAAATGGTAACATGGAACTTCACTATGAAGATATGGGTAGCGAAGGCGGTTTAAAGAAACGAGAACATGATCTCGTTGTACTAACCGTAGGATTCCTACCAAATACCGAAGCATTCAAACTATACAAAGGCTCAACTAATCTTGAAGGTGATGAATTTAACTATGTTAAAGAAATTGACCCAATAAGCGAGCCGGGAAAAACTAATATTGATGGACTATTTGCCGCTGGCGCAATTTTAGGCGCACGTGATATACCGGATACAGTTCTACATTCAGGAGCTGCAGCCGCACAAGCCGCAACATACCTTGAAAAATTGGAGACAAAATAATGGCACAAAAACGAAAAATTGGAGTCTATGTCTGCCATTGTGGTGGTAATATCTCCGACTATGTAAATGTAGAAGAAGTTGTAGAAGGCGTAAAAAATGAGCCAGGCGTAGAAGTAGCAAAAACACACATGTTCAGCTGCTCAGATGCCGCACAACAATTAATGATTGACGAAATCAAAGAGAAACAACTTGATGGTGTTGTTGTTGCCTCCTGTTCACCAAAGCTACACATGTTCACTTTCCGTGGTATGTCAGAGCGAGCAGGACTCAACCCATATCAATACGTTCAAGTAAACTTACGTGAACAATGCTCATGGGCACATACCAACGACAAAATTGGTGCCACCGAAAAAGGGATCAATCTTGTCCGTGCCGGTATTGCAAAATGCATACTCTCACATTCTCTTAGTGCAATAAGAATTGAGACCAAACCATCAGCACTAGTTATTGGTGCAGGCATCTCCGGCATGCGTGCAGCTCTTTCACTAGCCGATATGGGACTCGCCGTTCATCTTATAGAAAAAGAAGATGAAGTTGGCGGCTGGGCACTCAAAACAGCACTTATGGGGCCAGAAGCTCAGAACGGACCAGACATTGCGGAAAAGCTTATTGCCCGTATCAAGCAACATGATAACATCATGCTATACACAGGTGCAGAACTAACAGAGAAGAGCGGCAATATCGGTGACTTCAATGTTAAGGTTCGCCTTAACGATGATAGTGAGGTAACACTTAACATTGGTGCCATCATCGTAACAACCGGCTTCGACACTTATGTTCCGCAAGATGGTGAATACGGTTGGGGCACAGATGGTGTAGTAGAACTTAAAGACTTCCGCAAGATGCTCAACGACGGAAAACTTGAGCGTAACGGTAAACCAATCAAAGATGTTGTCTTCATCTACTGTGTTGGTAGCCGTCAGAAGAAAACAGAAACTTGCGAGAATCCAAATAGCTACTGCTCACGCTACTGCTGTACCGCGACAACCTTCACCGCAAAAACATTACATGCACTTGAAGAAAAAACCGGACAGACAGTAAATCAATATCACCTTTACCGTGATATCCGTACTTATGGAAAAATGGAAACAGTATATGAAGAAGCCCGTAACGACGGTGCACTCTTCCTCCGCTGGGATCCAGAAAATCCGCCAGTAGTATCACAGGCAGACGGTAAGCTCCTAGTAAAAGTGCAAGATGAACTTGATGGCAACGACGAAATAGAAATCGGTGCCGACCTTGTTGTACTTTCCACCGGCATGCGTCCACGTGATAACGAATCACTCGATGACATTCTGAAAATCCCAAAGAGTAAAGATGGATTCCTAAACGAGATTCATATCAAGTTACGACCAGTAGAAACAGTTATTGACGGTGTTTTTATTGCTGGTACCGCACAATCGCCAAAAACATTGGCAGAAAGTGTAGCCTCCTCATTAGCTGCCGTAGCAAAAACAGGTGGATTGCTGAAAAAAGGCTATGTAGATTTAGAGCCGCTAATCGCCAAAGTATATGAAGATAAATGTACTTGGTGCGACGAATGTTTAAAAGCTTGTCCTTATGGAGCAATTGAAAAAAACGTTTGTGGCGACAAAGAAATCGCCATGGTAATTGGTGCATTATGTAAAGGTGAAGGTGCCTGTGTTCCTGTCTGCCCGCATGATGCCATTGATATTGAAGGCTTCAGAGACGATCAGATCATCGCCATGATAGATGCCAGTATAAAGGATATTAAATAATGAGCACAACTCAACCAGTTATGCGTGATATGCTAGAAATTGCGCAAGATGAATTCATAATGCGTGACAAGATACTAGACGTTCTAAAAGAAGAGCCTAAAACTATTCTTGAAATCGCAAAGATCTTAAACTACCCCAGCAGAGAAGTAACAATATGGCTATCAGGACTTCGTCGCTACGGTTTTCTTGAAGAAGTTGGCCGTGCCGATATAGATGGTTATTTCAAGTATGAACTTAAAGAACAAGAGCCGGAAGTGGCAGAATAAGGACTATAAACTATGTCAAAAGTATCATCAGAACTAGCTGCGAAACTAAAAACCTCGAAAGAGTTTAATGCAGAAGCCTGCTACCATTGCGGAACTTGTACAGCATTATGCCCAATGGGATACGAAGTGCTTCCCCGGAAATTATTTAGAGAAGCAATGCTCGGACTAGAAGAAAAAGTAAAAGCACGTATCCCGGAAATATATCAATGCTTACTATGTCGTATGTGCGAAGAAAACTGCCCGCAAGATGTGCATATTGCAGAAAATGTACGCTACCTGCGCAACTTAATTAACAAAGAAGAAATGAACTTAATAAAATAATTGCCACGAATGCACGAATAAAAAAATATCGAACATGGATACACAGGATATACAGGATAAAAAACAAACACAAAAAGGTAGGGCGAGCTCTCCCACTTGTCACGGCGTAGCCGAAGGCGAAGACGGAGCGAGCCGGAACTGACAACCCACCTACACCGCTAATGCGGAGTATGGAGGGCAAACTGATAACTGCTTGCCCTTCGTAGCTCGAAGAGCGAAGTAGGGATAACTAACAACTAGGAACTTTAAAAAATGCCATTACCAATAGCACCTATATTAGGAATTTTAGCTGACAACGTAAAACAACGCGGCAGTGTTCTGCCAATCTCGAAAAAAGCAGCCACCGGCTGGGCAAAAGGACTAAACCTCCCCAAAGGCGGAGAAACCGTAATCTATACCGGACACATGTATCAACTTATTCCGGCAATTGACGCCATGTCAAAGCAGATGGCAATGTTCGAAGAATCCCCAATCACAAAACTATTCCCGCTAGGTCGTTTTGCAAATAAAATCGTAAACCTATCATTTTTCATGTCACTAATGGCATCAAAAGAGATGAAAGTAGAAAACAACAAAATACTACGCAACATCGCCAGCCTACTAAAAAAGTCCGGCGTCGAGTTAGGTTATCTATACGGCGACGAGATGTATTCAGGTGCACTTATCTATGATGAAGGTTTAGATGAGGTATTTGTTCCTCACGCCAAAAAAGTATATGCAAAGCTCAAAAAGAACGGCGTCAAAAAAATCATTACAGTTGATCCACACACAACCAACATGATGCGTGACATTTACCCAAAAGTTGTACCAGGCTACGATATAGAAGTACAAAGTTACATGGAAGTCCTTGCAGAAAAAGCACCAGAAGCATTAAAGCAATGTAATAAAGAACTAGTTATTCATGATTCCTGCGTATATGCACGTTACGAAAACATGGTAGATCAGCCACGCGAATTATTAAAGAATGCCGGTGTTGATGTAAAGCTACCTGAACTAAGCGGAAAATCCACCCACTGCTGTGGCGGACCAATCGAAGCACTCTTCCCAAAGAAAGCACACGAAATAGCCGGCAACCGAATAGAGCAGCTACAAGAGCAAGGACAAAACATAGCAACCATGTGCCCTATCTGCCTAGTAAACCTAAGAAAAGCCGCCGGCGGTAAAGGTTGCCAATTAAAAGACATCTCCGAAACACTAGCCGATGCATACTTATAGTAAATACCTATCTCCGAGAGGTATCATAAAAGCTATTTCGATAATAATGGAAATAAAGATGCCAGATAGAGGGGTAGTCGTAAATTGCCGTCTTTTGTCTGCTTTTTAATCTTCCCCGACAATAATAGCGAACTAGCAGGATTATATTTTTCTTTGAATACTCGCAGGCTTTTTGCTTTGGTATTTACACCAGCTTTTACTTCAACAGGTATTATCTCACTGCCTATACTTATGAGAAACTCAATTTCTGCAGTATTCTCACGCCAACTGTATATTGGTTTGCAATCAGTGGTCATAAACTCCTGCAGAACAAAGTTCTCGGCAAGAAAACCTTTAAACTGCCCGAAGCTAAAATCACGCAAAACCACAGGATCAAGCTTTAGCATCGCACCAAGAATACCAACATCAAAAAGGTAAAGAACAAAAGCATTTGCTTTGGTATAGGCAGATAAGGGCAGTTGAGCTCTATTGCATATAGGAACTCTATGTATTAAACCAGCATGACTGAGCCACTCAATTGGTCCTTCTAAATTTGAATAATTTGAATTTTTCGGTAACACACCTTTGAATGTGAATTTTCTGCTGACTTTATTCTCTTTAGCCAGTTGATCAGGGATATTACCAAACAATGCGGCGATACGAACCGCTTTAAGCTTTCCTGCATGCTTGGATATATCATCCATATAAGAAAGAATAAGTTCATTCTGCAACTTCCGAACCAAACTATAGGCAATAATTAGCTTGTTACGATTTTCCGCATAAACAGCGACAACCTCCGGCAATCCTCCAACTATTAAATATTCATTGAGAAGCTCTGAAGCTTTTTGATGAACAATACCGGATATCTCTGTTTTTTGTTCAACAGCTTGCAGTGTATGCAGAAGTCGTGTCTCACCAATTCCGTTGAGAAACTCGAAAAAAGACATCGGATATAAAAATTCACGCTGTACCTTGCCAACAGGAAAATTAGCCACACTAAGCCCAACACCCAAAAGAGAGCCCGAGGCACAAATATGAATTTCAGGAAAATCTTGATAAAAATATTTAAGAGATGTTAGGGCGTTAGGGCATAGCTGAATTTCGTCAAAGATTATCAACGTATTTTCAATTTGAATATCCATACCAAAATAGAGCTCAATATCCTGTAATATACGCTTTGGATCCAGATTAGGCTCAAACATTCTATTCAGATCGCTATTTTTAGCAAAATCAAGAGTGACATAATTCGAATAATACTCCCTGCCAAACTTTTCAAGAGTGTAGGTTTTTCCAACTTGTCTAGCACCCTGCACCAGCAAAGGTTTTCTCTGCTTTTGTTGTTTCCATTCAATAAGTACTTCTTCAAAATCTCTTTTCATGCGTTCATAATCAACAATAACAATACCAATGTCAATCTTTTTGGTATGAATATATAAGAATAATATCATTTTATTCGTACGAATAAATATAAAGACACACCATTTTGAGGTGGTATGGACGGTGTGGAGTGAATGTTTTATAGCTTGTATTTATTTTTTCCAAGGACACGAATGGAGGGATGGGAGTTGTGATGTGCGGCAATCATCAGCCCAGAGGATCGATTTACTTCCTCGTAAAACGGTGCTCTGTGCCGTTTCTATTTTACCGGCAGACATTTATAGTAAATACCTATCTCCGAGAGGTATCATAAAACAGGTGATTCACTATAAGTGTCACATTGTTTGTGCCAGACGAGATTATACCGTCGCTTTTATCCTGTTCATGCTGCATATCAATGTTAGAAATTTCTAGTTTTACCGGCGGAGAGTTTTGCACGTGTATCGATATAAAGATGAGTTGTTGTTAAATAATAAACTTGTTATATTGCAGGAATGTTAGATTAATACTGGTTAAAAGATTATTGTTTACCTGTGAGGCAAAATGGAGTTGTAAATGAGGAATAAAGCTAAAAAAAAGAATACTACCGAAATGATTCGCTCTTCTGCAGCGGAGTATCTGACGTTTGTTGCTGCAAGTGGTGACTCTAAAGATAGTGTAGAAATGCGTTATGAGGATGAGAATATCTGGCTCACCCAGAAGATGATGGGCGTTCTTTATAATGTTGAAACACATACTGTAAACTATCACCTGAAGAAAATTTTTTCCGATAGCGAGTTGCAAGAAGATTCAGTTATTCGAAATTTTCGAATAACTGCCGCTGATGGGAAGCAATACAACACAAAACATTATAATCTGCAAGCGATTATTGCGGTTGGTTTCAAAATTGAGAATGAACGTGCTGTGCAGTTCCGTAAATGGGCGAATCATATTGTCAAAGATTATACGATTCAAGGTTGGACGATGGATGTTGAACGGCTTAAAAGCGGCGGTGGCATACTTACTG
>CAMZLY010000150.1 GCA_947311825.1 uncultured bacterium
CCCCCCCCATAAAAACTATTCACTATTAGTTATTCACTATTCACTATTAGTTATTCACTATTCACTATTAGTTATTCACTATTCACTATTAGTTATTCACTATTCACTATTAGTTATTCACTAACAAAAGCTACCTCATAGCCAACTTCTCCCACCACCCGGCAGCTGCCTGAGTAGCACTGGCAGCACCCCTTAAATCATTGGCATCACCATTATAAACCGCCGCCGCAGCCTCACATACAATTGCCGCCTGACGGCATGCCGCAGTGCCTTTTCCACGCACTATAACAGATTTTGCCTGAGTAGCAGCTTTATCCTCTATATCACCAAGTTTAGCGTATAGTTTAACCATTTTATTATAATTGTTGGCAGCTTTATCAAAATTACTAACTGCACTGGCAAATGACCTAGAGGCATTGATATATATTTTTCCTGCACGACGAAATGCCGAACGCCGAGCGGTATCGGTTTCAAATAGTTCTTTAGTTATCGCTGTTGCTTCCGCCTGCTGACTTTCAGCAGATTCCAATAGAGCACTACCTGCCCATTCGCGATTCATTGCCGCGCGATTCAGATTTTCTATTGTAGCACGTGCTTTATCGTTACCATCCGCACTTACCGCAGATGCCAACATACACATCACTCCAAATAAACTAAATATCATTTTCATGCTTCTCATTTTTTACTATCCCAATTCCGTCTTACTTTTCTTATTATTGGTACAATTATCGCACTACACAGAAGCAAGGTCAACCCCACAAGGTACTTATTTTAATTTTTTCTTTGAGATGCTTGCAAAACTACTGTGCGAAGCAATTTTTAGCATTTCAGGTGAGCAGATTCTGTCTTTTTAGCAATTGAGCATACCCGTAGAGTCTGTAAAATTGCGAAAAAGCGGAATATGCCACATAAAATCAAAAAGTCCCGCAGATAGTTTTGCAAATGCCTCTTTTAATGAAAATTAATTTTTTTATTGTAAAACATCAATATTCAATGCGATACTTGATTTTCAGTCTGAATAGAATTCAGCATATTATAATAAAATAAATATCAGGAAATCAAAAAATGGCTTGGTTTAAAAAATCACAAAAAAGTGAATCAAAAGAAAAATCAGAATTATGGAATATCTGTCCATCATGCAAAGCGCATGTCTATAAAGAAGAATGGATAGCAGGCTTAAAAGTCTGCCCAAAATGTAATTACCATGACCGCCTTAATTATCAGGAAAGGTTAGACCTAATTTTGGATAATGGTACTTTCAAGGAAATTAATAGCGAAATCTCAACCAATGACCCCATCAACTTTGTTGATGCAAAAGGAAGCTATGCCGAAAAAGCTAAAGCAGCCAAAAAGAAAACAGGCATGAATGAAGCCGTTGTTACCGGTTGCGGAAACATCAACGACATTCCTGTAGTTGTCGCAGTTATGGACTTTAGATTTATGGGCGGAAGCCTTGGTAGTGGAACAGGAGAAAAAATATTGCTAGCGGCAGAATACGCTCTAAGAAATAAACGACCATATATAATCTTCTCCGCCTCTGGTGGTGCAAGAATGCATGAAGGTATTATCTCGCTAATGCAAATGGCAAAAACATGTGCGGCCATAGCACGTCTAAACAAAGCAGGCGTACCTTATATCTCTGTACTGACCCACCCCACTACCGGTGGTGTTTCAGCAAGCTTTGCCACTATCGGCGATATAAATATCTCTGAACCAGGAGCACTAATTGGTTTTGCCGGCAGACGCGTGATAGAAGAAACTATCAAACAGAAACTCCCGAAAGATTTCCAAACCGCCGAATATCTGCTTGAACACGGATTTCTTGACAAGATCGTTGCCCGTAAAGATATGAAAGAGTTCTTTACTCAATTTCTCCCCTACGCAATGAAAACACCGAAGCGGAGACGTTAATGAATAATACTGTTATAGAAATAGATACTGCTGATGTCATAATTAAACGCTCGGTCAGAGAAAACCACGGCGACTTGCAGTCATTGGTAGCTTCTATTAAAAAAATTGGATTGATTTATCCAGTAATTATTGATAAAAACAACGTATTGATCTCCGGCAACAGACGCATCGAAGCTTGTCTTGAAGCAGAAATCATGACTATTCCTGCTGTTAGACTAGACTTAGAATACAACTCGCCGGAAGCTTTAGAAATTCAAGCGGATGACAATTTATGCCGTCTACCATTTACAGTAGAAGACTTCGACAAACTAATCAATCTTAAAAAAGATGCCATACAGACTAATAATAAAAAAGGGATCATCTCTGGCATTAAAACAGTTTTTAACCATAAATCTGATATATAAGAGTAACCACATTGTGTGGCGACATACCTTATTTGAAAGGAAAAGCAAATGGACTTAGATTTTGAAGCACCACTATTAGAAGTAGAAGAACGTATCAACGAATTAGAAAAACTCGGAAAAGGTTCCGACATAAAATTTCGTTCAGAAATCACTGAACTAAAACGCAAGGCCAAATCTATCAGCAAAAAGATTTACAAAAACCTGACACCATGGCAGACCGTTCAGGTTGCCCGCCATAAAGATCGCCCGCTTATCAATAACTACATCAAAAATATATGTAGCAACTTTATTGAACTGCATGGTGATCGGTGCTATGGTGATGATCAAGGCATCATCGGCGGATTCGCCACCATTGGGAATAGACAAGTCATGCTGATAGGACATCAAAAAGGCAACTCTGTAGAAGAAAACTTAAAATGCAACTTCGGTATGGCCAATCCTGAAGGCTATCGTAAAGCACTGCGCCTAATGCGACTGGCCGAAAGATACAAACTTCCCATTGTATCCCTCATAGACACACCGGGAGCATATCCTGGACTCGAAGCTGAAGAACGCGGACAAGCAGAAGCTATTGCACGCAACCTCGCAGAAATGTCACAAATAGCCACACCTATCATTATTGTTATAACAGGTGAAGGCGGCAGTGGCGGTGCTATCGGTATTGGTGTTGGCGATGCCATTATCATGCTAGAAAACGCCGTCTATTCAGTTATATCCCCAGAAGGGTGTGCATCAATTTTATGGCGTGACGGTGCCAAAGCCCCACTTGCAGCAGAAAACCTTAAAATAACATCTGACGAGCTATTAAAGCTTAAAGTAATTGATGAAATAATTCCCGAACCTGCAGGTGGTGCACACCGCGAAAGAGACGAAACCATGATTGCCGTCAAACAGACACTTGTTAAATATATTGATCGTTTAAAGCGTACTTCTACGTCTAAACTGGTTAACAAACGGTACGAAAAATTCGCAGCACTAGGTAGATTTGGAAAGAAAAAACGCTAATTGTAGAGTTGGCTCTATGAGCCAAAACATGTAGCGTTGGCTCTATGAGCCAAACGTTGGACAAAGTCCAACGTATAAAACACGTAACATTTTTAATACTAACGGAGAAAATATTATGCCAAAAGCAACTACTAAAAAGAAAACAGCGAAAAAGAAAGCTGTAGCTAAAAAATCAGTAAAGAAAAGTGCAGTAAAAAAGAGTACAGTAAAAGTTACAGAAAACAAAAAACCTGTAGCTGCAAAAAAACAGACTCCCCTACACTTCACAGACACAACCTTACGTGATGCACACCAGTCATTATGGGCAACCAGAATGCGCACTGATGATATCATGGAAATCATTGACGTTGTAGACTCTGTCGGTTACTACTCCCTAGAAGTATGGGGCGGTGCAACTTTTGATGTATGCTTACGTTTTCTTCGTGAAAACCCATGGGAACGTCTACGTATGATCAAGGCACGTGCAAAAAAAACTCCATTGCAAATGTTGCTACGTGGTCAAAATGTTCTCGGCTACAAACATTATCCGGACGATCTGCTTGACCGCTTCGTTGCACTAGCATGCGAAAACGGTATGGATATTTTTAGAATCTTTGATGCACTCAACGATAATCGTAACCTGGAATCAGCAATCAAAGCAGTCAATAAATACGGCGGTCATGCACAGGGAACAATCAGCTACACAATCAGCCCAGTTCATACCGTAGAAAAATATGTTGAAATTGCCAAAGAACAAGTCCAAATGGGGATAGATTCACTCTGTATCAAAGATATGGCTGGAATTCTTTCACCTATTGACGCAGAAGCACTTGTTGGTGCTCTTAAAAAGAATATCAATGTCCCTATCCAAATCCATTCACACATGACCAGTGGTATGGCAGTGGCAACTTATGTCGATAGTGTAAAAGCTGGGGCAGAAGCAATTGACTGTGCAATTTCACCAATGTCAGGATTCTCATCGCAGCCACCGGTAGAAACCATGCTTTCTATCTTTGCCAACACCGAATTCAGTGCCGACCTAGATATTGATGCATTACGAAAAATAACTAAATTCTTTCTCGGTCTCGCACCCACACGTCAACTTGCACATCATCCAACAAATATTATCGACCCAGAAGTCCTGCTCCACCATATCCCTGGCGGCATGATTTCAAACCTTCGTTCACAACTAGAACAACAAGGTGCGCTCGATAAACTGGAAGATGTAATGAAAGAACTTCCACGTACACGTAAAGACATGGGATATCCTCCACTGGTAACACCTACTAGCCAAGTTGTCGGCATCCAATCAGTACTTAATGTAATCTCCGGTGACCGCTACTCAATGGTAACGCAAGAAACAAAAGATTATGTCAAAGGACTATACGGCAAATCACCGGCACCGATCCCGGCAAAAATAAAAAAGAAAATCCTCGGCAAAGACAAGCCAATAACATGTCGTCCGGCGGATCTCCTTGAGCCGATGTTGCCAACACTACCTAAAGATATAGATGCATCCTTGGTAAACGGCGAAGAAGACCTTATTTCATTCGCCCTCTTCCCTGAACCGGCACTAGACTTTTTCCGCTGGAGAAATTTACCGGTTGGCGAACGCCCGGCAACACCAGCTGACCTTGAGCGCGAAAAAATAGACGAAGAAAACAAGCCTAAAGAGCCGGCAGAGCCACTAATGACCGATCACGATTACTCTGAAATCAATAACCTCGTAGAAAAGGTTAACGAACTTGGACTAAGCGAACTTACAATCCGTCGTGACGACCTAACACTAAGCCTAAAAGGTTCAGGACTAAGCACTGAACGCAGTGCCGACGCTCCTGCAGCAGCAACACCAAGACCAGCAGCGAAAAAAGCAAAAGCCGCACCGGTTGCTGAAGAAGCTCCTAAAGGCCCATCCATTGATGCTCCATTAAACGGAACCTTCTATCGTTCCCCCGGACCAGGTAAGGAAAACTTCACAGAAGAAGGTGATAAAATTAACGAAGGAGATGTTGTCTGTATTGTAGAAGCAATGAAGCTCTTCAACCAAATCAAAGCACCATCAAAATGCAAAATCATAAAATTCCTTGTAGAACATGGTGATGCAGTACAAAAAGGCCAGCCAATGGCTATAATCGAAAAATTATAAAGCCCAGCAGTCAAAATAAAAAACAGGGCGAGTTCGCAAGAACTCGCCCTATTTTATGTCAATCCATATTCATCCACTCAAGTCCATGCCCGGCCATATCAATCCCCTCTTTTGTCCGTGTAAGTCCATACCAGTCCGTATTTGTCCGTGTTTTCCCCTCACAAAAACACCACCTATAAAAAAAATACAAATTATACAAGGTTTACATTGCAACTATTAAAACAGTTCTGTAGTATGCGTGTTTCAAATGTTGAAGTTTGGACCTGTAGCTCAGTTGGTCAGAGCAGGGGACTCATAATCCTCTGGTCGCTGGTTCAAGTCCAGCCGGGTCCACCAAACTTTAATTGTATCGAAGCAATGGCAAGCAAACAAAATTACGCTTCTTATATATTTGCACCTAGATTAAGAAACACATTACTCCCATAAGTCTCATAAGTCACATACAACAACTTAAAACAGGTCAACCTATTACAACAAAAGATAAAATCGAGAAAACAGACATGATTAAAGCTTATATTTTTGATTTAGATGGAACCCTAATGGACTCAGACATCCTATGGGTTAAAGCAACAAAGAAATACCTTGATGACAACAACTGTAATGTCACCGAAGACGAAACAATGGATATTGTCTATGGAAAATCATGGAGATCTGTTTACGAAAATATTGCCAAACGCTTCCCTAAACTGAATATTTCAATTGACGAAATGGATAGAGCCATATATCCAATATTTCTCGAACTACGAGACAAAGGAGATATACGCATAATTGAATCTATAAATTTATTAATAAGTCTCTCACATGACTATCCGGTATGTATTGTCTCCGGTGCATCACGCCGTGATATCGAACATAGTGCCAAAATTATGGGAGCAGAAGAAGTCCTCAGTTTTTACCTCGGCTCAGAAGATTATATACATGGAAAACCAAGCCCCGACTGCTTTCTGCTAGCCGCAGAAAAACTAGGCTTAAAACCATCCGAATGCCTGGTTTTTGAAGATTCAACCGCCGGAGTCAAAGCCGCAAAAGCCGCCGGCATGTTCTGCGTTGCACTTGCAAGAAAACATTGTCCTCGCCAAAATGTAGAAAATGCCGATATAATTCTAGACAGTCTCAGTAAATTCAATTTAGAACTGTTAGAAAGTAACAATAAAAATGCTTAATGCAAAAGATATTCATAAAACATATAGCATGCGTCACAAAACCGTAACCGTTCTTAAAGGAGCAAATATAACTATTTCTCCCGGTGAATCTGTTGCCATCATCGGGCTTAGCGGTTCCGGTAAAACCACCCTACTCCACACTCTCGGTGGATTAGACAAACCAGATCAAGGAGAAGTATTTATTGAAAACAAATCACTCTATAAACTTTCTGAAACAAAACGATCCGCCGTACGTGCCAATGAAATCGGATTCATTTTCCAAGCATATCATCTACTTCAAGAAATGACCGTACTTGAAAATGTCATGTTACCGGCAATGGTACACGGAAACCTCTGGTGCAAAGCAACCGAAATTAGAAATCACGCAATGCACCTACTATCCACCGTCGGCCTAGAAAACCGATCAACCCACATGCCACTAGAACTATCCGGCGGCGAACAACAACGCATAGCCATGGCAAGAGCACTAATGAACAAGCCAAAAATTATCCTAGCCGACGAACCAACTGGTAATCTTGATGAAGAAACAGGAAGCCAAGTACTAAATATACTCTTCAAGATGACCACTCAAGAAAATCATTCACTCGTCATAGTAACACACAATAAAGATATCGCCATGAAGTGCGACCGCATACTTAAAATCAATGACGGACTTATTGTTGAAGAAACAGCAAATTCATAAAATCATCAGCCTTCATATCACCCAACGCCCCACTTAAACACGCACTTTCGCTAAACACATTAATATCATCCGGCTCTACACCGCCCATTCTAACCGCAACCGGCACTGGTACTCTTGTATGCTTGCCCAAAGCTATTGGCACAGGATGATCAGGCAAAACAGCCACATTAACATCATCACCAACAGCAGCAAGCACACGTGCCACAACCCTAGAATCAAAATCCTCTATTGCCTGAATTTTCAGCTTTAAGTCTTGAGCATGTGACACCTCATCAATAGCTTCTATATGCAAATAAACCAAATCATGCGTTTTTATAGCCTCTATTGCCGCATCTGCTTTACCCTCATAGTTAGTATCAATATATCCCGTTGCTCCCGAAACATCTACAACATCCATACCAAGCAATCGACCAATACCGAAAATAACATCTACCGCAGAAATAACTGCACTGCTTATACCATACTTTTCTTGTAATGTACGAAGATTTCCCGCCTTACCTGCACTCCACGGCCAAATTCCATTAGCCATCGGTTTCCCCTCTGCCGCCAATCTTTTATTAACAGCAAATTCTTCTAATACTGCAGGAGCATCTTTTATCAATTGTGACAAAACAGCCGCAATCTCTTCACCGGCAACAGATTTGGCCATCGGCAAATGTTCCAACACAACTTCACCATGACTATCGTCCGGTTTATCGGTCTTAACATCTGCTGTAAACTCAGAACCGCTTAAAACAAGAATATTTCTATAACTAACCCCCGGATAAAAACAAACCTTATCAGAGCCAAAAGCACCATTAAGTTCATCAATAAGCTCTAACGCATCAGCAGGATCAATATGCCCCCCCGAAAAATCGGTTATAACACCATCAACCGTTGTAATAAGATTAACCCGTAGAGCCACATCATCAGGGCCAAGCACAATATTACGCCCAGCAGCCTCCACCGCACCACGCCCACAATATTCTGTAGGTAAGTCACAGCCCAAAACAGACATATTCGCCACTTCACTACTAGTAGGAAATTCCTCCGGTAAAGTAAATAACGTCCCACTACGCCCATCACTAGCGATTGAATCCATTGCAGGTGTTGCCGCATATTCCAACGGAGTCGTCCCATTCAACTCCGCAATCGGTTCATCAGCCATCCCATCAGGTAAAAAAATTATCGTTTTATTTGCCATATCTATCAATAACCCCTATTCTTAAAATCAAATTCTGCACGAATATAACACACCACTCGGCAACATATACAGCTTTTTCTTATTTTTATTATTCCTCAGAAATCTGCGAAATCTGCGGATGTCTCTCTTTTTTCTTTATCAAACCATCATATATTTGCTATTAATATCAAATTACTTAAAACAACATAACTAAGAATATAAAAAGAGGATACACATGAGAGCACTTTCAGGAATACAACCGTCAGGAAAACTGCATATCGGAAACTATTTTGGGATGATGCTTCCGGCTATTGAGCTACAAAATCAGGGTGAAGCATTTTACTTTATAGCCAACTACCATGCACTAACCTCCGTTTCCGACCCCAACAAATTACGCGAAGACACCTTAGATGTCGCACTAACATTCCTTGCCTGCGGACTAGATCCTGAAAAAGCGGTATTCTACCGGCAAAGTGACATACCGGAAATCAACGAATTAGCTTGGATACTTTCCATAGTTACCCCCATGGGGCTGCTTGAACGCTGTCATTCCTATAAAGATAAAATTGCTAAAGGTATTCCGGCAAACCATGCACTCTTCGCCTACCCCGTTCTAATGGCTGCTGATATTTTATCTGTACAATCCACTACTGTACCTGTTGGCAAGGATCAAAAACAACATGTAGAAGTAACCCGCGATATTGCAATAAAGTTCAACAACCAGTTTGGAAAAGTTTTCACCATACCCGAAGCAGCTATTCGTTCAGAAGTCGCAATAGTGCCAGGTATTGATGGACAAAAAATGTCTAAATCTTACGACAATCACATTGAAATATTCGGTGCCAAGAAAGCTACAAAAAAACGAATCATGAAAATTGTAACCGATTGTGCCGAACTAGAAGACGTAAAAAATCCAGACACCTGCAACGTAGTAGCCTTATATAAACTATTTGCATCAGACACAGACATTGCAACTATGGAAGAGCATTACAAAGCTGGCGGATATGGATATGGAACAGCTAAAAAAGTACTGTTTGAAGCAATGTGGGAATATTTTGCACCATTTAGAGAAAAACGTGAAGAACTTGAAAATAATTTGGACTATGTGGAATCGGTTTTACAAGACGGTGCAACCCGTGCACGCACTGAACTCACAAAAACACTTGATGCAGCACGCAAAGCCGTAGGACTCTGCTAATAAAGTTATCAGTAACTTGTTATAACTGATGACTGATAACTGAAAGCTTTAAAAAAATGGCAACAACTGACTACAAAGTAGAATTAGAGGTGTTTGAAGGTCCCCTAGACCTACTGCTTTACCTAATCAAAAAAGATGAAGTTGATATATATGATATCCCTATTGAAAAGGTAACGGCTCAATATATGGAATACCTTAACCTAATGCGTATGCTTGATCTTAATATCGCCGGCGAATTCATTGTTATGGCGGCAACATTAATGCTAATTAAAAGTCGTATGCTACTTCCCGTAGAAGAGCGTACCGACGAAGAAGATGAAGAAGAAGGTGACGATCCACGCTGGGAACTGGTAAGGCAGCTTGTAGAATATAAAAAATTTAAAGATGCCGCCGGACGACTACAGGATAACGAGCTACACCAAGAAGATATTTTCGGCATTGGCGGACAAGTCTTATCATTGGCATCTGACGAAAGCAGTGTCGTTCTCCACGATGTAAGTATCTTTGATCTCATTGCGGCCTTTGATGACGTAATAAAAAATGCCGTAACTAACGAAATCGGTGAAATTGTCGGGGACAGTATTACTGTCGCAGATAAGATTGATTACATTCTAAACATTGTCAAAGAAAAGGAAACAGTATCTTTCATCTCACTTTTCAAGGGAGAAGAAACACGCAATGGTATAATCTGTACATTTCTGGCTCTATTGGAACTTACCCGCTTACGGCAACTTGATTTAAAACAAAGTAATACTTTTGGCGAAATCTTGATTTCAGGAACTGACGAAGAGAAAGAACTTAACGACACAAAAAATGAGGCCATAATCGAAACTCAAGAAGAATTGCAACTGGAGAACAACAATGAAGAAAATACCTGAACTTAAACAAATTATTGGCTCTATGATTTTTGCGAATAAGCGACCATTAACTATTCGCGAAATAAGACGCTGTATAGTTGAAGTAGCTGAAGAACATGGCGAAGAAATAAAAATTTTTACCGACGTCAAAAATGCCGATATAAAAAATGCACTGGAAGAATTGGTCAAAGAACTTGAATTACACCATGTCGGATTCACCATCAAAGAAGTAGCCGGCGGATACCGCCTACAAAGTGATGCCGACTGCGGTATTTGGCTAAAACACATGCTCGCCATTGACAAGCCCCATCGCCTATCCCGCCCAGCCCTAGAAACTCTTGCCATCATCGCCTACCGCCAACCAGTTGCTCGCTCAGAAATTGAAGGTGTCCGCGGGGTTGCCGTTGGACACATGATAAAAACACTAATGGAAATGCAGCTGGTAAAAATTGTAGGACGTAGCGATCTACCGGGACGACCACTACTATACGGAACGTCACATACATTCCTAGAACATTTTGGACTTAAAGATCTAAAAGAGCTTAATCAAATCGAGCCAATGCTGGTATCTACCGATCTCGGCAAAAAAAAGAAAAACGATAAGCCAGATGCCGACAACCAAGAACTAGCATTTGAAGACGATGTCGAAGAAATAATAGAAGAAGTTTTAATAAAACCAAAAAAACTAGAAATAGCAAGCCTCCCCGAAAAAGATAAGCCTGATCCGACCGATCAGACAAATCCGACCGATCAGACAGATCCGTCCGATACTGATAAATAACAACTGATAACTATAAACTATATAAACATGAAAAAACTAAGCATCATAGGCCTTGGACTAATGGGCGGCTCACTCGGACTTGCGGCAAAACGCTGTAATATTGCCGATGAAGTATGCGGCTATGCACGTCGTGAAGAGACCCGTATCCAAGCACTGGAAATGAAGGCTGTTGACTCTACAACCGACTCCATATTAGAGTCAATCAAAGATGCTAATATCGTAATCTTCTGCCTGCCCGTCCTTACCATCTGTGATTTCATCAAAAAATCAGCAAACGCCTTTGCTCCAAACTGTATTGTTACAGACGTAGGTAGTACAAAATCCGAAATAATGAACACCGTATCACCTTTATTCCAAGACTCTAACGCCGAATTTATAGGAAGCCACCCTATTGCAGGATCAGATGAGACAGGACTGGCTGCCGCAACTATTGACCTTTATCAAGATGCAATGGTAGTTATAACCCCCCCTAAAAAAACTAGTAACAAAACAGAAGAACTAGTAAATTTCTGGGAGAATCTAGGTTCAATAACATCAATAATGAACGCTAAACAGCACGATCAGATAATGGCTAAAACGAGCCACCTCCCGCACATAATAGCTGCTATTCTAGTTGATACAGTACTCAATCCAAACAATAACAATCATGAACCAAACAACACGGCATCATTTTGTGGCGGTGGTTTTCTAGATACTACACGCATTGCCGGAGGTTCTGCGGAAATATGGTACGACATAGTAAAAAGCAATAAAACCTCCATAATCGAGGAACTTAACACCTTTTCATCTGTTATAAATAACTTTCAAACAGACTTAGAAAATGATAACTTTGAAAAAATACGAACTTTTTTAGCCGATAACATGGAGAGAAGAAAAAAGATTAAGTAGTTACCTATCTCTAAGAGGTAACACCCTAGCAAGCTACAAAAAACTGCTGGACACTTAAATAAGGACTTAAACAAATGAGCATAACAATTACGCCATCAAAAAAAATAAATGGAATCATTGAAGTACCCGGAGATAAAAGCATTTCGCATCGCCTTGCAATGCTCTGCGCTCTGGCAAACGGAACATCAGAAATTAATAATTTCTTATGCAGCGAAGACTGTCTTAACACCTTACATGCCGTTGAAAAACTAGGTGCAAAAATCAAGCAACAAGACAAACATATAACTATTACCGGTACGGGCGGTAAATTCACCCAACCATCACGCTACTTAGATATGGGTAACTCAGGAACCGGTATGCGACTACTCTGCGGTCTACTTGCCGGACAAGGCTTCTCCGCAACACTTATCGGTGACGAATCCCTTTCGTCAAGACCAATGAAAAGAATCAGCTCCCCATTAGAACTTATGGGAGCAAAAATAGAACTAACCGGTGACCGAGGCTGTGCCCCCATTAAAATTACCGGAGGAATATTAAATGGCATAACCTACTCGCTACCAATGGCTTCTGCACAGGTAAAGTCCGCAATATTACTTGCCGGACTATTCGCAAAAGGCACAACAGAAGTAATTGAGCCAAAAGAAACTCGTGATCACACAGAACAAATATTTAAAGCTATGGGAATACCTGTCAGAATAGACGGCCTTTCAGTTTCTATCATAGGCTATGCCGGAGGTTCAATTCCACTAACACCCGGCAACTGGCAAGTACCAGGAGACTTCTCATCTGCAGCCTTCTGGATTACCGCTGCCGCTTGTCGTAAAGGTGCAACCGTAACCATAAAAAATGTCGGACTAAATAAACGCCGCACAGCCTTGGTTGACGTTCTGCGTCGTATGGGTACTGATATTGAATGCATCCCTCATGATACCGACAACTGCGAACCCATTGGCAATATAACTGTAAAAGGCAATCAACTATCCGGCACCGAAATATCCGGCAACGAGATACCAAACCTTATCGACGAGCTACCACTAGTAGCCGTTGCCGGAGCTTTAGCCACCGGTAAAACTATTATTAGTGATGCCGCTGAACTCAGAGTAAAAGAAACCGACCGCATTGCAACAGTTGCCACAAACCTGAAAAAACTGGGCGTTGCCGTAGAAGAAAAAGCTGACGGTATGATTATAACCGGCCCTAATAAAATCAACGGCAATATAACTCTGGATAGTTACGGAGATCATCGCATCGCCATGGCTATGGCTGTTTTATCACAACATGCTAATGCACCAGTACAGATAAACAACACTGACTGCATTGCCACATCTTACCCTGATTTTGAGAAAGACTTAATTTCATTAACCCAAACAAATCGGTCCAATCAGTCAGATCGGACAGATAATAACAGTTTATAACACTAACCAAAAGGAGGTAGAAGTCAGAAACCAGAAGTCAAAACAACCGGCAACGCTTTACATAGCAATGCAGATGTACCAACAACTCACAACTGATAACTGACAACTTTAAAATGAACAATGTAATCGCAATAGACGGGCCAGCCGCATCAGGAAAATCAACCGTAGCCAAGCGTGTTGCAAAGATAACAGGAGGTCTATACGTAGATTCCGGTGCACTCTACCGAGCAATAACTTGGCAAGCACTACAAGAAAACATTGATACCACAAACTTCGCTGCAAATGCTAAACTTGCACAATCAATCCAGCCAGACTTTTTCGTGCAAGATAATGCTGTTTGCTTTAAAATAGGCGGACAGGAACTTAACGAGGAACTACGAACACCGGACATCAATCATCATGTAAGTTTTATCGCCGCTACCCCGGAAGCAAGAGATGTAGTTGTTGCATGGCTCCGAAAAATGCCGGAACTAGGCAACCTTGTAATGGAAGGCCGTGATATTGGGACTGCCGTATTCCCAAATGCAAAAAATAAATTTTACCTCGATGCTTCACCGGAAGAACGAGCCAAGCGACGTCATGCAGAACAAGCCAGCAACGAAGGCAAACAAAGTATAACCGAGATTAACTCATCATTACAACGTCGCGATAAAATAGACAGTAGCCGTAAAAAAGATCCATTAAAAATTGCCGATGATGCCATAACAATTGATTCAACAGGCAAAAGTATTGACGATGTAGTCGATATTATTTGCAAAAACAGTAAATAAACAGATCAAAAGATTATGAGCTGGACCTGCCCGCACCAAATAAAAAGTAACTTCTGTAATTTACAGAGAATTGAATGTAAACCCGGCGTAGGTGGATGTGTTTTGGCAAAGAAATTTAATTTTGTTGAAGACAATATAACAAAACAACAAAATCTATGCCCATTATGCGACAACAACAGCTCAATATTTTATCAGAACAACAAACAACTTTATTATCAATGTAAAAATTGCTATGGAATATTTGTCCCACCGGATCAACGCCCGAATAGAGAATCTGAGCTAACTCGCTACGAACAGCATAATAATAATGTCGAAGATGCTGGCTATCAAAAGTTTGTATTCCCTATTACATCATCCATAATGCGTGATTTTCCCACAAATAGTACAGGTTTAGATTTCGGTGCAGGTACAGGCCCGGTAATTTCAAAAATATTAGATGACAACAATTATTCCATAAAACAGTATGACCCATTCTTTCATAATCACCCAGAATTACTAAATAATAAGTACAACTATATCGCCTGCTGTGAAGTAATTGAACATTTCTATAATCCAAATAAAGAATTCAAACTTCTAAACAATCTACTACTTCCAGACGGTAAACTATACTGCATGACTGATATATATAATAAAACCATCAACTTTGACAAATGGTACTACAAAAACGATCCGACACACGTGTTTATTTATCAACAAGAAACAATAAACTGGATAAAAGATAATTTTAGTTTCTCAAAGGTCACAATCGATAAACGGTTAATTACGTGGGAAAAGTAAACTTATTGACAACACCACATACATATTTTAACTTGAATACAGATACAAACAACTTCGTAGTGGAGAAATTAGCGTTGCCGACAAAAAAGCAAGAACAGGCTCTCTCTCATCATACAAAAAAGCTCCTCTTGTCATGGGGATCTTTTCAGGCACAGAAAAACTCAACAATGAACTGGCCTTCGTAATCGAAGAAGCCGACACCCCTCTCGCAATCTGCTCATCTTCAGGACGCATGGGGCATTCCACAAGCCTGGGCAACTGCGATCTTGCAACATTAGTTGCAAAAGGTGCGGCCCTAGCTGATGCCGCGGCTACGCAGGCAGCTAATCTTGTAAAAACAGACAGGTAAACGATGTCCCAGTAGTCAACCCCGTATCCATAAGCTTAATCCTCACAATAAACGGCACAAATATCGGCCCAGAGAACCGATTTCCACCCCCGTACAGTGCTCTTGACAACGGTGTTCTGCACCGTTCCCTGTCACAACTCATCCCTACCGACCTTGTGTCGGTAGAGATAAAGATTTATAAAGAAAAATGATGATTACTTTGCAAACAATCGCTTACCAGCAACCCAAGTTTCAACAACATCAATCTTATAATCATTATCAGGTCGCTTATAAACCGTAATCGAGGCCTCTTTCCCGACTTCGATTCCAAGTTTATCAGGTAACCCAACAGCCTTTGCCGACTGTATACTTGCAAGCGTCCAGCCTTGTGCATGAGATAAATCGGTAAGATTAACAACCTGCTCCACGCATTCACGCAAATTACTTGAACTTCCGGCAAGATTTGGCGTTCCAGTAGCAACCAAACGCCCATTTGGTAATTTTTCAACATCACCATAAACCCCGGCCGGCATACCACCTAGATCAACACAATCAGAAGTGATAACAGAACGCTCTAACCCTTTTGCGTGAATCATTGATGTCAGACATTCAGACGGCAAATGCTGACCATCCGAAATAAATGCCGCAAAAGTCTTTCTTGAAGCAAGCTGATACCAGATATAATTATTATGACGCTGAATCATATTATGTGCACCATTACCAAGATGAGTACTTAGCGTTACGCCAGCCTCAACCGCTCGATTCATTGACTCTCTATCAAGATCAGAATGTCCTATCGCAACAATAACACCGGATTCCACACACTTCTTTATGAAATCAATATTACCATCAACTTCAGGTGCAAGTGTAATATACCGTATCCTTCCACCACTAGCCTCTTGATACTGAACAAACTCATTCCAGTTCGCAGGACGAACACAGTCCAACTTATGCACACCACGCGGGCCATCAACCTTAGAAATATATGGACCTTCTAGATGCAAACCTGGAATCGATTTCTCCAACTCAGAATCAGCATCAAGAGCTTTAGCTATTGAACGAAAAGATTGCAACAATGCTTCATGTGTATCGGTTATAACTGTCGGTATCCATAAGCCAACCCCCTGCTGAACAAACATATTATTTATTTCAGATAAAGCATCAGCATTATCATCAGTCATGCCCCATAAACTTTTACCACCATATCCATTTACCTGAATATCAAATAAAACAGGTCCTGCATACAGTTCTGTTTTAAATGAACTAGGATTAACGGCAACGATTTCATCACCGTTAATCTCAATATCAAATACCCCATCAAGTAGCGGCACATTTGCTGTAATCTTTGTCATTTACAACCCCTTACAAGTTACACTAATTCCGCATGTGCATTTTCGCCATAAGTAATACGAGCCATCTGACCGTTATTAAGAATAGATAAACGTGCTGCTTCCATAACAAGTTCATTAGAACTACTATTTGCAGGCGTTGCAATAATACGCTTCTCATCAACCTCTTTAATCATCTCTTGACGTTTTGCAAGGGATGCTGCATCGTCCATACCGTCAACCGCAGTTTCAATACGATGTGCCATAATCAAAGTTGCAACAACAGACTCATAACCATACCCTATCGGCTTATAACCTTCACCTTCCCAAGGTACTAAGCGATAAAAATCAGGATTAACATAATTAAATGTACTACCCGCACAACCAATACCCTCAAGATAACTATGCGATACACCGCGGAACTGGTCGTTGTGCTTAATCATTCCCGTCTTACCTTCACCCTCACAATACATAGTTAAGCACTGCTCATTACTGCCCGCACCATCATCAGGATAGCCAAGACCGTCAGTTACAGAAAGAATCCCACCATTTTCATAAATCACACGACCATTTGCCCACATATAGCCTTCATTACCATTTGGGAACTTACCCTTAACCCCAGAAACACTTACTTCAACCGGTCTCAACCCCGTAATAAACTGAACCAAATCAACATAATGACAGCCAACATATACAAACGGGTCAGTACGATCCGCAGTAAACCAATTCTGGAAATTCGATGACCGATAGAAATACGGCTCAATCATTTTAGCCTCACCCATCACAAACTCACCAAAATTGCCAAGCTCATAATTGCGACGAGCCATTAAAGAACGCCGGTCAAAACGTTTATGATATTCAACTCCAACAAAAAGTCCCTTTTCGTAGGCTATTTTTTCAATTTCTTCTGCCTGTTCATATTCCAGTACCAAAGGCTTAACACATAAAATATGCTGATCATTCTTTAAAGCCTCCATCACAACCATATAATGAAGCTGATCAGGCATTGCAACAACCACCAACTGACGTGGTGCCATAGATGCAATCACTTCTTTAAAAAGTTCAGGAAAATTCTTTGATGGATCCTCATTCTCATTTGGATATGCAGTAAATTCCTGCCCCGGAAACGCCTGCTTAAGCTCCTCAGATTCTTTCAAATCCTTCAACGGCGCACTATTCAATGCACATATATTTATTTTACTAACAACACCTGCCCGTTGCAGATTGTACACCGAAGGCAATAACAAATCATTTGTTATCATTCCTCCACCAACTAATGTAAGTTCCAATGATTTTGACATAATCTAAATCCCCTATATAATTCACATAATTTAAAAACATAACTTCTTTAATAAACCGCATTATAAAACCATATTACTGACAACAAGTACAGCCTCTTATTTGTAAAATTAAACACCGGTAGGGATCGAAAATCAGACAAAGGTTTCCTGTTTTTCAAGAGATTCTAATTCTACAACCTTACCGGTACGCATAGATTCATTTGCAGCAATACCAATTAACACTGCTTGAAGACCATCTTCAAGCGTTGCTTTAGAATCACTACTCTCTCCCCCAAAAAGATCTTTACACATAAGTAAATCAGCACCACCATGACTACCTTTAACTTCTGGGATTTTTACAGTTTCAACCGGTTTACCAAATTCTATAACCCTAAGAATCTGATAATGGCCATTGAGGTCTCCCTCACTTTTACTTATATTAGGATCACTACTGTAAATCACCTCATACTCCAGTCGAGCAATAGTTCCTTCTATTTCAACCCTCATTGATTCAACGGCAGAATGAGCACAAAGTGTATAACATGCGTGAACTCCATTTTTATAACGAATACCAACACTAACATGATCAGTAATATCTATATCAGGAGAAAACACACATAAATCGGGAGTATAATCTCCTTTTTCTAAATTACTTTTATGCAAATAATAGCGTGGTCCGGTCAACTCCGTACGATAGCGACACTCTTCTTTAGTTTTTTGACATTTATGACAATTATCAGCTATTTCATTTTTATCAAATGGACAATTATTTTCTCCATATGCTAAGAGATCACCATGAGCTGAAACATTTTTTGCATACGAACCTATAAACCAATTAAGCATATCAAAATGATGCGAAGATTTATGAATTAGCAATCCACCGGATGCATTCATTGTACGATTCCAACGCTGAAAATAACTTGCACCATGATCTACATCAAGGGTTTCGGTAAAATTTATTGATCGAACCTTACCAATTCTTCCCGAATCTAAAACCTCCTTTATCTTAAGTGATGCAGGGTGATACCTCATATTATGTGCTGTTACTGCTTCAATATTAGGATATTTTCTTATTGCATCTCTAACGCGTTGACTCTGTTTGGCATCAACACATAACGGCTTCTCAACAACAGAACGCACACCGGCAGCTAAAGTCTTTTCTAAATAATCAACATGTACACAATCGATATTCGCAATAACGGCAACATCAGGACGTACTTCAGCTAACATTAAATCAAAATCATTATATGCTTTAAAGTTTTTATCTATATAACTATTCAAATCTTCAACTTTATCAATTGTAAGATCAGAAACCCCTGCAATTTCATACTGTTCACCGTAATATTTCTGAATATTATTTATAAATCCATGCATAGCTCGATAACTTGCACCAACAATTACAATTTTTCTTTTATTTTCCATCTTTCTCTTTCTTTAATTATAATTCCCATGACCTTTTTAAAGCGGACCGACACTACGGCGTAAGATTAAGGGTGCATCAAGAACCTTTTTCTCTATTGGTAATGTTTTATCACGAATTCTATCCAATAACATATCCACGGCAAGAGACCCAAGCTCTGTACATGGTTCATGAAAAGTCGTTAAAAATGGTTCTGTCCCCTCCCAACTAACATCATCAAAGCCAATTACAGAAATATCGCGACCGACCTTCATTCCTCTTTCTGTAATATAACTACATACACTATTTGCTAATAAATCTCGTGCAGCAATAATAGCAGTAGGATAGTCTTCACGGTCTATAAGTTTTTTACAGGAAAGATAAGCATCTATAGCTGTAGTGTCTTCACAGAAAACTACCAACGATTCATCAACAGGTAAGTTCATCATATGCATTCCATCTCTGTAACCTTGCAATGATTTATCATAAAAATACACATTAGGTGCCGTACCAAGATAAGCAATACGTTCATGCCCAAACCCAGCAACTGTTTTTACTGCACGAACAGTAACATCTGCATGGTCAATACAAGTTGACGACACATCATGTTTTTCTTCCAAATTAGCCACTACAAAAGGTAACTTCCTAGCAACAAGTTCATTAATAAAGGTTGCACCCGGTTGTTCCGGTTTATGAAAATACGAGCCTAGTTCAAGAAAAATAAATGCCGAGAACTCATCTAATAAACTTGATAAAGAGTCTACATTTACTGTTCTACTGTTTTCCCCAAGCGGACTACTGCTCTGCGATTTATCATGCAAACTAATCTCGACAAAATCACATCTTAGTTGTTGCATACGGCACAAAATACCATCCCTAATATGTTGAGCCTCCATATTACCAGCCCTAAGCGGCATACGTATAACGGCAATAGTTGTACCACTTTCAACAAGCTTATTTTTTGTTACTACGCGTGTTCCGCGCCCACGACTTGATTCTATAAATCCTACTTTTGATAATCTTTTTAATGCTAACCGTAGAGCCCAACGCGGTACATCCAGTGTCTCCGCTAATTGGCGTTGCGGAGGTAAAAATGAATTCTCCTCAAAAACATCTTGAATAATACATTCGATAATATACTTTTCAGCCCATAAAGATGGGTTTGCCTCTTTCAAAGAAACTTTTTCTTCATATATAGTTTTTTTATCTAAGTCACACATCTATATCGGCTTACCTCAAAAAGCTTTTTTGCTTACAATTTATGATAAATATTAATAGAACTATACGTGGTCGTAACAATTAAATCAATTTTATTATCAGAGTTAATATCATCCAACAAGATATTATAAGCACGTTCTTTTATGACTTGTTCAGCATCTTTATAATCATCAACAAATCCACCACCCCGCTTCTGTAGAAAAATTCTAACATAATGTGAGTTATTATCAATTGCCACTATATCATCTAGCTTATCGTTATTTATATCTGCAACTTTAATTTGTGAAAAATCACCGAGAATACGAAATGATACTTCATTACTATTATACCCCAACGGTGCACTTTGAGTGATAAAGATGATTCCATCTCCAGGTACACACCCAACAATATCAGGACGAAAATCGTGATTAAAATCACCAATGCATATATTTTGTATATTACCCTTTAGACCCTTTATCTTGATTTTTTTATACTTAAATAACATTTGAGGACTAAGAATATCGCATGCTGTAAATGGTCCATAATATATAAACATAACATCATTATATGGATATACCAAATCCAATTCACCGTCACCATCCAGATCACCGGCTGCCGGAAACTCAGACTGATTATACGGCGGACGAGCAATATATGTTTGTGTAACTTTTCCATTCTTTGCAACACGCCACCAAACAGCTCTACCAAGTAAAGACGCTGATAATTTGTCACTGATTGAGCTATTTAGATTAACCTCTAATAGCCCTGCTGAATACATATTAGTATCTTTAAAAGTTTTCGGTTTAAATCTATTTCTCGCATAGCATATATGTAAACTTTTCTGCAGTTCCGTTATAATGATATCATTCCTATTATCATTATCGATATCTTTCACAACGATACCACGTGGTTCGGATATAGGAATAGAAAAACTCTCTTTTGATAAAAAACGTCCCTTTTTTTGACAAAACAGAAGCACAGATCCATCTACATCACCATGTTTATAATTACATACAATAATATCTTTAATTTTGTCATTATTCACATCACCGGTATATGCTGCATATGGACGTACATCCTTTCCTAAAGTTATAGAATTGTTTGGAGTAGCATTATACATTCCCTCCCCTGTTACTATGGTTCGACATATAACAACCAACAAACCAAACATAATATAAAGTTTATTCTTCATGGATCTGTTCCTTTTTACTTGGTTGTTTTAGAAGTATCACGTAAAACGGCATAATTTAACATAAAAAATGGAGGTCCACTTGTTGTATCTGATTTCGAAATGTTTGATATTGTCAAAACATTATTCCGCTTGAAAAAATGACCGGGAATAGTAAACTTCTTAATGCTCCAATTCTTCCTTGAAAAAGGATTATCGCCAGAAAAGACTGTAGACCCGTTTAAGCATATTTTGATAGGACATTTTGCCTTTGCATCATCATCAAGACCTGAAATGATTAATTCATAATCTCCTGAAGGAGGAAATGGTGATATCTCAAATCTAGCTTCAAGACTAGATCTTATGCTTTGTTTACCATATATCCAAGTTGATAATCTTCGTTGAATATTTATCTTTTTGTCCTGATTTTTATAATTATAAAAATCAGGGCCCATTCCGCCGACAAAACTTAATGCTGACAATAATATATCATTATCAGAGCTATAATTAACCTCTAATTTTGCTTGCTTTTTGGACTCCTGCTCTCCTTTTGAATACTTATTGTAATTTGGATTTCTTAACGCCCGCTTTAATTCATTTTCCGCAAAATCTTTTGCAACATAAGTATTTAACCCCATCCAATAATCGTTGTTTGGATTCTTTTCCTCTAATATTTTTAACTCTTTATTTAATTCAACATCCGCTGCCGTTATCTCTTTTGCGTGCAAAACTGCATTAGGATTTATCGGGTTTGAGTAATATTTATCAAATTCTGATAAAATTTTATTTATCGTCTTAACTGTCGGATATAGTTCAGGTCCTAATAATTTCTTTACAGCATCAATTATTACTTCATCAGGATTAAATGATTTTTTGTTCCACGACCAATCAGCAATAGAAACCAAAACCCCACTATTATTATAATTTCCACCATTTAGAAAATATCCCTGAACATCATCCAAATACGTGTCATAATACCAGTTAGTTAAATTGTAAACTGGATCACAGCCATAATGGTACTGATATATGTGCGGAAATCCTAAACCGTTCTGAAATATAAATGGCTTCCGTTTTGTTAAATCTGAAAACCAGTTGACCGACTTTTTGGTAACCTTGCATCCCAATACTCTTGGACCTGTCCAATAAAAACTTATAGCATCAGGAAGTTCACCTATGGTTTCTAAATATTCTTCCCTGTTTTCAGGGTATGGACAACCTGAATCCGGTCCCCAATAAAATGGTGGGCAAAACAAAACCTTAATCTTTGGATTGATTTTTTTTACCTTATTATACACTCTAAGCACAAAGTCATAATCAGCTTTTGCTGCTGAGCCAAACTTTTTTATATCATCGGGATGCACAGGAAAACGAACATCATCAAGGTGTATAGAGATATCACCACCAACCTCTGCTACCGGTTTAAAAATCAAATTATAGAAAAAATCGAAATCTTTATCATTAGAAAAATTAGCCTGAAATTTTCCATCACTTTTCTCTACTGCCTGTGCGGATTCGGGATTAGTCCCAATATACCACCTGATTTTTAACGAAGATAAAAGTTTTTTTGCAGCATCAATACTTTTCTGAAATTCCTCTTTATTAAAAGCACCAATCCCTTCTCTTGAACCAGGATCCAATGGATATACTGTGCCACCAGGTACATGTCCAACAAAATCAACTTCATTGAATTTAAATGCAACCATAAAATGAGCATACCACTCTATTCCTATTCGCTTAGCATATCCCAACATACCGCGAACCTCCTTATCCGGCCAGTCTTCGGTGTCAAAAGATCGAACCACACTATTCCCATCTTTAATAAATATCATCTGATTAACAGAGCTTATTGCCCAAAGCAACCCTTGATAATCATTTCCTCTTAAAGCAATTCTTTTACCTTTCGATTTTACGACATATCCCTGTTTATGTTTTGGTGGTTCTAATGTCGTCGCATTAATTATAAAAACAGATGTGTGATTGCTAGTTGCTTCTTTTAACGGGTCATGTCCAATAAGCCTTTTTATCCACGATACTATTCCTTTTGATTTATCGGATCCGATAATAAAGTTGTACTTTCCTCCATAACGAGTAATTCTGTCAGTCAAGTAAATAAGTCTGGGATCATCACTTGAAATATTATTTAAAACTATAGCTACATTTGATAATGACAAATAGGTATCTTTATATTCAACTTGCTGTGGTGTAGGTATAATTTTCCCTGTATAATACGGCATCATATACTTATCATCAGATCCTCCCGCCACATCTATTGCCGAACCGTACAACCTCATAGAGGTTAATATGAAAACGAAAAAACACAATATCTTATACATTTGCTGCCTTCCTGATTAATATTATAAATATAGCTACTATATATAGAAATGCGTATTCTACTATTTTTCATAACAGAATACGCAAATCTTATAATACACTTATCAATAGAGGTGCTTGCAACTAAACTGCTTAGCTTTACACATTATTGAAGATTATTCCTGAAATTGGAAGTGCCCGTGATAAGCTATCTACAAGCACTTCATTAATTTCATTTATAAAACAATTACTAGCGTTCCCCTAGGTGGTACATAAACATGCTCATAACACCCAATATCATATGCTGTACTCCCGTCATGATTACCATCTTTTGGACGCAGGACACCATCAAGATCAGAAGCTGTAGCTCCGGTAGCTGTTCCTGCATCTATTGCTGGCGAATCATTTTCAACAGAAAAATGATAATTACCATTAGCCGCATCACGGAAAATCGGATCTCCGGTTATGTTTCCACCACCATCGAATGCTTGTCCTGTAGGATCAGGTGATGTCAGACAGCTTACCATATATCCCATATTTGTATAATTATGTTCTATACCATCTGCACTGTTTGTATTTCCGTATACTATACAATTAATGGATGTCACTGCATTTACAGTATATCCGTCTAAACCGGCAGTTGCCCCAGAAAATCCTGATTCATTATTTACTATGGTACAATTAACTAGTGTCACATAACCAAGTATTGTGCTGCCAGGAAGCCCACCGGCATAATTCTTGGTTATCAGGCAGTTATAAAGATAACATCTATTTGCTACCGAATCCAGCTCTTGAATAACTGAACCGTTACTGGCTGCAGAATTTCCTTTGATTATGCAATTACTTGCAATACAGGATGCAGCCATAACACCAGCATATCCGGCTGGAGTGCTGTTGTTTATAAATTGACAATCATAAGCTTTACATTCATTATACATCGCTCCGCCATAATCGTCAGCCATATTATTGCTAACTATGCAACTATGAAGCACGGAACTATAACAAGCTCCACCTTTCTTTGTAGCGTGATTAGCATAAATAGTCGAGTCCCAAACTTCCCCCCCGAGTCCGGCACCGCCTTCCCAACCAGTATTGCTGTATACATTACAATCGTATAAATAACTATATCCCCACGCTCCCCCACCAGAATTAGCTATATTAGAATATATCCAACAATTACTTGCTTGCCCGCTATGCATTCCTCCACCAACTTCATCATGTGGCCAGCTAGGCGATCCGCCGTTCCAAGTATATCCATTTCTCAGCGTAAAGCCAATCAGCCATCCCTGTATGCTTTGAACTTGTCCATTACCACAAAAACAACGAGTTGCATTAGGACCATTTCCACCTGTACCAGGATCAGCAGCTCCCTCAATAATAGTTTCATCAAGCCCTTTATGTACAGCCTCTATCACAAGATTATACAGATGAGTTCCGATGGATACACGATTACTCAAAGAGCTACTGCCATCATTAACAGCCCCACCCTTGTTGTAAACACCAGCTTCAACCCATATTTTATCATTATCACCCGCCTTATCAACGGCGGACTGAATATCACGAACTGCGGTCGCCCAATTTGTGGCTGCACCGGAATTGTCTATTTTAGATGCATTCACATACCATGTGGCAGCGAAACAATTACTAACAAAACCAACCAACAACAAACTTACCGTAACAATCTTTCTCATCACTACTTCTCCTCTTTTTACCATCACAACATAACATTTACGCAACTAAAAAGCCGACGTAACCTAACAACACCTTCATCCCCTCCAAGTAAACGTATTCACATATAAAGATAATTTCTCTTTAAAACACGATCTATAGACCCTTTATTGTTCCTTATAATACCATTTAGATAATTATACGCAAGAGAAATAGCCTAAATTTTATTTTTTTTATGCTTTTAACCCACATAGACATTGCACTATATAATATCACAATTTTTATCCCCCATTGGGTGGAATACTCCCAATATAAATATGGTTCTTTAAAATTGTCTTTTGACATCAATCAAACAATATGCAATTATTTTCTCTTTTATGGTAATTCATGAAGTACAAAACAAGGATTTATAATGCAAAAATCATCAACAGTTAATGTCAAAATAATATGGAAACATGCACCGTCCTCAGGAACAATTAAAGTTAAAAGCGGCTCATTACAAAACCTTGCCATCTGTTGCGGTGAAGGAAAGTGCGAGAACTCTACTTTTTACTTTGACAACAAACAAAATGGCGGGGTGGCAGTAAACATCTCCGATATAACACTAAACCACACCACATCCCCCACCCTCATTACAGTGCATTGTGATGATTCATCTTTTTCCTTTATTCTGCGTGATGCTCTATTTCCTGAAAATCCAATTTACATTTCCGAGTATAACGTTTTAGCTGTTTGCGGTGATGATAAACGTAATTATAATGAAATTATTACGGATATAAATTCAATCAAACGAAAATCCGATTTTGAAAGATTTGAATGCGAGGAAGAAGAAAGCTGGGAAACGGCAGTCTCAAGAAACAGAAAGCAGTATTCTCCTATTTGGCTATCAACAGCTAGGGATATAAGGATTTTCAGAGTTGGATATATTGAAGAAATGGGGTTTTGGGGTGAGATTATTCCTGTTTACCACTCTTTAGTGAATTTTTTTGATCCTGACACAAGAAGAAATATTGAAAAAATTCTTTTTGCTGTCGGACAAGGAAGTGCCTGCAGTATTAATATTTCCCGTCGCCTCGAAAATGGAACATTACCCATCTTGAACTCTATTCAAAAAGAAGATTCAATAACATATAACCTAACAACATTTGCTACACTGGAAAGTACCCCATTAAATACCGGACAAGTTAAAGGGACTGATTTTTTGACCGGCTATGCACACTTTAGCGGTAACATGCTTAAAGAAGAAAATCAAAAAGAATTGATAGATTCTTTTCAAAAAGAACTTAAGGCTAATGAGGAAGAAATAATATGTCGCTTCCGGATTACTGCCGTCAATAAAAGTGAAAGCCCATCTTACGCATGGTTTAAAACTCCGTACTATGAAGAAGCAACTTATACTTTTGATGCTAAAAAAGGTTATTCATACAATAAAGATGGAGATGTATTCTCAATTGCCACAATTGACGGCAAACCGGTTTATAATGAAGAAATGGCTATACTGATTCAACCGAGAGATTCGGTCGTTTTTGAATTTATGGTCCCGCATTCACCTATTTCCCAAAAGCGTGCCGACAAGCTTAAACAACAGAATTTTGAGAAACACCGTGATGGTGCAATAAAATATTGGCAAGATAAACTAGACTCAAAAGCCTCCATCTCTATTCCTGAACCGACAATTAACGAACTTGTGCAAGCGGGCTTACTACATTGCGATATCGCCTCTATAGGAAGAGAACCAGACGGTCCCATCGCTGCTACAATTGGATGGTATGCACCTATCGGCACCGAAAGTGCTCCTATAATTCAGTTCTTTGACTCTATGGGCTGGCATGATATTGCAGAAAGATCTATTGAGTTCTTTCTGAAAAGACAGCGTGATGATGGCTTTATTCAAAACTACCTTGGATACGAATCCGAAACAGGCCCCTTACTATGGACTATGGGTGAGCATTTTCGTTATACCAGAGATACCAAATGGTTAAAACGAGTAAAACCGCATATTGACAAAGCATGTGAATACCTACTGGCCTGGCGCAACAAAAACAAAACTGAAGAATTACGAGGAACAAGGTGTTATGGCCTGGTTGATGGTAAGGTTGCCGATCCTGATGATTTCTACCATCAATTTTTCCTTAATGCAGGAACCTATGCCGGACTAAAACGTTGCGTTGAAATGTATGAAGAAATTGATGCCGAACAAGCTGATAAGCTCCGTAAAGAAGTTGCTGAATACCGCAATGATTTACGTAAATCATTTTATGCAACTATGGCAGAATCTCCAGTTATACCAACAGGAAATGGAACTTGGGCACCTCTAATGCAATCTTGGGCCGATGACGTTGGTGCAACGGCACTATACACCAAAGAAGGAAAATGGTTCACTCATGGCTCATTCCTAACCAGAGAAACATTGACAACTCCTCTTTACCTTGTTTTTCACGAAGTACTTGATGCCAATGAAATAGGAACAACTTTAATGCTTAAGGCAAATCAAAGTCCGGCAACAGTTGAAAACGCAGGCTTAAGCCAGCCCTATTATTGCCGCCATGACTTTGCCCATGTAAAACGAGGAGAAATAAAAGCATTTCTAAAAATGTATTACAATCAATTAACAGGACTAATTGATCAAGAAACATATAGTTTTTGGGAACATTATCATCATGCAAGTCAACATAAAACACACGAAGAAGCATGGTTTCTTATGCAAACGCGTTGGATGTTATATATTGAAGACGAAAATGATTTAAAACTTTTTTCTGCTATACCAAGAAAATGGTTAAATCCAGGAGAAGAAATAAAACTAAATAATGTTGTCTCATACTTCGGAAAACTCAATGTTAAAGCAACCTGCTCAAATGATGGTAAATCCATATCCTGTGAAGTAAACATAGACAGTAATAGAATTCCTGAAAACCTACTTATCAGGCTTCCTCACTTTGACTTCCTAAAACCAGAAAACATCTCCGGCGGTACTTACGATACAGAAAATGAAACTATTACAGTAAGCAACTTTACAGGACAATGCAAAGTAACATTAATCTTCTAAAAAGATAGAGCTACGCAAACGATAGGACGAACTGTCCCCGCGAGCCGAATCCTGGATAAATCAAAATCACCCAGAGTGAACTTTATTAAACCAGCGAGAGAAGGTTCCTGGAGAAGAAAATCCTAGTATTTCAGATATCTCATTTTTTCTATACCCTTTATTAAGTAAATCTCTACATTTTATAATGCGACATTGATTCACATATTCTCTTATAGATAAACCTGTACGCTCCCTAAAAACCCTAAGAAGATGATACTTGCTGTACCCGGAGACAACAGCAAGTCTATCTAATGTAATTCCTGCTCCTGCAGCATCATATATATACTCTTTTATTGTATCTACCACTTTATCCCGGCGTATAATAGCTTCAGTTTTACCCGTTATACTTCCAGAAAAACCTCTATGCACATATTCTAAAATTATATTTTCCACAGCAACCTTCATCCTTGCACTTGCTAACGCTAACGGATAGCTATTATTTTTCTTGGTGCAATCAGTCCATATTCTCAAAAAAGAAGGGCAAATCTCCGGTAAATGAATAATCGGTTCCTCCTTTTCATTTCGTTGATAATACTCACCCTGATTAATACAAATAATTCGTGGCATAATCGTCTCGTTCACAATAAAAAGCCATAAATGGACACAACCATCTGTCCAGGGAGGATAGAACATGTCATGTTTTTCATTTTTATTAAAAAGCATAACCGTACCGGGAGTCACCTTATAAAAACTCCCCTCAAGGCTCATAACGCACTCTCCCTTAATAGCAAAAAGTATTTCTTTATGTAAATGCTGATCTAAATTTTCAGAATGCCACTTTTTATGAATAATATCAGCAGTTATAAAAACATCTTCATCAAAAAATGTACTTATAAACCTCCAACTCTGCGGAAACTTAAATAGTTCCAACCACTCATCCTGTAACAATCTATTATTCATAATTTATATTTTAAAACTTAATATGAGAATCTATTTTTTATGCAAACAACTAAAGATACGACATATTATGTAAAAATAGCAATAAATGCAAAATAATAGCAATGTGGGCCCATTGTTTTTTTTACAATAAGATCATAGCATATATACAGTTTAATTATTTAGGAGAAATATTATGAGTAATATACAAAAAGACAAGTTAAAAGCAGTATCAGACGAAATGAAATCAAAAGTTCCATCATGGCCAATCCCGCATACCGAAACAGCAGAATTATTAAAAGAAGTCTACATGTCCGGTAATTGGTCATTTAACGGAGATTACGAAAGACGTTTTTCTCATGCTTTTGCTCGGATGCACTCTGCAAAACATGGAATTGTTATGGCAAACGGAACAGTTACTCTCCAATGTGCACTTAACGCGGTCGGGGTTAAACCCGGTGACGAAGTTATCGTTCCGGCACTTACCTGGATGGCAACTGCTATGGCCGTACTTTATAATGGCGCTATACCGGTGTTTGTTGATATTGATCCTGAAACTCTCTGTTTAGATACCGATAAAGTACGCAAAGCAATAACAACCAAAACATCAGCCATAATACCTGTTCATATTTATGGTTCAATGGTCGACATGGAAGAAATGATGAATATTTCAAAAGAGTATGGAGTAAAAATAATAGAAGACTGTGCTCATGCCCATGGCGGAATATGGGATGGCAAAGGTATAGGAAGCATTGGGCATATCGGCTCATTCAGCTTTCAGCAATCAAAAACATTATCAAGCGGAGAAGGCGGAATATGCCTAACAAATAGTAATGAACTATCTGAAAATCTTTTTAGACTAAAACATATTGGATATGACCTATCCTCCACGCAAGGAAATGTCGGGACACCACCACCTGAAGGTCTTATATGCCATAATTACAGATGTACGGAATTTCAAAGCGTTGTTCTTCTTGACAATCTTAAATACCTCCCAGATGAAACAATAAAACGAGATCATAATGCCCAAATACTACGTAATGCCATTAGAGATATTAACGGCATTACCATACAAAAACGAGGACGTTTAGCTGATACTCAAGGATATTATTCACTTGTATTTTTAATAGATGAATCAAAACGAAATGGTAAATCTCTTGATGATGTTATAAAAGCACTTAGAAACGAAGGGCTATCTCTGGGTAAAACATACGGCTCTGTCTATAAACATCCATTATGGTCTGTACCACAAAATATGTTCCGTAAGGAAAACTGCGAAATTGCTGATGATATATGCGAAAATCAAGCACTATGCCTAACTCATGACTGGCTTCTTACCAATGAAAATGTTATGAATGGTATAGCTGAAGCTTTCAGAAGGTTATAAGACTATAAAAACACCATCTAATACAAAACGGAAAATATTTTAGTTAAAAAGATTAGACAAAAGAGGTGCTTGCAAAACCACTTGTGCGTGGCAATTTCTTGCATTTTAGGCGAGCAGATTCTGCCTTTTGAGCAATTGAGCATACCCGTAGGGTCTGTAAAGTTGCGAAAAAGCGGAATATGCCGCATAAAATCAAAAAGTGCCCGCAGATCATACCGAAAGCTTCGCAATCGGGCAGATAAATAGTTTTGCAAGTACCTCAAAACAGAAAAATTAGTGATAATATTTATAACAAGCACAAAAAGAGAGAATATATTATGAAAAAGAATAGACTTTTAGTTGGTGTTGGACGGACAGATATTACACCTGAATTAGGAGTTCGTCTTGGTGGTTACGGACAAAAAGATAGACCCGCAGAGAAAATCAATGATCCATTGCACTCCACAACATTATATCTTATGCAAAACGAAGAGGAAGCAGCATTTATTAATCTGGACTGGCTTGCCGTTGAATTCAGTGAGGTATCGCTAATCAAAAATGCTGTTAATAAAAAAACAAAAATCCCTAAAGATAATATAGTGGTATCAACAACACATACACATACTGCACCTAATACATTAAATTTTAACGGATGGGGTAAAGTAGAATCAGAATATGTTAACTCTGTTTTAGCAACTATTGTTGACTCTGTAGCCACGGCAAAGAATACTGCAGAGCAAGCAACAACAGGAGTAACAGATACTCGTAGCAAGACCGGTATTAACCGGCGTTTCGTAGCACTAAACAACTCTACGGAAATGCGAGGAGATGAATATAAACTTTATGACCCGTTTATGACAATAGTAAGGTTTGAAAACGACAAAGGCAAACCAATAACAACCCTTATTCATTATGGTGCACACGCAACAGCTTGGGGTGATAGACCTGTAGTATCTCGAGATTGGCCCGGTGTCATGAAAGATCGTATAGAATCTCAAACTAAAGCTCCTGTAGTTTTTATAAATGGGGCAATTGGAAACGTTGGCCCACGCACTAACTGCATGATAGTAGACAACAAACATGATGTCGGTTTCTCCGCAGGAACAGGAGATGGAATTGATTCTGTACGCGAAGTAGGATACCGTGCGGCAACTGATGCACTACATGCATACGCATCAATAAAAACCTGGAATAAAAATCCGGAACTTGCTATCATTACAAAAGACATTATACTACCGTTCCAAAAACTTCCTTCACTTGAAACAGCAAAAAAAGAAATAATTGCGGCATATCCTAATAAAGATAATTGGGGAGTTGATATGTGTAAATTCATGTACTGGGAAGATGTTGTAAATACGCTGGAAAGCAAAAACATCAAAACAAAAACAGCTTTTCGCCAAACAATTATCACTATCGACGATATTGCCATCATTCCATTCCCCGGGGAGCTCTTTGCCGAAATATCATTACGTCTTCGACATGCCAGCCCATTTCGTTACACACTGTGTGCCAGCGTTACAAACGGCTCGTACGCCTACTTACCAGCCAGAGAAGCAAGACATCGTGGCGGATATGAAGTATGGATACCAAGAGGATATGGTGCCCATATTCTAGATGAAAATATTGATGATGTGCTTGTAAAAGAAAATCTACAACTCCTTGTTGATGTGAAACTTAAGTAAAATAGGTCTAGACTTACCTTACTTCAAAAACAAAACGAAGTTCTGTTATATGTGCTGGAGTATCAAACTTATATTTAACACTGCTACCTACCGGAGCTAACCATCCATTGTCAACATTATCAACAGGATGATCAACACCATTACGTAACGGTTCCGAGTCAGAGCTACTGCTCACTAAGACATCCTCGTTCACAAAATAGATTTTTAATATTACGAGAATATAGGCTCGTGCATCCTTTCAAAATAAACCTTGACTATTATTCAGCTTAACAATACTGTACACAAGTTAGTAGGTTTTATCGTTTGTTTAAAAGGATACCTCATGTTTATTGCCATTTTAATAATAATAATCTTTTTACTAATAACTTCTATCATTTTTATGCGAGTTAATAACACCAAAGCACTCAAAAAGTGTGCCGCCGAAACAAAAAATCTGAGTTCAAGAATCCGCAAACTGGCAACATCCCTAAATAAGGTAACTTTAGAAGCAAAAACAGCACAAACAAACGATGCTTGGCATTCTGAACTATTTTTACAATCACAGAATATCATTCTGGCATTTATGATTGATGATGATATGCCTGGGAAAATTATTGCCGCCAACAATGCTGCATGTTTGGCACTGGAGTTCACCCGCGAAGAACTATACCAAAAGCCCATACTTGACATCGAAATAATTGACGAAACATACCTCCAACAATCAGCCATCTCAAAAAGAAAAACTCCGATAACACTATCCAACGCCCTCAATCTCGGTAGCGACAGCACTACGGCAGGCCGAGCTATGCAGCTTACCATACAAAGAATAATAAAAGAAAAGAAAATTTCATATAAAAGTGGATACAAGACAAAAACCGGCAAACATATTCCTGTCAAAATCACCGCACAAATTTCATCCTATAATGGAGATAATGTTATAATTTGTAATACCCGCAACCAACTACCACAAACAGAATTAAAGAATGCTCTCTCCAAGACATAAGTCAACGCTACAAGGAATTCATCAATAATGCCCCTTTCGGGATAGCAATATATTCAGGAATTCGACATTTAACTGAAGTAAACTCTGCATGCCTGCACATGTTCGGGTTCCCTGATAAAACAGAGTTTGTTAACTTTAATATTTTTGATAACCAATTTTTATCAGATAAAGTTCGCCGTGATATTAAAAAAGGAGAGTCCACCAGCTTTACCATAAACGTAGACTTTGATATGGCAATCCAAAAAGGTCTTTTTATATCAAGCAAAACAAGAACCGGAGTTTATAAGGTTATATTCAGTAATATGGGACACGACAAAGAATACAATGCACGTGGATTTCTCATTACGTTCCAAGACATAACACAACAATACAAAACTGAAGAGGCTCTTCGTGAACGAGAAAAAGAGTTACACCAAGCACGGAAAATGGAAGCTATAGGTGTTCTAGCTGGTGGTGTGGCTCATGATTTTAATAATATATTAACCCCCATACTAGGATATTCTCAACTTGGTGTTGAACTTTGCCAAGAAGGCGACCAGCTACATCAATTTATGACCGAAATCCTTTCATCCAGTCGACGTGCCAAAGACCTTGTCGGACAAATCCTGACATTTAGCCGCCAAACAGAAGGAACCAGCCATCCCATAAGTGTAACACCTATTATTAAAGAAGTAATCAAACAGACAGCAGCATCACTTCCTAACGGTATAAATATCACACGCATACTCAAAACAGAAGATGACCTTATTTTGGCAACCCCCACCCAGCTTCACCAAATTTTAATGAATTTATGCACAAATGCTGCACATGTAGTAAAGAAAAAAGGCAGTGGTGAAATTCAAGTGCGATTAAGTAGCTTCATTTTAGGGCGACATCATAAGCGTGAGTTCCCACAACTTGTCACACGTGGCTACCTACTAGACGAAAAAAGGCAAAAATATCTTCGTATATCTGTAAAAGACACCGGTGATGGAATAGATGAAGAAACAAAAAAACACATTTTTGAACCATTTTTTACCACCAAACCAAGCGGCGAAGGCACTGGCATGGGATTAGCGGTTGTACAAGGCATTATCACGAGTCTTGATGGTGCAATTTCACTTGAGTCTGAAGAAGGAGAAGGGGCGGTTTTTCACGTTGTACTCCCTGTAGTTGATGCCCCACACGTTAAGCTAGCAAAGAATATACCAACAGCTCCTTCAGGAACATATACAATACTTTTTGTTGATGATGAAGTTGGCATTGTAAAACTGGCAGAGCATATGCTTAAGTCAATGGGATACAACGCCATAGTTACAAGTAGTAGCATAAAGGCACTTAAGATTTTTAAAGAAGACCCAGAAATCTATGACGTAATAATAACAGATCAAGTAATGCCGGAATTAACTGGAGCAGAACTTGCAAAACAGACCATATCCATCCGCCCCGATATTCCCATAATCCTCTGTACGGGATTTAGTGAAAGCCTAACAAAGGAAAAAGCAAGCGAAATAGGAATAAGAGAAATCATAATGAAGCCAATTGAAATGGCTGAATTAGCACAAGCAATCAACCGTGCGATCACATCAATCAATAAAACAGACTAATCTATTTATGAACATGTCCAGACACATTACATGTCGGATTAGTTCCAATAGGCTGATAAGTATAAGCACCGTCCGCAGGACATGTTGGCTCACCGCCCTTAATAAAAGAATCAATACCATCAGCTCCAGACTTGTCTGAATCCAATACAGTATAACCATCCCTTTTAAATGCACTTAAAGCCCATTGCTCTTTAGCTGAACTTATTTGCCGCAAACCACTTATACAGACATTTGTCTGTGACTTTGTACGAGCAGCCATAAATGCAGGAATCGCTATAGTCGCCAACAAACCAATAATCGCAACAACTATCATTATTTCTAAAAGGGTAAATCCTTGTTTTTTCTTATTTTTATTCATTCCATCACCTACCGTTTCTTATTTCAGATTCGACAACTGAACTATACCTAGCACTTACAATGCCAATTCAATCAAAAGAACCTGTTACTTTATAAAAAAACACATTATATGAGCAGTTACAAGTAAAAAATATACTATTTTTTCATAAATAAGAATAATTATCAAAAATAATCAATCTCTCAAAAATGACAACACAGGTTAGGCATGATTTAACAAATTTATGCCCGCTCATGCAGAAACGCAGGTTTTACATGAAACTTTGCGGCAGCTAGCGGTAAACACATCGTTAATTGAAGTTTTATATTTTATTCAACACCATCTACGATGCGAAGAAAATTACGAAGTAAGCGTTTACCAGATGGTGTAAGTACTGATTCCGGGTGAAATTGAACACCATACGTTTTATGTTCTGCGTGATGCATCCCCATGATTTCTCCGTCATCACTGGTGGCATTCACAATAAGCACAGGCGGAAGCGTAGTTTTATCAACTACCAACGAGTGATAACGTCCGGCAATGAATGACTTTTTCATGCCTTTGAATATTCCGGTTCCATCATGGTCAATCGGAGATGTTTTTCCATGCATTATTCTATCAGCACCAATAATATCTCCGCCAAATGCTACCGCCATTGACTGATGACCAAGACAAACCCCCATAACCGGAATTTTTCCTGAAAAATATTTTATAAACTCTACGGAAACCCCGGCTCTTTTAGGATTACACGGTCCGGGAGAAATAACAAGACCATCAGGCTTCATTGCTATCGCCTCTTCTAACGTTATTTCATCATTGCGAAATATTTTTAATTCAGCACCCTGAGTTGCCATCATCTGCACTAGGTTATATGTAAATGAATCGTAGTTATCTATCAGTAAAATCATATTTAAAATCCCAAGCTTTCAGTTCCATCAAAACCATACAGCCATATCATATTTTCAATCCATTAGCAGCCATATCAATCGCCTGTAATAATGCTTTTGCTTTATGACATGTCTCCTCATATTCCATATCTGGGTCAGAGTCATAAACAATTCCGGCGCCAGCTTGAACAGAAACTCTACCATCACACACATCAAGTGTACGAATAGTTATCGCAAGATCCATATTACCATTATAGCTTATATACCCCAATGCACCTCCATAAGCACCACGCGGCTCCGGCTCTTGCTCATTAATTATCTCCATTGCTCGTATTTTTGGTGCACCCGATAATGTTCCGGCAGGGAATGTTGCCTTTATTACATCATAAGCATCGAACTCTTTACATAAAACACCTTGAACATGCGAGACCAAATGCATTACATGGCTATAACGTTCTATCACCATATAATCAGTAACTTGAACGCTACCGTGTTCAGCTATACGCCCAAGATCATTACGACCAAGATCAACCAGCATCACATGTTCTGCCCGCTCCTTCTCATCTGAAAGTAGTTCATCGGCAAGTTTGCGATCCTCCTGCTCTGACTTTCCACGTGGTCTGGTTCCAGCAATAGGCCGTACCTCAACTTTACTACCGGTTAATCGTACCATAACCTCCGGCGACGAACCAACAAGTGTCTGTTCACCTATTTTAAGAAAAAAAGTATATGGCGATGGATTTAACAATCGTAATGCACGATAAATCTGTAATGGCGGCAATTCTGTTTTTGCACTGAACTTTTGGCTTAACACAACCTGAATAATATCACCGTCAAAAATGTACTCTTTAGCATTTTTTACCATATCTTTGAATTTATCACGATTCATATTAGAACTGAACTCTACGGTAGGATATTTTTCAATCGTGGTAGTGGAATGTGCCATAATCTGTGCAGCTATTTTATCAATTTCGGCAATGGCGTCATTATAAGAATCTTCGACAGAGGCTTCCTTTGATGGCGTAGTGCAAACGATAATCTTTATAGTATGACGCAGATTATCAAAAGCAATTATTTTATCAGCTTTAAGGAATCGTGTTTTTGGCACCATCCCATTTACGCCTAATTTCGGCTTAGGCATACGCTCAAATTCGCCTATAGACTCATAGCCCAAAAAGCCAACTGCACCACCAAAAAAAGGCGGAATCCCCGGAACTTCTGCAACTTTAATATTTTTATATACATCACGAAGCGTTTCCACTTCGCTACGCCCCTCTGCCGAATGATTGACCTCGAAAAGCAGTTCCGGATCAACACCTAGAAATGAGTATCTTCCCCAATTCTCACCGCCCTCAAGACTTTCAAGCAAAAAAGCATTTTGATGCTCAACCATACGAGCTAACACAGAAACAGGAGTTTCCATATCGGAAAGAATCTCCCGATAAACCGGTATTAAATCATATTCTTTAGCAAATTTTATATATTCTTCTAGCTTTATCAAAATAGCTGTTTCCTGTTTTTATTAGAGGTTGCTTCCAAAACTACTGTACAAACTCCTCATTAGTTTTCGGTAAGAACAGTAGCATGATTGAAAAAAATTACAAGTCACAAAACCACATAACTTACAGCTATTGCTATAAGAGTGAAAAAAGTTTCCTACTCCTCAAAGCCACGTTTTTTGCTATAAAAGTAAAAACTACCGATAATTGCGGCCCCAAAAACAGCCGTTACCAATGACATTATCTCAACAGAACCAAATGATTCAGGAATAAGATTGCATGGATAAACAGTATCGCTATAACCCCCTGTAACCACAACAACGACTTTCTTGAACGGCCACAACACATAAAGCGAGCCGACCATCAAACCAATCATAAATGCCATCGTTATATTATAAAGTTTTTCCAATAGAAAATTCATAATCCTAGAAAAAACAAGCAATCCCACGCCAAGCCCCAAACAAAATACAGTCAACACAATCACTTGCCGGTCGCTGATAGCATGCAACACATCAAAATATGCACCTAGTAATAGTAGCACAAAAGAGCCACTAATCCCAGGCAACACCATCGCAGAAATCGCCAACGCTGCAGCAAAGAACAAAAATACCAACCGTTTCACTCCCGGATGCTCAAAGCTAATAAAACCACTTTCGTCAGAGGTGGCAACAGCACCATCCAGCGATGCTACTTCTGCTTTTGCCACATCTTTTGCCATTGTCAACTCCTGCTTCGCCTTGACCTTTTCTACTTGCTCTTCTTCACTCACCAAAAAAGTCAGAGACACCGTCATAACTAAAGCTAAAACAAATGATATTACTTCGCGCCACGACCTGCGTTTTAGATATTTATAAGGAAAAATAATAGAAACCATTACTAAACCAAAGAAAAAGGCATAAGATTGTGAATGATAATTCTCTAACATATTTTCCATTAGTTTTGATGTAGCAAGAATGGCAACAACCGCACCAACACCGATAATAGCCATAAAACCGGCATCAATACGCTTCAACTCTGCACCCAAGTCTTTAAATGCACCCTTCTTAAACATAACAACAGCAAGTAAGGCTCTAACTAACGGCATCCCAACATTATGCAAAGCACCTATCATACGTTTATAAATACCCAGAATTAACGCCAGTGTTCCACCACTAACTCCAGGAATAATATTTGCCAGCCCAATCAAAAACCCTTTAAAAAAATTTATCACTTCCTATTTTCCTTTCTGAACTTCCTCAACATTCTAAAAAACCGCACCGTATCTTTTACCGGATTAATTTTACTCTTTTCATCTCCATAAATAACTTTTATCGGAACAGAACCTATTACGGCACTTTTCATTGCCAAAATCATTAATATTTCTGATTCTGCATTAAAACGTAACGAACGACATTTTACATCTTTTATTACAGAACATTTATATAACCTATACCCACTTTGAGTATCAGGCACTTTCTGTTTCATTTTACGACTCAACAACCAGCTCATAACTTTATTGGTAATTCGGCGAACGAACGGCATCTCTTTACTATTCCACATTCTATTACCAATCAATACATCATACTTACCATCTTTACAGGCAGATAAAAAAGAAGGCAAATCCTCTGCCGCATGTTGTCCATCGCCATCCATAGTTATAAGAAACTCATATCCATTATCATGCGCCCACTTAAATCCAGACTCAAGAGCAACTCCTTTGCCGCTATTATAATCCAACTTAACAACAACAGCACCAGCACTAGTGGCCTCCTCAGCAGTATTATCATTAGAACCATCATCAACAACTACTACGCAATCAATATACGCTTTAACAGATTGGACAACCTTAGCAATCCGCCTTTCCTCACAATATGCAGGAATAACCACGCAACAGTCAGCTTTTTTATTTATAATTGTCATTTTCTTTCTTTTTAAACATCCAACATCGAATTTTCTCATTCAGAATTGGATGTTGAATGTTGGATGTTCGACGTTCATTTTATTTTTACACAACTAGTTCTTCGCACGTCGCTTTCGGCTCACAGAGCCGACACTACATCTCACTCACTCATTCTTAATTTTTTGTAGCGTTGGCTCTATGAGCCAATCTTTCCCACAGGTAAGCTAGCCTTCAGGCGAGTTCGCATCCGAACAGCCACCATTCAAGCCTTTCGTAATCTGACGAATCAGACATATCGGACTGATCTTTCGCCTACCTCGCCCCTCCGCCCCTCCGCCCTTCCGCTACCCCCCCGTCCCAAGCTGAAAAATAGGCATAAGCATAGCAGAGACAATGAACCCTACAAGAGCTCCAACCACAAGAATCATAATAGGCTCCACCAACGAAACGGCCAACCGACCCCGCTGTTCGCACTGTTTTTCATAATATATCGCAACTTCATCCATGGCTTCATCAAGCGTCCCGCCTTCCTCGCCAACTGCCGCCATATTAGTAACCATCGCCGGAAAATAGGTACTCCGTCGCAAGCCAGAAGAAATAGTTTCGCCATTTTCAACAGTATTCTGTCTCACCACGTCAAGCTCATCACGTAAAACCACATTATTCACCGCCTGTGCACTCATATCCAAAGCACGGTCAATAGACATACCGGCTCTAATTAACAATGAAAAAGTTCGTGCAAATCTGCTTATTTCAGACTCGGCAACAAAACGTCCGACAAACGGTAGCCGTAATTTTAGCGTATCAAAAAACAGACGCCCCTTTTCGAGAATGGCTATACGCTGAATAATGGCGCCTATTAACGCCAATATTATAAGAATCCAATACCAGTTAGCCGAGAAGAAATCACTAGTTCCCATTAGAATTCGTGTAGGTAGCGGTAAATCATTATAATCCCTAAACAACTCCACAACACGTGGTAGAAAAAAGGCCAACAACCCAAAAACAGTTGCCAAACCAACCACAATAATTAACACCGGATACGCTAATGCGGCCTGAAGCTGACGTTTGATATCCTCTTCTTTCTCTCGCGAATCTGCCACTCGCAACAAAATTATATCCAACGCCCCAGAAGCTTCGCCAGCCTGAACCATACTAATATATAGTTCCGGAAAATATGTAGGATAATCAGCCAAAGCAGCCGACAACATATTTCCGTCTTTAATGGAGCTTTCAATACCACCGACAACCTTACATAGTTTAATATTTTCAGTCTGATCCGCTATAATAGACATAGCACGTAAAATAGAAACCCCAGCCTTAAGTAAGCTGGCCAACTGTCCGGTAAAAAGAGTAATATCCCTGAACTTTATCCTCTTACCAAATCCCAAATGATAATTCTTCTTTGCCGACGGTGCTTCTTTGACCCATACCGGCATCAGCCCCTGCATATCAAGCGACGCAATAACCGCATCGCGACTATCAGCATCCATAATCCCCGTTACAGCCTTACCAGGGCCGTCTTTAGCTTTATATTCATATTTCGGCATATTTATAAACCCAATCGCAACTCAACAACCGCTAATTGCAAAGTTTTTTGTTGACCTCAACTTCTCAAATACTCACGCAGTCGGGAAGATTTCCCGACCATAAAATACTTTTTGAGAAGTCATCTCTCCAGAACCCTTTTATAACTCCCTTAGAACCCTTTTAGAACCTTTTTTAACCCTTTTAGAGCCTTTCCTGAACCTTTTTTGCCCCCCACTTTAGAATGAAGTAACTCGCAAAATTTCTTCTTGCGTAGTAACTCCAGCCCTAACCTTTTTATTACCATCCTGCTGCAAAGTCTCATATCCAAGCTTGTCAGCTTCCGCACGAATATCCGATGCCGAACGTTTTTGGATAATAAGTTCCCTAATAGATGCTGTCAGCGGCAAAATCTCACTAATAGCGATCCGCCCCGAATATCCACTATTGCCACACTTACGACATCCGGCTCCACGATAATAAATTTTTCCGTCTTTTTCGTAATTTTCCTTACAATACTCACATATAACCCGAACCAGACGTTGTGCAACAAAACAAAGAACCGTCGTAGCAATCAAGTACGGTTCCACTCCCATATCAATAAGTCGCACCGCAGCACTGGCGGCATCATTTGTATGCAAAGTACTAAGCACCAGATGACCCGTCATAGACGTCTGTACTGCAATCTCGGCGGTTTCAGCATCACGCACTTCGCCAACCATCATTACATCGGGATCATGTCGCAACATACTGCGTAAAGAGCGACTGAATGTCAGTCCAATTTTCTCATTAACCTGTGTTTGAGTTATACCAGGCAACTCATATTCTACAGGATCTTCAATGGTAATAATTTTACGCTCACGTGTATTTAGGCGGCTAAGACATGCATAAAGAGTAGTACTCTTTCCGCTACCGGTAGGACCAGTAACAAAAATAATGCCATGCGGTTTAGAAACAAGGTCAATCAGCAGGTCATATTGTTTTCCCGAATAACCCAAACTTTTTAAATCAAACAACATAGATGTCGGCAAAATACGGATCACAATATCTTCACCATGAATAGCCGGCACTACCGACACCCGTAAATCATATTCATTTCCGGCAACATTAACCCGCGCCCTACCATCCTGAGGTAGCCGGCGTTCAACTATATTCAAGCCCGACATAAGCTTTATGCGCGAAACAATAGAAGGATATAAAATACGCATATTATCAGAAATTCTAGTATCATATAGAATCCCATCAATTCTGCGCCTAGTAACAACCTGATCACGGGTTATTTCAAAATGAATATCCGTAGCTCTATCATTAATAGCATCCTTTAAAAGCTGATTAACCAATCGCACCACTGATGCATCATCAGTACCACCCGTTAAATCATGCGACACATCGCCACTACCAATATCATCTCGATCAGTGCCATCCGCAAGAATACGTTCGACCGTCGCAACCCCCACCCCGTAATATTTTCTCAGCGCCTTTGCAATATCAGACCGACAAGCAAGTATGCGTTCTACATGAAACCCGTGATTTACTTCAATATCCTCAACCACCGCCATATCCATCGGATTAGACACCGCAATGGTAAGAATATTATTAGAAAGTTTTACCGGAACAATATCATAGTGTGAGGCCAATTTAGCAGAGACATTCCTAATAGCATTAGGGTCAATATCAACATCCTCAAGATCAACAAAAGAAAGACTATACTGCTTTGCAAAAAACTTAAGCAAAACAACTTCATCAACCAGATTATCACCTAACAATACGTCAACCAGCGACCGACGCTTCATCCTCGCAGTAATCTTTGCCTTCTCAAGCAGACCGCCAGAAACCAAACCATCCGCAACTAATCTATCCTCAAGTAATCCCATTCCCCCATCAGCCTTTCCTGCAATCATAGTTAAAAGTAGCTAAAGTCGCCCTTCCGCACTTCCGCACTTCCGCCCTTCCGCTAAAGTCGCCCTTCCGCTAAAGTCGCCCTTCCGCTAAAGTCGCCCTTCCGCCCTTCCGCCCTTCCGCTAAAGTCGCCCTTCCGCACTTCCGCCCTTCCGCTAAAG
>CAMZLY010000151.1 GCA_947311825.1 uncultured bacterium
CTGCCAAAAATTTGGGGGCTGTTAATACAGTTGAGTTTTTGGAAGATGGCACAATAAAAGGGCATAACACTGATGGTTATGGATTTCTTGCTGCTGTTAAAGAGGCTTTTGGTAAAACGGTTAAAGGCCTTGATATTTTTATTCTCGGTTCAGGCGGTGCTGGACGTGCAGTTGCAATAACTTGTGCAGTAGAAGGTGCATCAAAAATTGCTATTGCCGATATTGATGAAGAACGTACTTTACGATTGAAAGAGGAAATTAACAAAATATCTCCGGCAACGGAGGTCAAGGTCATTTCAAATGATAAGGCTTTGTGGGCGGATGCTTGTAGTGAAGCGGAGTTGGTCGTACAGGCTACACCTGTCGGAATGAATCCTGACGATCCTGCATTGTTGACTAAAGGTGCGTTTAGTGATGGACAGATGATATTTGATCTTGTCTATATGTATCCGCAAACTGCGTTTATGAAAGAAGCGGAAGCTGCGGGAGCAAAGGCTACCAATGGGTTAGATATGTTGCTTTATCAGGGGGCACGTGCCTTTACTATCTGGACAGGGAAAGAGCCTGATGTGGATGCAATGCGTAAAGCGTTAAAATATTCTGTTTATAAGGTGTAGAAAACGTAACTTCTCACTCGGGCGGGAAGATTTCCCGCTCTACTTTTATTTGTTTCGCATGTAGGTTGGGAAATCTTCCCTACCATAATTTTGTTAGAAATTACTAGAAAACTGTATATTCTTCAAAAAACAGCAGTAATATTAGTTTCTAATTTTTAGTAGGTTTCTGGCTTGTAGTTCTTCTTCTATAAGCTTTCGAGATATCCAAGCAATGCTTCTTTCATCATCTTTTGCCAGTTTATTGAGGATTGTAATATTTTAGTCGCAGAGTCGTAGCCCCTGCTGTACTTGAGGTGCTGCAAGTACAGCACCGGCTATGACTGTGCGTATTACTGCAAATAACGTATGTATGGTTCAAGTGAAATGGAGCTTTATGAAAAATATATTGTGTAATTTGATTATAAGAGTGATGTTGTTTTGTATTGCTGGTTTGGCTTATGCAAGTGATATTCAGGTTGTTAATAATCTTGGTGATTTAGAAAATATCATTAATACGACATGGAATAGTAATTCTGTAAATAAAATTATGCCACCGGGAGATGCTGAGTATAAAAACTCGTTTGGTGCCATCTCTTATGCAACTGGTTTTGATACCAATTTCCTCGATTCGTTAATAGCTGTCACTAATAATAGCGGAACAAATTCTTTTATTTTGTATCCGCTTGAAGTAAGTGAAACTACAAATGCCTCAAATGGTCGTGTCCGTAATTATTACTCTGCAATTTCGACCAATCCTGCGGTCTTGCATTCAGAAACGGTTAATATGACCAACAATTATCCGTTCAGTTGGGTAGAAAATGTGTTTGGCGAGCCACCTCAGTGGCTAAGTGGTTTCGATTTACAGAAATGGTATGATGATCGTGACCCGTGGCGGCAGCATGTATTCTGCGATTTAATTGCAACCAGCAGTGTGCCGGATTATATGGCGATGCTGACCAATATTGTTTATACTTATTCAGGAACCAATACAAACTCGGTATTATCAATTTATAGTAATAATATAGTATTCTTTGAGACTGGTACTAACTCAGGGGAAGCAAGCATATATTTACATGCACCAACTAATGTAGCGTCACTTGATATCTTTTCTATTACAAATTTACTGGATGTTTCTACAAATGGGGCTGGCTGGAATTTAACTGCTACAATGGAGCATAATATTGATCCGCTTTTACTCGTCGATGGTATTATTGACCCTTTGAAGTTTATCTGTGCGGGTAATGCTGTAGTTGATAGCGATGGAGATGGACTCTCGGATGTTAGAGAACTAAAAATGTTTGGTACAGATATGAATCTGGCCGATACTGATGGTGATGGAATTGACGATGGAGACGAGCTTCTTCGTTACGGGCTTGATGCACTTAATGACGATACCGATGGTGACGGGCTGCTTGATGGAGATGAATATTTTAGTAAGATATTGGCATGGGGGGATAATTATTATGGGCAATGCGATATACCTTTAGGATTAAGTGATGTTATAGCAATTGATACAATGTGGGGGCATAATTTAGCTTTGCATTCTGACGGCTCTATTACTGCTTGGGGCGATAATTCCGAAGGTCAATGTAGTATACCGGCAGGTCTGACAAATGTGGTAGCAATATCCGCCGGTGTGCATCACAGTATGGTCTTAAATGCCAACGGAACTGTTGTTGCGTGGGGCGGTAATTCTTATTCGCAATGTGATGTGCCTGCTGGATTGAGTAACGTCGTTGCCATAGTGGCAGGTAACCGTCACAGTTTAAGTTTAACTTCCGACGGGCTTGTTACCGCATGGGGAGCTAACTACTATAACCAATGCGATGTGCCTGCTGGATTAAGTAATGTGATAGCTATAGCTGTGGGTTATTATCATAATGTGGCTTTACGTTCAAACGGAATGCTTACTGCATGGGGTAGAAATAATCATGGGCAATGTGATATTCCTTCTGGATTAACAAATGTGACTGCAATAGCAGCTGGTGCATCATATACTCTGGCTTTACGTTCAGATAAAACTGTAACAGCCTGGGGTGTTAATGATTACGGACAATGTAATGTGCCGTCCGGTTTGAATAACGTTATTGCAATAGATGCCGGATATTATCATGGTTTGGCTATTAAATCTGACAAAACAGTAACTACATGGGGTGACAACAGTTATAATCAACGTGATGCACCTACCGGATTAAGTGATGTGACAGCCATAGCCGGAGGAAGTATTCACAGCATAGCACTTATACAGAAATGGGTTAATCCTCACTTGACGGATACCGATGGGGATAACCTGTCTGATGGGGATGAGGTTAATGTTTATGGCACGGATCCGTCTGATACAGATACGGATGACGATAATCTTTTTGATGGTTGGGAAGTATTGTATAGTTTTAATCCATTAGATCCAACCGGCGAAAACGGTGCTGATGGCGATCCAGAAAATGATAAACTTAGAAATATAGAAGAACAGCAAGCTGGCACCCACCCTAGAAAATGGGATACAGATGGGGATATTCTTCCTGATGGATGGGAAGTGCAATATGGGCTTAATCCCCTTGTTGCCAATAATGTATTAATCGAAGATATAGATAATGACGGGTTAAGTCTTTTTGATGAGTATCGTTATGTAACTAATCCCAATGACGCAGACACCGATGATGACGGGATTGATGATGGAGACGAAGTTCCGCAAAGCCCAGGTTCCAATCCGAATGAGCCTGATGATGTTGGGAACCCGACAAATTGTGTCACATTAATGCTGACAGTCGGTGATCCCAGTGGAAGCCATTCCGAGCGTTGGCGTTTTGATGTTTTTCATGAAGAAGATGCGGTAATACACCACGTTGATGATGGATTCGGCACTCCCGGCAGTAAGGAATATGCACTGGTCAAAGGAAAAGAATATAGATTTAAAGTTAACTGGGTGGCAACGGATCCCGGGTACAGCAATTATCCTACTGCTGATTATGACTGGCAGGCATTAATAAACAATTCATCTTCAACAGGTCTTTGTTACGGACTGTATAATACCGGCGTATTTTTTGTGGAAAACCCCGATAATTTACTAACAAGTGAAACTTCTGGGAATGATGACAATCTCACTATCGGCAAAGAAGGCAAAATTATTATTCCGCGAATCGACATTGACGTTGATACCGACCGTGATGGTGTGTTCGACGATGAAGATGACGAAGCAGGTGAAGACGAAATTACGCTTGCTCGTGGTGCACTTGTACCTCCACTGCAGGGAGCTGCCGGAATCAGCAACACAACAAATATAAATCCGGCAGTATTATCTACACTTATTATTAGAAAGACAGGAGTATCGCTCCCTGATGGATATAGCCTAAGAATTTATTCGGAAATTCCTTATGGAAAAGCACAGGATCTTACTTTATGGTCTGAAAACGGCACAAAATTATTTTCAGGTGGAGAGTATTACACAATAACCAACGATTATACAAATAATGATGTTTCTTTTTGTGTTTCCACCCCATGGACCAGAGGAATGACTCATATGGGTGATGGTGAATTGTCATTTGAACTGCAATTGGTGGATAATCAAGCCAATGTAATAGATTCCGACCACGTCAAGATGTACACCACACCGATAATATTTGCTTGGAACGGTCAGCCTGTGGAAAATATTTATGGCACATCAGATTTTCCTGATGATGAAAATATTGATTTAGCAGCAAAATTTAAAGAATATTCCGCCTTAGAAGTATGGGTGCAGGACTTTATGGAGCTGGGCAAATGTCAATATAAAGAATCGGTAGCAGCCGAGCATATTCTTGATCTTGATCATAACGGAACAGGGTCATATATAAAAGAAATGGAAACAGACTCCAGTACGGCATGGCAATGTTCATATTGGGTAGGGCTGATGGGCAATGGTGGCAATATCGAAGTAACTCCTCCTTATGGAGGTTATCCTTATGGCAGAGTTCTTCTTGGAACAAAACATGCCGTTATTGTAGATGATTATATTCAAGCACAAGGTGTCCAAACCAACATTATCAAACTTGACACCGACTGGTTATTGGTCGGTCATGTTGACGAAATGATATCTTTTATCAACACTAATACCGTACTTGTGCCTGATCCATGGACAGCGGCAGACTTATTCCATCAATCAATAACCAATAATGGCGGCACCAACACCATCTGGATCGGAACCGGAGTTTCAGGGGCGAATGATTACATCAGGACAATTAAAGACGTTGCTATCGCAACCAATACGGCAAGCGGTGGCTACAAAATAACATCATTACAAGTTGCTACAGATGCAAACATCACAGAAGTTGTCACCACTAACGCCATTTTTGCGGTTAATGATTATTTACGGGTTGATGATGAAATAATGCTGGTGACAGGAATAAACGGAACAACCTCAACTGTTGTCCGTGCAAAAGCAGGCAGACCGGCGGCATCACACCCCGCAGGCAGTGCTATCTACGCAATTAGTGAACGACTGGAATTGAATTTGCCGACTGATGAAATGAATGGTAAAAGCCCACAAGAAAAAATGTATGCTGTCAAAACTAATCTTACCGCACAACTCGGCTCTTATGCTGTTGATTTCCTGCCAATACCGGTACTTTTTGAAGTGGGAGCAATAGTAAACGGCGAAAAAGAATGGCTCGCAGAAACTGCCAATATGGTTAATTGCCTAGTTGATCCTGATGACGGAATCTATATGTCAGAACCAGGATCTGATATTTTTAGAGATTATGTAACAGGTGTTGTACCTGCCGCTAAATTTTTAAATGTGTGGGTAAATTATCATTGTAAGGAAGGTGAGGTGCATTGCGGCTCTAATACTCGTCGTACATTAAATGTTTCCACTCCATGGTGGGATAAAATTAATTCATTACCGTAAATAATAAGGAGAATAAAGAGAATGAAGAAGTTAATAAGTGCAGTAGCGTGTTGTATGTTGTTTGCTTTCGTTGTACATGCAGAAATATCGGCAGTAACACTAAAAATGTTGAAAGATGCATCCGTTGCCGAA
>CAMZLY010000152.1 GCA_947311825.1 uncultured bacterium
AGGATACTTCACCGAAGTTACAGATGCCGCAACGCCAACAACCATAGACTTATCCGCTATCCCATGCGAATAATCCACCGCAGCAAAAATAGACTGCCCCGCCAACAACCAAGCAACAACTAACAATTTTACACTTTTCCTCATTACATTTACTCCTTTTTATACGCTATACACCAAGCGTATCAATCAAACGCTCAAGCTTCTTACTCTTCTCTAACAACTCATTTTTCAGTTCCACCTGGCGCTCAACAACCTCTGCCGGAGCTTTACTGATAAAAGCCTGATTATTAAGCTTTGCGTTTACCCGTTTCATATTATTCTCAATATCATCTCGCTGATCTAATAATCTCTTTTTCTCAGCCTCAAGATCAATCAATCCCTCAAGCGGCATATATAGTGTACCCAAATCACATAATCCACTCGGCATTGCTTCACCTGGAACTAATGCATTATCAATAACCAATTCTTCTGCTCGTAAAAACAATTTTAATGAATCTATATCAATTTTAAGCATATCTTCCGACTCAACAGAATTAGGTTTTATCAGATATGAAATCTTTTTTGCCTGCGACACCCCGTAATCAGAACGCAAGTTACGTGCAACACGCACAAGTTCATGTTTATTATCAACATAAACAACACTCACCTTATCAATCCCGGCACTAATCATATCTTCACTAGTAAGTGGTTCCGGCCAATCTGCCAACATAATCAACTGGTCATCTGAACCGTATCCCATTACGTGCCACAATTCTTCTGTTATAAAAGGCATAATCGGATGTAGCAACCTCAAAGATTTTTCCAACACATGATGCATAACCTGCAACACTTGCTTCCGCCGAACCTCATCATCCCCATAAAACACGACCTTGGAATATTCAAGATACCAATCGCAAAACTTATGCCATAAGAATTCATACAAAACATGTGCCGCATCATTAAAACGACGACGCTCAATATTCAATGCACACTCAGCAACTGCCACATTAAGCGACCCCAGAATATGTTTATCATCAGCACTTAATGTATCAATTTCAATATCAGGTAAAGCAGAATCACTATTAACAACTGTTGCATTTTCACCATCCTGCATCTGAATAAAGCGACAGGCATTCCACAGCTTAGTCGCAAAATTACGACCAATCTCAAACTTTTCATCTGACAAATAAATATCCTGTCCAGTTGCCGTAATCATCATCAGACTAAACCGCAGTGCGTCAGTACTAAATTTATCAATAATGGTTAACGGATCAATGGAGTTACCAAGACTTTTACTCATCTTGCGTCCCTTATCATCGCGCACTGTCCCATGAATATAAACTCTATCAAAAGGAACATTATCAATAAACTCAATGCCAGCCATCACCATACGTGCCACCCAGAAGAAAATAATTTCGGACCCTGTCACCAAATCATTTGTAGGATAATATTTCGCCAAATCCTCAGTCTCTTCCGGCCACCCCAAAGTACTGAAAGGCCATAGCCACGACGAAAACCACGTATCCAATACATCTTCATCTTGACGTATATCTGAGGATCCACATTTTGGACATTTCTCAGGTTGTCCCTTACTTGCCCATTCATTATCACACTTATCACAATAGAATATAGGGATCCTGTGTCCCCACCAAATCTGACGGGATATACACCAATCGCGGATCCCTTCCATCCAGCGTTCATACACATTTCCCCAACGTGGCGGCGTAAATGTTATTTTTCCGGAAGTAACAGCTTCCAATGCCGGCTCAGCCAACGGAGCCATCTTAACAAACCATTGTGGAGAAAGGCGCGGCTCAACAATTGTATCGCACCGATAACAATGCCCAACAGAATTTTTATGATCTTCAATCTTTTCAATCAAACCTTCGGCATCGAGATCCGCTAAAATTTTCTTCCGACATTCAAAACGCTCAATACCTGCATAAGGTCCGGCAGCCTCGTTCATAGTCCCATTACCATTCATAACATTGATAGGCGTAAGATCATGACGATTACCCATTTCAAAATCATTTGGATCATGTGCCGGTGTTATTTTAACAATTCCCGTCCCGAATTCAGGATCAACATAATCATCTTTTATAACAGGAATCTCTCGGCCAAGAAGAGGAAGTATAAGCGTCTTGTTCTGCAAATCGGCATAGCGTTCATCATCAGGATTTACTGCAACAGCCACATCACCCAGCAAGGTTTCCGGTCTAGTTGTGGCAACAATTATATACTTATCTTCACCCTCTGCCGCATCTTTTATTTCATAACGAATATAATACATTTCCCCATTAGAATCAACATGTTCACTTTCCTCATCTGAAAGTGCAGTATGGCAACGGGGACACCAGTTAATAATATAATTACCACGATAAATCAGACCCTTTTCGTAAAGCTTAACAAACACTTCGGCAACAGCTTCACTCAACCCTTCATCCATAGTAAAACGCTCACGATCCCAATCGCAAGATGCACCTAGTTTTTTAAGCTGCCTGATAATAGTACCGCCATATTCTTCACGCCACTCCCAAACACGCTCAATAAAATCTTCACGTCCCAAATCTTCGCGTGTCTTACCTTCTTTTTTCAAAGCACGCTCAACCACATTCTGTGTAGCAATTCCCGCATGGTCAGTTCCAGGAACCCAAACAGTATTAAATCCACGCATACGATGCCAGCGCACCAAAATATCTTGGATGGTAATATTAAGTGCATGCCCCATATGCAAAATACCAGTAACATTCGGCGGCGGAATCATCACACTGTAAGATTCACCATCTTTTGAGCTGTCACCACAAAATGCTTTTCGCTCTAACCATGTACTATACCACTTATCTTCTACTGTTTTAGGGTCGTAATGTTTTTCCATAAAATCCTCTATTGTTAAGACTGAAAGTAGTTACCTATCTCCGAGAGGTACCCCGTGGGGCGTAAAACTCGCAGGACTGTCACCTCTCGGAGATAGGTAACTACTTCAGCAACTATTCACTATTCATTATTAGTTATTAACTGCTTTTTCTGTTCATCTTTAAAAAGTTTATACTCAACACTATCAACCAAAGCTTCCCAAGATGCTTCAACCAAATTTTCAGATACGCCAACCGTACCCCATGTATCTTTGCCATCACTGGACTCAATTATAACTTGCGTTGTTGCCGCTGTGGCATCTTCGGGGTCAAGAATGCGCACTCTGTAATCTGTAAGCACAACATCCTTTATACTTGGATAGAAACGCGTAAGAGCTTTACGCAATGCAAGATTCAACGCATCAACAGGGCCACCTCCTTCAGCAACAGTATGCTCAGTTTCATCGCCAACTCTAACTTTTACCGATGCCTGCGTTACGCAAAACTCACCACTATTACGTTTGTCAATAATAACTCGAAATCCTTCCAAGCCAAAAAATGATTTATGCTTTTTAAGCACCTTCTGAATAAGAATCTTAAAAGACGCATCAGCAGACTCAAAAGAATAACCTTTTGATTCCATATCTTTTAATGCCGCCAGAATATCTTTGGCTCCCTCTTCACTTTCCTTACGACCAATGCCAAGTTCTATCGCCTTCAATAACACATTACTTCCGCCCGACAATTCAGACACTAAAATATGACGTTCATTGCCAACCATCTCCGGTTCAATATGTTCAAAAGTACGTGGATTCTTTTTAACCGCATTAACATGTGCTCCGGCCTTATGCGCAAATGCACTCTTTCCAACAAACGGAATTTTTGAATCATGTCTTAGGTTGACAAGATCGTCAACATACAAAGATACGTCACGCAATTCTTTCATCTTGCCTTCCGGCAGACATTGATAACCGCTCTTTAGTTCCAATAACGGTAATACCGTACATAAATTTGCATTACCTGTCCGCTCACCATAGCCATTCATTGTGCCCTGCACATGTACAGCACCGGCTCGAACAGATTCTATCGTATTCGCTACAGATAAACCACCATCATTATGAGTATGTATACCAACCATACAGCCTATTGCCTCAACAACATTTTTCGTTATTTCATAGATCTCATGAGGCAAACAACCGCCATTAGTATCACACAAAACACAAGCATCCGCACCGGCAGCTACTGCTGTTTCCAACGCCTTCATCGCAAATTCAGGGTCATCCTTGTACCCATCATAAAAATGCTCAGCATCAAAAAACACCTCTTTGTCATTATCTTTCAAATAAGCAACCGTATCAGAAATCATCGCCATATTTTCTTCAACAGAAGTTCGTAACACATCCGTAACATGTAATTTCCAGGCTTTACCAAAAATAGTAACAGTTGGCGTTCCTGCTTTTATAAGACTTGTTGCAAAAATATCATCTTTTACATTTTTGTTAGCACGACGGGTACTCCCAAAAGCAACAATTCTAGAATGTTGAAGTTCAAGTTCCTGTGCAATCTTAAAAAAATCCATATCCTTCTGATTTGAACCGGCAAAACCGCCCTCAATATAATCTATCCCAAACTCATCAAGCTTTTTAACAAATGCAAGTTTTCCCGATGCAGAAAAAGATATTCCTTCCCCCTGTGCTCCGTCACGCAAAGTGGTATCATATACCCATATTTTTTTATTCATAATAACAACTCCAATAATCTATGTTCAATTCCATCAAAAGCTATCTAAAAATAAAGAGCTTTTATCATTCATCTTTCCCTCACAACGGTGCTCTGCACCGTTACTCCACCACGCTCTTACGAAAAAAACGCTCCATATATAGCTTGAACCGCACTCTTCCGATCAGCCTCTTTAACCCCAAACATAATACTTATCTCTGACGATCCCTGATTAATCATCTCAATATTAACCCCTCTATCAGCAAGAGCACCAACAACCTTTGCCGTTAATCCAATAGAATAATGCATACCCTCGCCAACAATCATAATCAAAGCCAAGCCATGTTCAATTTCAACATCATCAACCTTAAGCTCATCTTTTATCCGTGTAATAATACACTCTTCCTGCTTAACACTAAGATTATTTGCCTTTACAATCACCGACATATCATCAATACCAGATGGCGTATGTTCATAAGAAACGCCTTCTTCTTCAAATATCTGTAATAACCTACGTCCAAATCCAATTTCCCGGTTCAATAAATACTTTCTAACATAAATAGTAGAAAAACCCGCACTACTGGCAATACCCACAATATGCCCAGATTTATACTTACGCTCCGGCAAGACAAGCGTACCCGGTGCTGAAGGATTGTTTGTGTTTCTAATACAAATATGAATCCCTGCACCTACCGCCGGCTGTATGGCCTCATCATGTAAAACCCCAAAGCCGGCATAAGACAACTCGCGCATTTCACGAAACGTCAACTCGGCAACCGGTGCCGGATCATCTACAATTCCCGGATCGGCACACAACACCGAATCAACATCAGTAAAATTCTCGTATAACTCAGCATTAACAGCAGCAGACAATACCGCACCTGTAATATCAGAACCACCACGCGGAAACGTAACAATATCCCCTCCCTTGGTATAGCCAAAAAAGCCAGGGAAAACTGTAATATCATCATATTCAGCAATCTTTGCCAGATTCACATACGACTCTGGCAAAATTTGTGCATTTCCATGCTCCTCGCTTAGAAGTAAACCGCCATCAGCAGGATTAAGATAAGACGCCGGAATACCACGGCTACTCAACGCTGCGGCAACCAATCGCGCCGAATTATCCTCACCCGCCGCCTTCATTCCACACATAAAACGCTCAGGATCACTAATATCAGCATCTACACAAGTTTTTAGGTTCGCAGCAATCTCATCAACAATTTTATTATCAAGATTAAGATCAGCCGCCATACCAGCAAAACGCTCAACAATCAAAGCAAGAGCATCCTTAGTATCTTCGCCACTCAACCGTTTATTGGCACAAGCAATCAATAAATCAGTAACCTTAATATCGTCCGAAAACCTTTTTCCCGGTGCAGAAACCACAACGATTCTTCTCGAAGAATCAGAAGCTATAATATCACAAACCTTGATTACCTGCCCCGCATCTGCCAACGAACTACCGCCAAATTTACAAACTTTCATATCTCTCTTTACTCTTAACCAATAACCAATAACCAATAACTAATAACTAATAACCAATAACTGATAACTAATAACCAATAACTGATAACCAATAACCAATAACTACTGTCACCCTTCAATTCGCAAAATAACAGGCTCCCCCTTCAAGAAATCCATAGACGCAATCTCAGCCAAAGCACCTTTAACATCACTCTCTTTTGCCTCATGGCTCATATAAACAACAGAAACATACCCATCCTTACAATCCCCCTGCTGTAATGCCGCAGCAATACTAATGCTACGATCACCAAACGCCCTAGCAATATCAGCCATTACTCCAGCCTTATCAGCAACCATCATCCTTATATAGTAACGTGTTTCAATATCATCCATCGCTTTAACGGTTACATCTGCCGCTGAATACGTTATTGCCGGAACCCTACACTCTGATCCTGCAAGAATATTGCGGGATATATCAACAATATCGCCAATAACAGTGCTTGCAGTCGGCTCGCGACCGGCACCTTTACCATAATAAAGCGAACGATCAACCAAATCACCAACCACCGCAACGCCATTAAATGCCCCGTTAATGGATGCCAGTACATGATCATGAGAAACCAATGATGGATGTACCCGCACCTCTACTTCATCTCCATGACCCTTGATAACTGCCAATAATTTAATTCTATATCCCAAGTTTTTAGCCAAAGTAATATCTTCAGGAGAAATTGACCGTACACCTTCCACAGAAACGGCATCAAGCGGACAATTAAACCCATAAGCAAGTGAAGCCAAAATTACCGCTTTATGTGCCGTATCATGTCCATCAATATCTAAAGTAGGGTCAGCCTCTGCATACCCCGCCTCCTGTGCTTCTGCCAATGCCACATCAAACGGCATATTCTGCTCTTCCATCTGCGTTAAAATATAATTGCATGTACCATTCAATATCGCATAAATATTTTCTATGTTATTACCCGCCAAAGCCTCGCGCATTACCTTTATAATAGGAATGCCACCGCCAACACTGGCACCATAATATATATCAACATTATTTTTCGCCGCCGTATCAAAAATCTCTTTGCCATATTTAGCCAATAACGATTTATTAGCCGTTACCACATGTTTTCCCGCCTCAAGAGCTTTAATAACCAAATCTTTAGCAATAGTAGTTCCGCCGATCAGCTCAATAACAATATCAATCTGCGAATCAATAACTACTGCAAATGCATCCTTTGTCAATATCGCTGGATCAACAACAACCCCGCGATCAGTTTCAATATCCAAATCCGCAATAGCACGTATAACAGGAGTCGCTCCCAATCTTTCAGCTATAACAGTCTTATTATCCGCCAACCCCTGAACAACACCGGCACCAATTGTACCAAAGCCAAGTAACCCTATTCCTATTTCTTTCATCTCATATACCTATTTAATAGTCAAATTTAAAAAAAGTTCTAATAAACCGAAATCTAATAAACCGATAATATTACGCCATTTCATCCCATTCCCGCAAGCACGAAGTTTTCCCTTGTTTTTTAAGAACAACCATACTAATATTATTGCTGTTTTTGTTAGTTAACAGCTTAAAGTCGATAATATTTAGTATAAACCCTACATAATATGGAGAAAAAAATGGATTACTTCTTAACAGAAGAACAATTAATGATTAAAGAACTCTGCCAGCAGATTGCAGAAGAGAAACTAAAACCAATACGCGAACATCACGACGAAACCGGCGAATTCCCCTGGGATGCAGTAAAAGCATTTGCAGAGGCTGACTTATTCGGCATTGCCATCGAAGAACAATACGGCGGTATGGGCGGCGGATGCATGGATACCGTTGTCGCAGTTGAAGAACTATGCAAAGTTGATGCCGGTATTGCACTTAGCCTATTCGCAACAGGGCTTGGAACATTTCCTATCCTACTTCACGGTAATGATGAACAAAAAGCCAAATACCTACCAAAAATTGCATCAGGTAGTCTCGCCGCTTTTGGACTTACAGAAGCAAATGCAGGTAGTGATGCTAGCGGTATCCAGACAACAGCCGTACTTGACGGCGACGAATACGTACTTAACGGAACAAAACAGTGGATCACAAATGGTAGCGTAGCCGATGTTTATACCATTATAGCAATGACAAACAAAGCTAAAGGAGCACGTGGTGCCAGTGCATTTATTGTTGATAAAGATACACCAGGATTCACTTACGGCAAAAAGGAAAACAAAATGGGTATTCGTGCTTCAGTAACAAGCGAACTCATCTTCCAAGATTGCCGTATTCCAAAAGAAAACCTCATTGCCCGTGAAGGCATGGGATTTATTGTTGCAATGAAAACACTTGATCAATCACGTCCCGGTGTAGCAGCACAAGCATTAGGTATTGCCGCCGGAGCACTTGACATCGCAGTTCAATACAGCCGCGAACGCCGCCAATTTGGCAAACCAATCTCCGCCTTCCAAGGCGTACAGTTTATGCTCGCCGATATGGCAACCAAAGTAGAAGCAGCACGTGGCTTAGTTTATCAATCAGCACGCTACATTGATACCGGTGCAAAAGACATCTCAAAAATCTCAGCCATGGCAAAAGTATATGCATCAGATGTCGCCATGAGCGTCACCACCGATGCCGTACAGATCCTTGGCGGCTACGGATACATGAAAGAATACCCAGTAGAAAAGATGATGCGTGATGCAAAAATCACCCAGATCTACGAAGGAACAAACCAGATCCAACGCGAAGTAATCGGCTTAAGCCTAATCAAAGAAGCTGCAAAAGCAAAAAAATAGATACAGCATACAAACAATGGGCAAGCGCAAGCTTGCCCTTTTTTTATGCACGTCCATATTTGTCGTGTTCCGTGTCCGTGTGTCGGTAGTCCGTCCACCTTTCGTCCGTGTCTGTCCGTGTCAATCCATCATCCAAGCCGATCACCTTACCGAGCTATACAATTCCGACAAAAGATACTCAACCCATGTTCCAAGTATAATAAACGGCTTAAGAATAATATCGGCAAACGGAATTATCCCAAAATGAGCAAAAACAACCAATGTCACATAGATAACCCCAGCCAATATAAAAACCGACTTATGTCGGAGCTGTTTTACACTTTTTCGATGTTTTGCACCATGTGAAATATGCCGATTATTCTGTGACTTGGGTGGATCAACCCACCAATCAGGTAATGCACTATTAACAGTGCCATCCTTATAACTATCCAAAATTTGAAGAACGCCCCCCAATGCACGCTTATCAGCAACATGCCCTCCGCACTCATGAACAACCCGCATCACTTCAGCCTCAGAATTTGAAGGGCACCCCACAAGACCAGCCACATCAGAGTCAAACATACTAATATCATTATGCCCATTTCCTATAGCCAAAATATTACCGGAATAAACATCAAGATGTCGAGCCAACTCAGAAACAGCAAGCCCCTTAGTAAAAGGAACCGGCCGCACATCAATCTCGCGCAGAAAGCCAAACACTTTTAAGTGCTTATATTGACTCAGTTTATCCCTTAATACTACCGCCGCCATATTGGCAGATTCTTCCGACTCAAATCTCAGGCGTAATTTTCCTCGTCCCTGTTCCACCACCTTAACTCCAGCTGCCGCCCCCGTAAGCATCCCGCGCCAATGATTCAATATTTCATGAGCATACATCTTCTGTCGCCAAATAAGATGAAAAATATGCAAATTCCAAAACAACCGAGGAATATATCCCGCCTTAGTATGTACAAGGATATAAGCATGCCGGACTATTATATAGTCAGGTAGAATACCCATGCTTTGCATAGGATAAAAAAATTCAGAGAAACTTCTATAAGTACGCCCAGTACACGCAACCCAAAGAGTCTTATCAGAAGCACGCAACTCATTCAAATGCTCCTTAAAATCGGCGTACAACGGAAACTCATTGGCACTGCCAATCAAAGTTCCATCCAAATCAGTAACTAATAATTTAATGTCTGACCCCACAAAAACCCCTATTAGAAACCTTTTTTCTTAAGTGCCTCACGCAAACTCTGTTGAAACAACTGAAGGTCTTCTTCGCTGGGCTTATAATCAGGGTTCCCTGCATCAAGAGCCAAGCGACCAGACTGATCCATATACCATGACGCCTTAACGCTATCTGTAAATACTACAGTACCACTGACAAGTGCCCCAGGTCGAGTAATAGCATCAACGTCAACATCTACTCCACCAGCGTCTGCGGCAGAAGCGTCCTCCGTCTTTTCTTCTTCTTTTTCAGGTTCAGGATCAGGCTCTTCAACAATATCGACATCAAGATCAATAACCAGCAATCGGACATCCATATATGTCATCGGTATTTCAAACTCTAAAGTTATCCTCTTCTGTATATCAGACAAACTCACGCCTTCAGCAACCCATTCAGCAACAGCCCGCTTCTGTATATCATTAAGTTCCATAATAAATATTCCTGAAAATTATTGTATCATTAACCATTAATCCTATTAGCGTTGGTCACCTTCCCGCCCCCCT
>CAMZLY010000153.1 GCA_947311825.1 uncultured bacterium
ACGGGCTAACTACAAGCCTCTTTTCTTTTCCCACGTTCGTAGTGCCGCCGTCAGGCGGTTTCCCTACGTGCTCAGCGGCTCACGCCGCAACTACATACTTTTTCTACATACAATTTCACATACTTTTCTTAAACTCAACCGACTTAACCAGCAGCGAATCAAAAGAATTATCTCCGCCGCTACTTACAAACAAATATGCCCCAGGATCACTTACCGTTATATTAACCATTCCAAGATCAAGCCACTGATATGTACCGGAAGTCATACCTGTAACCGGTGATATAGAATTCAACAAGCTCTTATTTGCCAGCGGACTATAAATACCAAACCTAACCCCAAAACCTGCTTTCGGGCCAGTCACTTTGATATAGGCACGAGCATTATAAGTTCCTACCGGCAATTTACTGGCAATCTTCCATTTGCCATTCCACGCCTTTGATGCCGGCGGAACAGAAACAGCTCCCTCTATACGCCGGAAGGTCCCACGTAAATCCGCTGTATCCGCCGTAAATACAACTACCCCACTTGCTGGCACAGGCGTGGCGACAACAGCAGTTGCAGGAGCGGCACTGTGAACTTTTGGTTTTGCCGACGCAGTAAAACCCTTCTTTCCTTTAGGAATAAACTCCACTGCCGTAATATATATATTCTTAATAGAACTATCATTTCTTTGCGAAAGATAGAAATATGCCGATGCAGCATCAGAGCCATTTATATTACCGCACTCAAACCAGCCGTATCCTCCATCAACTATATCTTCCGCATATATAACACCCTTTAACGGCACCTTTTTTGATTCTATCGAATATATTCCAAACCCTACAGCTGGCCCGCTATTCTGTTTTTTATCTGCCCTGATTTGTATTCTAACAGAATACTCAGTATCATTAAAAAGTGCGGAGCCGAAGACCCACTGAACCGCCCACTCTTTGCCGGCCACCGGAAGCTTTATAACCATTCCGCCCGGAGCAGAAATATCATCGTATCTTTTAGCACCATTACCCACCTTGGTTGCATCCTTAGCACCCAGAACCATAACAACCGGCTTATCACCAGCAGAGACAATATTATATTTTCGTTTCCACTCTACAATGCGAGCGGAGGTTTTAGTGGTACGTTCCGTAATCCAATCCACTTTATATTTTGTGGTTAACTCTTTAAAAAGCTCAAGATCCTTGATGTATGCCGCTTTATCCGAATCATCAATAACCCCAAGTATCTCTAACCGATAAAAAAGAACACTAATATATTCAAATTCAATCTTTTCTAATAGAGGCTTATCATCTGCCGCCAACTTAAGTGCCTTTTGGAATATTGCATTAGCTTTAGAATAATACTTATCACTCAACTTAATTGTCCGCCTTGTTGAATCTTTCAACTTGTGTGTTTTATGATAAAGTTTCCATTCGTTAAGTAGCAGATCACTATACTCCTGCATAAGGTAGCCCGCCTTACCAAAATAGCCATAATTGAAATCGCGCACCAAATCCTGCATTTTACGTGACGGATCCCACATCTTTTGGGAATAAACCCACGACCGTAACCTCCCCTGATTCTCCCCAAAACCATAATGTGAACTCTGCAAAAAGATTGCCCTAACACCATTCTCTGCATAAATATCAATATTACGATCTATAACTTCAAGATTTGGCCAAGGCATTGGCCATCCACCATAGTTGACCACATAATCCCAAATAAAGATGTTCGCACCCAACCTGTTCCAGCCTTGCAGATATGGCAGAAATTCATCATTATCATCAATGCTGAACATCGGATAGTGAGCCGAAAGTTCATTAGCCAATCTGATTATAACATTATCAGCCGGTCGTAGATTCTTTGGTGGCGTCTTTGATTCCGCATAGGCCAGAGTAGTAATTTTTACATGCGGATATTCTTTTTTAACCTCTCCGGCGACATAATTAATAAAGTCCAGCAGTGGTCCTGCTTCACTGCCTTCACGTTTAGCAATTGCCTGACATTTATCACATTGACAAAACCCACCGGAACTATCATTTGGCGATATATCAAATAATCCATAAGGATAGTATGTTTTTAATTCTTTAAGCACTCTGGCAGTAACAATTTTACGTACATCAGGGTTAGTCCAGCACAAGTGACCGCCACCTCCATGCCCCTGCTTAATACGCCTGCCACCTACCAAAGAAAAATACTCAGGATGTTTATCAAAATATAATTCATTGGGAAGAAGCTTATCACAAGTATGAACAAAAAATTCTTTCGGCAGTGCAGTAAATCCACCCCACTTAGCGGGCACTTTTTCACGCCCCGAATCACTTGTACCAACCCTATTAAAAAGCTGGAACTCAGCATCAAATGATTCATACTGGAACATAGTGCGAACCAAAATCTGTGGCACATATTCACGTAAAGACACAGTAACAGTTTCTGCCAGTTCAGGCATTTGCAGACCATCAATAGCAGCATAAAGACGACCACCCAGATCCTCTTCAATCAACGCAATCGCAGGGCTAATAGACCCACGTTTTCTGCCGCCGATCAAAAACAGATTCCCGTTTTTTTCGGCAATCATATAACCTTCGGCATCTAGGTCAATCTTAGGCTTAATTCCTGATTTTTTATACAAAACAGTTTCACCCAAACTGATCACCGAGCCACCAGTATAACTACTCTCTTTTACAATTTTAAAATCAAGCCCAGTACCTTTATCAAGTGCATCTTTCAGCATTGATGCCGCTTTATCATCAATTGTTGATGAATCATCAGACAAGAGAATCTTTACCGCAGGCTGTCCATTAGCCACCAACTTAAAATTCACAGCCTCACCCTTTTTCGGTGCAAGACTATCATTTTGATGTTTGCCGGAAACGCCCGCCTTCTGTTCCTTTGCCGGCTCCGTTGACTGAGTTTTCCTGTTACCACACCCGCTTACAATAAAAACCGCCACAGCCATACAAAACATAAATCCTATTTCTCTTCTCATATTACTCCTAGTTATTAATATTTACTCAGCATCCCCCCCCAACAACTATTGCTGAATTTAAGATAGACGATCAGAATCAATTGCAACATGAGCCACCATAATCATGCCATAAAGCAAAGATTCCATAGAATAGATTTCTTTTTCTCGTAAAAGTTTATTTTTTAGCTAATCCCGCTTTTATATCCTTAACAACAATATCCGAACCTTTTGCTGCCCAGACAACAACTCGTATCGTCTTAACTTCACCTCTGCCCTGATTCTCTATAGTAAATGACTTCTTAAATTCGACAAAGCTATCATTAACACTTTTCTGTGCATAGTGTGTGGTCATATAATAATGTTTTTTTCCATACACGTAAAACCCAAATCCAACCTTACCTTTACCTTTTGCCTGAATTGATATTGATGCTACATCACCAGCCTTTACCGGAAAATATTTTTTATAAAAAACATGTGTTGGCTGTTCTGTTGAAGTAATTTGTAAAGCATTCTCATCTTTCTTTACGCCAACCTTAACCTTTTTAACCTTACCAAACGGTTTAGCCCAATCACTCTTATTCGGTCCCCAACCTTGCGGGAGTTTTTTGCTCGACAATTTAAAATCACCGTTAATCTGCAAATCCTCGCCACACAACACGCCTATAAATGCCAGCACAACCACAAAACTCATAACCATCTTTTTCATCATACATTCCTTTCATTTATACCGTAACAAGCAACTCCGACTCTACACCCAACTTCCCCAACAACACATAACTTGTAGCGTTGGCTCTATGAGCCAAAAAAGCCTAATCTACCGCTCCCGCACAAACCCATCAGCTCGCAGAGCCGACTCTACACCCAACTTCCCAACTAACACATAACTTGTAGCGTTGGCTCTATGAGCCAAAAAAGCCTAATCTACCGCTCAAGCACAAACTCATCAGCTCACCGACTCTACAGCCTACCTTCCCCTATTTAAACATAAACATTGTACCTTCAGGTGGCACGGTATCGTCAATCTCATATCCCTTAACCATATTAATTACACGCCTATTAAGCTCTGCCTCTGTCAGCACATAGTTATCAATTGAGAATTCATCAAACATCATAGAGCTACCACCGTAAAGCGTTATGTAGCTACCAGTATTCGTAACTCCCCAGGCATTCCCTGTTATCGCCTGAGTCAGAGGTGCTCCCACCATAGTGCCGCCATTATCATATTGATATTGCGTGAGCGTATTAGCTGTCAAATCAATAGTAACGGCAATATATGCCCAATTTGCAAGTGCACTGGTTAAAATATTTCCATTTATAGGTGACA
>CAMZLY010000154.1 GCA_947311825.1 uncultured bacterium
ATGCTCCACTAGCATCTGAGGTCGTTTCACAACTTTCCCCATCTGCACCTAAGACTTTTATAGGTGTATTTGGATCACTACTACCTGTCACGGTAATACTATCTGTAATCACTAATTCACCCTCACTAGGGCTACTAATAATCAATGGAATAGCAGGTACTTTAATGCTTTCGGTAATCAAAGTTTGATTGCCATCAGAATCAACAGCTTTGATTGTGGCAGTATAAGGACCACCTACAGGCAGAGTAGGGAGCTCACAGCTCCAGTGTCCATCTGAATCAGCAGTTGTACTACATGTCTGCCCTGTATCCATAGTGACGGTTATAGTCGCTCCAGCTGCTGTTGTGCCGATAAAAGTGGGCGTAGTATCTTCTGTAGTCGTATTATCCTGAGGTGTAGTAATAGAAAGCGGGAGTTTATCAGTAGATATATTGATCGCCTTTGTTGTGCTGTTACCAATACTGTCTTTAGTTGTTATCGTTAGTGTATAGTTTTGATCAAAGGCAAGTGAGGGTAATTGACAACTCCAGTGATTAGTATTGTCTGTAACAGCTGTACAGCTATCACCATTTGAAGCAACAACTGTCACATTTGTTGCTGGTTTACTAGTCCCTGCTACGAGGGGCTTAATATCAGAAATAACTGCATTATTCGTAGGACTATCAATAATTAAAGGTAATTCAGGAATGCTTATTTGTTTGCTGGTTGAATTAGTATTTCCCTTACCATCGGTGGTTGTTACTGTGACAGTGTAAGGTCCTCCACTAGGGGATACCGGCAATGTGCAAGCCCATTTGCCATTAGTATCTGTCGTTGTATTGCAGGTAATACTGTTTCCATCCGTTGTTGGCATAATAATACTAATGCTTGTATTTGGCTCACTTGTGCCTTTAAGTGTTGGTGTGGTTGAGCTTGCTACTCCCTGAGTATCCACATCTAGATCAGTGATTTCTATCGGTAAATTTGGTGTTTTAAAGCTTTGTGTTGAACTAGTTTGATTCCCGTACTCATCTTTCGCAGTAATTTCTGTGCTAACGGTCACGCCTAAAGGGAACTTATCTAACTGAATACTCCATTCGCCATTAGTATCAGCGACAGTGGTATAAACCTTTCCATCTGGTAAAACTTTAAGTGTAATATTAGCATTGGCATCTGTTTTTCCGCTATAAACTGGTGTCGTACTGGATATGACCTGATTATCTATGGGAGTGATATTATTCAGTAAAACTATTGTATCTTTTTGTATCTCTGTCACCTTTGTAGAAATATTACCGTTACGATCAACTGCTATTACTAACACTGTAATTAAGCCATCACTTAAGCTACTTAAATCTGCAGGATCAGCATCAATACTCCAGTTACCATCAGCATCAGAAGTCACTGTTTTTGCAGGTGTTAACTTATTACCATTTTTATCAGTAAAATCAATTTTTATGCTTGCATTAGGTGCTGCATGTCCTGTTAGTTTCACATTAGCAACTTCATTTTTATTAACGATGTCATCCCCTGTAATTTGATTGTTAATAACTACAGGTGTCGTGATGCTAACAACTGACAAAGCCGCATTGCTTGGTGTAGCATTTTCATCAATGACCTGAATACTAATAATGCGAGTATCAATACGCGAATGTGTATCACTATTGCTAAACACCACTTGCTTTAAAATAGTTTGATAATCTTCTTTAGAGGCAAGTCCTTTAAGGCGGATTTCAGTATCTGTTGATTCATTTGCATCAACGATTATTCTAGCAGGCAGCTCTCCTGAGATATCTAATAAATCACCGCTATGAGGATTCGTCAAAGTAATAATGGCTTGTTGCAACTGGTTGAACCCATCCCCCGTAATTGAAATATCAGTATCTGTTATATTACTAGCAGCACTTCCGAGAATGTATAATTGTTTATATCCATTGCCTGATTCACCTGAAGTATCATTATTATCAATATCAATGCTTGGTACAGGGACTTCTTTGAGCTGATATCCAGCCCTGAAAGTAACACTATCACCAGGTTCAAGCTTATCAAACTTAAAAGCTAAAGATACTGCATCATCAGCTATTTTTGTGCCTGACTGGTGGAGTACGCTAGTTCCATTATAAACATCACTAGGGTTACGATTAAATGTGCCACCGTAGGTAACACGTGAGTTTGCACCATAACCACTCAATGTCAGTGAAGATTTAGTAAATAAACCTGGCTTAGCAGCTTGTGTTGCTGATACTGCTGAAATACCACCCCCATCTGAGCCTTGAGATAGAATTGTATTCTTTGTTGCATACTTTGAAGAACCCTGACTTGGGTCTTGTTCTGCATTATTATCAGGGTCTACGGTACGCATATAATAAACATTATTCATTACCGTAGATGTGGTATTTTTTAAAGTAACATCAAAAACCACTGCCGTCCCTTCAGTATAAACTCGATAAACTTGAGTTATCTCTAAGCCTTTTACGAGTCCCTTCCAAACTACTTTTTGACCATGTGTGGTACTTTTATAATCTGAAAAACTACCAAAGATTTCAGCGCCCTGCTGATTGCTATTGTTATTGTGGGTTTTTTCAGGATCATCATCAAAAGCAACACCCCAACCCTCTTCAGGAATTCCTGGAAGAAAGAAATCTCCATGATAACTCGCTTGAAAGTTATTTCCTGTCGGATCAGAAATATAACCCAAGTAACGACCAGAAGACTTTCCATCTGGTGAGTTTGTATCTGAACCAAATGCACCATCTGGTCCAAGACCAACTTCAATATTATCACCATATAAAAAAGCATTTTTGTCAGTAATATCAGCTGTAGCATTCGCTGAAAAACATAATAGTGCACTGATATATATTGTATTTATATATAAAGAACTTAGTGTGGTTAAATTATTATTCATTTGATTAGACCCTAATCGCAATTGATACGCTTATATCGGTAATTTAAGTTTTTTGTATCAAATCACGGATATTGTTCCTTTCCCCATTTGCTAAATCGCAAATTATCAAGTGAATAGATCATAAATCAACCAAAGTGAATGCCACATTAATAATGCCTAATTTAGTTGTTATTTTTTATTTGCTGATATTAAATATTATAAGGTGGGTTTATTAAAATAGGCGAATAGTTGCTCTATTTAGCGAATTTGATAAGCTCAGATTATGATGTTTATGGGATTTGCAGTCAATTCTTAGTTCTCGGACAGCCTCCTAGGAGGCTGTCC
>CAMZLY010000155.1 GCA_947311825.1 uncultured bacterium
ATACCTGCATGGTGCTATATTTTATGTCGAGCCTGCGAGACATAAAATATAGCACCATCACCGTAGAGCGATTTTGTGTATTTTGTGCCTTTTCGTGGCAAATCTTTTCAGTAGAGCGGTTTTGTGTATTTTGTACCTTTTCGTGGCTATCCTTTTTTATGTTTCGGAGGCCAATCTACATTCCACTCATTCATCAGGTCCCGCAAATATTCAACAGCATCCCCATACTCCACCGCATCCCAGCTAAACGCACTCATCATCCTTTGCATAAAATATACAGGTTCCTTAATCATCGCCATCATCGCCCCCTTCGCAAACGAACCTGGACTGTTCTTCAACGCTGTTCTATTCAAATGAAAATGCATCAGATAATGATGTCTTCTCAAAAACAACGCCCTATCTATATCCCAATCACTCGGCAACAACTCCTTACACTCACTCAACGTTTCTAACCGTGCTCTATAAACCAACTCATCGCGATTCTCCGGCAATGCCGCCGTAGCCTGCTTATCATGCCATCGCCACGAAGCCAACACTTCCGGCACATACAACAAATCGCTGTTCAATATTGCCTTAATCCGCCATGCAACATCCGCATAAGAGCCCATATCAGTTCTAAACACCCCCGTCTTCTCTAGCAAACTTCGCCGAAACAAAACCGCCGGCAACGTATTCCACTGACAATCCAGGCAAAGCATAATTAATAACTCGGCAAAACGATTTCTTCTATGAGGTATATCAACCCACTCGCCAAGAAACTTATAAAGTTCCCCCGACAACAAATCATTCGGCAACGGATCACCACCCTCATTAATCCGCTGATAACGACAAACCGCTAAATCCACATCACTATTATTTTCTAATTCGACAACTAATTTCTCAAGCAATTCTGGCTCACAAGTATCATCAGCCGTAGCAATATAAACATATTCACCTTTTGCTCGCTTTAGACATTCATTCCATCCTGCATAAATTCCTTCTTTAGGAACCTGATAAAGATGAATACGCTCATCATCGGCGAACTTTTGCAAATATTCCCATGAACCGTCGTCAGAAAAACTATCACATACAATTAACTCCCAGTCGGATACAGTCTGAGCCATAATGCTATTCACCCGCTCCTCAAGAAACGGCATAGCATTAAGCACCGGCATACAAATAGATATCAATTTAGAATTCAAAATTTAAACCACAAAAATATTCACCACCCATCCGTCGCCAAGGCTATGGAGGGCAGGCAAGAACACAAAGATCACAAAAAGAAAATAAACTTATAGCCACAAAAAGGCACAAAAGACACAAAAGTAAAAGTAAAACTTATTGGATGTTATTTAGTATATATTTCTTGATTTGAAGTTTTGATGCACCAAAATTTATTAGTAACCCATGTTCCTGGTGAGATGACCTTAAATAGCCCAGCAGTTGTGCGACATGTTCATCTAACAATGCTTTACAAGCTTTTAATTCAACAATCAATTTTTCTCCAATAAAAAGATCGGCAAAATATTCTCCCAACAACGTACCATCCTCATCATATACATCTAATTTATACTGTTGCTTAACATCTATTCCTATTTTTCTTAAACGATGTACAAGTGCATTCTCATAGATTTTCTCCAAATGTCCGTTCTTATGATATTTATGAATAGCAAAACTTGTTTCCCTAACATCATCACAAAGCTTCTTTATATCTTGATCCATATCTTCACCTCTTTCACAATGCCTACATGGTATTTCATTTCTTTATTGAGGCACGAAATAAACAAATGAAATATCCATCTACCGTAGAGTGGTTTTGTGTATTTTGTGCCTTTTCGTGGCAAATCTTTTCAGTAGAGCGGTTTTGTGTATTTTGTGCCTTTTCGTGGCTTTAAATTACCGTCGCAATATATCCTGTCTATCCATGAATATTCTTTTTTCTGTGGCGATCCATTTCTCAGAATACCTGCATGGTGCTATATTTTATGTCGAGCCTGCGAGACATAAAATATAGCACCATCACCGTAGAGCGATTTTGTGTATTTTGTGCCTTTTCGTGGCCATCCTTTGCCGTAGAGCGATTTTGTATATTGTGGCTATAATTCTTTTCATTTTAGACCCCCCTCAAACTGAGGAGCAAACTCTTTAGCAAAAGTTTTTGTGCCATGCAAATTATAATGTAAATCATACAGATGATCTCGTCTTCTTGCCATATAATAAAACTGTGGCTTAACAAAACCTGCGGATACATCAATAAAGTCCACTCCAGCCATATTACTCCACTTATCAATACCAAATAAACTACTTCCGGTAGTAACCCCCGTCACCATAAACTGAACTCCATTTTCATGGCAAGTTTTCTGCATTTCTTTAAGCAGTGCAATTAACACATCTCGCCCATAAACATTACTCCGCTTTGGCTTCATCTCCTTCTTAGGTTCTTTCAAATTAGTAAATGTCATATTTATTGAGTTTAAAAAAGCCGAATGCACTCTTAGTTTATCACGTAACCTCCGATCCCAACGCTTGTTTCCCAGACGTGTAACTTTAGCTTCATCCTTTTGCTTCATCAACCTACTAAAATCAGATCCAAAAGGAACATCAGGATCAACAACATCAATTTCACTTAGCACGCCCGTTTCTTTATTCAACTTTGCTATCGGGACTTTTGCTGGAGTATATGTACTAGAATAAACATTTTCATAAATATCATTACTGCAATAAACATAAACCACTGAAATAATATTACTGTACTGCTTCAGGCACTCCTCCATCATACGCTTTGCTTGCACAGTATTAAATCCACGAACCCCCGCATTCAATGCAACCAATCCTAATGACGGTTTAATAAGCTTCGTCACCTCCGAACAGATCGTCTGATCATCATCAACCTCTGCACCAAACACATAAGAATCTCCAACAAACAAAACTATTTTATTTGTGGTATCATCACGCCATCCATATCCATTCCGAAAACCGTTCTTATCAGTCGAAGAGTGTGGATCAGAAGCAATCAAATCATAATCATAAGAGCCATTAGCTCGATTACGAAAACCAAGGTTTCGATCACAAACCCAATAATAAGCCTGCACCCCTGCCTTATCAAAATCAGGAAGTGATGCAGGATAAAACCCTGCAATACGAAATGCCAGCTCACAAAAGCCAAACATTACCAATCCCATAATTAATATAAATAAAAACTTCTTCACTCTAACTCCAAAAAAACTTATTGCCACAAAAAATCACAAAAATCACAAAAAGAAAATAATCTTATTGCCACAAAAAAGCACAAAAGACACAAAAGTAAAAATAAAACTTATTGGATGTTATTTAGTATATATTTCTTAATTTGTAGTTTTGATGCACCAAAGTTTATTAGTAACC
>CAMZLY010000156.1 GCA_947311825.1 uncultured bacterium
ACTTCATTCTTTTTCCTAAAACAAAACGTAACTTCTAAAAATAACACTTATATAACGTCACCACTGGGCTTGCCCCAGTGGAACGATGATTGACTGCTAGCCCTACTCCCCGCCCGCCATTTGTGCCGCTTTGAGGAACAAATGGTGGGCGGGGACATTACCGAAGGCTAGTATTAATTTTCAAACAATGCTCCACCGAGGCAATCCCAGTGGTGGCACAACTCTCCCGGAACCATTCAGAACCCCCGTAGAACCTTTTTAGAACTCAGTTATAACCCTTTTTGAACCTCTTTAGAACCTTTTAGAACTCAGTTAGAACCCTTTTTAAACCTTTTTTCCATCCTTGACTTTTCCACAAATTAAAACAACTATAACTCCATGCATAACACAAAAAACAACCTTATAATAGGTATAGCTAACAATTATACATTTAACGACATCAAGCCCTTTATAATATCACTTCGCGAAACCGGATATAACGAAGATCTAGTTCTATTTGCAGAAACAACAGATCCCACGGTCAAAAAAAATGCACATAAATACAATATCACCTGTATTGAATATTCAGCAAAATACCCATTTTTATTTACAGTAAAAAATAACGATCCAATTCTGCCACCAAAATCAACAAAAGATTTCCATTTATTCTCATACCGTCATATAATCTATTATCAATATTTAATTAATAACACACAAAACTACTCGCATATCATGATAACTGATGTTAGAGACGTAATTTTTCAAGCCAATCCATTCAATTGGATTTCAGACTCAAATCTTCACTGCTTTCTGGAAGCAACAGGTGAAAAAATAAAAGATGATCATGCACATAATGCTTCTTGGGTAAAAAATGCCCTTGGCGAGAAAACACTGACCCTTATTGGCAACAACCCCATCTCCTGTGCCGGCATTGTTATCGGTGAAACTACAGCTATAAAAGATTATATAACAAAAATGACAAATATCATCATTACAAACCCAAATGCCAGTGGACCTACCGATCAAGGACTACATAATTACCTTGTACATACCGACAAGCTTATTAATATGATGTTACATAAAAATAATGAAAGTCCTGTCCTAACAATTGGCAGAATGCCACACGGAATCATTCCACTTAGCCACGACAAAAGATTCCTAAATAAAGACAAATCAATACCGGCAATACTCCACCAATACGACCGACACCCAGATATTGATCAACGCATACTTAAAAAATATCATTCATTACCCTATCGGCTAAAACAACTATTTAAAACCATCAAGAAATATAAACATAACCCTCGTAAAATATTAGGAAGTATAAAGGTTTTTATAAAATACGGATTAATATAATCTACAATGCCAAATGATACGATAAAATCAAAAGATCTACATAATAAAAGACAAATAACGCAACCAACATAACATCTAGAAAATGAATAACTTTAAGTTTTGAACTACACTTTTCATAAACAACATCCATACCTTCAGCCAACAAATAACAGTTACACAGTAATGCCGGAAATAAAAATATCGCCTTCATAACTTCAAAACTTCGATATGTCATTGTAAACACAACAAAAAATGCAGCATATGCAAAGGAACCAACAGTTAATAATACTTTTCCATCTATACTTTCTTTACTACTCCTCCCACCCAAATAGTACCAAAATAGAGATACAACACTTCGCCAAGCACCAATAAACCAATACAATGTAGGTAATAGAGCCAAAAGAAGAATCCCGCGGCCAACCCACCGAACAGCGTTTCCCTCAGAAACCCAGGTAGGCGGCCACTCTGTAAAATGAACAAAATGAGTATTCCCATATAATTGTGACCAGACGGATGTCCTACTTATTGGATATCCTTTATCTCGCACATGTATTATCGGAGTCTTTAACATATCAATAAACCTAAAAGTAAAATAAGAATCAAATATTGATACCACACCAACGCGGCCCTTATATTCTTTCTCAAAAAAATGCGGCATAGGCTTCTTTGCAATACCAGTAACAAATGGACTACCAAAACGCCTATAATGATTCCAATATTGACCAAAGAAAGGAACTATAAGTAAAAATATGAGCAAATATGCAGCAAATGCACCAAGATAACCTGCACGAGCTTTATTTCTAATAGAATAAGGATGTAAAAATTTTAATAAAAACATACATATAATAAGTATAGCTATTACCGTTGCATTTCCCTTCGATAAAGATGCCATTATCGAAAAGAATATCATAAATAACAAATTACCCTTATCCCACCTGACAAAAAACTTATACGCATTATACAAACAAAGTGTCGAAAACATGATCACAAAAGAATCGTTTGTCACCTGTGCATTAATACCAGCAAACTTTGGATTCAAAGCAATTAATGTAAATGCGAACAACTTCACTTTATCGGGATACTGTAAATTCAATAAGAACAAATATATGGCATAGAGCGTAACAAGACCCGCCATGCAATTAATCATCTGACATAATCGGATCTGTACAGATAACGAATCTGTAGGCAAAACACTCAAAGTTACAGCACAAAAAGCATGATATAACTTCGGTTGAAACCCCTCCCAGCAATCCTCCCGCTGCGGAACTCGATGCTCGTTCATAAAAATCTTTATAACCTTCATGTGATCATCATTAGCCTCCCAATTAACAATAACCAACCCCACACGAATAACTGCAGCTAATACAAAAACCCACACCATATAACGCTTATACATATTCACACGTTTTCCTTTCTAAACTACTTATCTCGCCAATTATCAAACTCTTTTTTTGTAAGCCATTTATCATCCAACAAAATCACTTTTCTTCTACCACTAACTGCGAACACATTATCTTCACAGACAAATCCCGGCAACGAAGATTTATCAATCTCAAGTGCCGGTCCACGCCCACATTGCAAGGCATTTCCCTTAAGAACGATATTTTTTGAACCACCAAAAAGCTGTACCGCATATCTCCCAACACCCTTATCAAATTTAACACTATTATCAACAATCTTATTCCCCGCCCCTGCATGTAAACCATCTTCACTAAAAGAAGTAATCCCACCAGCCTTATTACCATAAATCTTATTATCAGTAATCAACATCTTTTCTGCACTATCCATGTTAATCGCTGCCCCACCACCTTCACCATTACCATAAATAATATTGTCAGATATGATTCCATCAGAAATCATTCCATCGCCCCCCTCACTCTTATCCCCATTAAAATGAATTCCGCAACCCCTGTTATTATAAATACGACAATTCTCTACCACCGGATGATCAGTCGTGCTAAAATATATACCATGCTCACGTTTACTGCCCGACACATCACAATCAATAACAGAAATATAATCACTCAAACAAGTTTGCAATCCCCACTTTCCATTAGCCTTCAATCTCATATTCTCAACTTTTATATGTTTAGAATACCAAATAATAACACCTGCACGCCAAGCACCCGTTATAGTAAAGCCCGATACATTAACATACTCACAATTTTCTATTAGAATACCATCCTGCTCTTTCGGCACAATAACAGCACCCTTATCACCACGAATAATCACCGGTCGTTCTTTAGTACCACGAATCTCATTTAACACAATCCGTTGCCGATACTTTCCTGCCGAAAAAACGACCTCATCACCAGCCTTAAGCTTCGCCACCACCGCCTGAACATTATTTGTCGGAGACACACGATAAACCGCCGCCTCCACCAACGAAGCCATAAACATAATAATTAAAATATGTATTCTCATAACAAAACCAAAAAAGAAATTATAGCCACGAAAAAGCACAAAATTCACAAAAAATAAAAAGATTTGCCCACCCAGCCTTCGTGCTTCGCTTACTACGGCGGGCACAGCGAATTTACACGAATAAAATCATTGCTACGGATGACTGTTTTATTTATCTGTTTTGCGTGCCCACCGTAGCTCGAAGAGCGAAGGAGGGTACCTCAACAAATAAATAAAACACCATATATACAATTGTACTAAAACTAGAATATACTACAGAGACTCTCACTCACCGCATTTATAACCAATATTCTATCAAAAAGAATATTCCATAATTCAGCTCTATGTCTGCGAAGCAACATAGAGCATGAAACGACATCACCGCCAACAATTTTGTGATTTTTGTGCATTTTTGTGGCTATAAATTACCGTCGCAATGCAAATCCCCTTCA
>CAMZLY010000157.1 GCA_947311825.1 uncultured bacterium
ACCCTACGGGTATGCTCCAATTGTTCAAAAGGCAGAATTTGCTCGCCTAAAACACGAAAAATTGCCTCGCACAGTAGTTTTGCAAGCACCTCTATATAATGAAGTGAGCCTAAACAGCAACACATTTTATCAATTCCCAGCCATAGAAAACGAGAACTACCTTTTGTAGTATTTTGCCTTTGTTGGTAAATTGTATGACTAATTCATCATCTTGATATTTTTCCAGTTGGGTTGTCGCTTCAGTAATGGCAAGGTCAATTTGCTTGGCTGTTGGGCTACCGGTCTTTTTGCCCTTTTTATCACTGCGGGCAAAATATTTAAGTTCAAGCATCCCCACATATTCAACATAGGGATTAAGTGGTTTAAGCAAAATATCGGCGAACCCCTTGTTCAGCTCTACTTCAGATTTTATAACAAAGTATGGCGTTAAAGATAGATAGGCAAGATACATTGATTTGATACATGCTTCACTATAGATATAATCACGAATTGCGGTATTGCGTTTTATTTCGTCGGCCAAGTATTCAAAAACCTTGACACTTCCATCGGTAGCAAAATCTGCCAGCAACTCGGAGAGTTTAGCGGTTTTTAGACTGAAAACATCTTCAAGCTCTAATGAATCTTTAAGAAAGTCAATATCAATACGCTTGATGGTTTCATTAGGTATTTGCAGCTCAAGTTGTAATCCTGCTTTTTTTATAGACACTAAACCCTGATAAAAAAGCAATGATTTGAAATTCTCCTCTTTTATCAAGTCAAATGCACTGAAATCCTGAACTAGGGCATCGGCTATTACTACATTGCCACCAATTAATTGTTTTAGCATCTCAAAATTACCATTTAACTTATGGTTGGTATAGATAAGATGACGTAGCTTCCTATAATCGCTACGGACATTGATATCAATAAGTTCTTTAGGTGGATGACCTTTTTTTATAACTGGATCCAGATAATAAAGTATCATATCGGTATTGTAGACACTGTTTTTAGCAGTTTCGGCAAAACGATATTGATCATACCACTCTGTTACTAGATCAAGATGTTTGGCATCTAAAGTAATCCCATAATGGCTAAACATTTCAGCTAATTCATCTGTTGTAATGCCCACCATCTCATTGAAGGTGCTGTCTAAAGATATATTTTTACCAATATTAAAACCACTTGTAACATCAAATAGCGTCATCGGGGTTACACCGGTGATAAACATTCTTTTTATCGGGGCATCATTACCACCGGTACCGGTTTTCAACGTGGTAAAAAACTGTTTGAAAAATGCTGATTTGTCACTGACAATATTTTTGTATAATTTTTTATCCTGTAGAAAAAGTTTATTGGCAAAGTTGTCATATTCATCAATTAGAATATAAAGTTTTATTTCCTTTTGCTGAACATAGACAAAAAGATCATTAAGCATATCAATCGGGGAGTTATTACTGAAGACAATATCTAGTTCATATTTATCTTTAAAAGCGGTTATATGACGACAAAGATATGCCGCAAAACTTTCTTCAGCTCGGCTGACTTCAATCGCACTCAAATCCAGGCGCAGAATGTGACAACTGCTAACCGCCGCTGTTCGGTTATTCAGGACCCAGGTATTATTAAAGATAGCATCAAATTGACTTTTGTAGTAAACGTCATAATATGCTTCAAGGATAGCGATCCATAACGATTTACCAAACCGACGTGGACGCAAAAACATCAAATGACTACCGGCTGACTCCAGTTCCGGAATGAATTTTGTCTTATCCACAAAATAATAATTTTCCGTTTGGATCGCTTTGAAGTCTGCAATGCCATAAGGCAACTTTTTCATTTCTATATTTCCCACACTGATCTATTATATCTGTTTTTACATATATAAACACTATGTATTATAAGAAATTAATTGTCAAAACTAATACAATACAAAAATAAATAAAATTATACTTGCGTTCAAACCTGATGATGGTATACTAAGGTATTTCAAGTTAAGTTCTCATTAAAATAAAAGGAGATGAAGTTGTGGGTAAGCGTGTAGTAGTAAGTGTGTTGGTATCAGTTGTTGTGTTGTATGCAGGTTCATATTTATCGCATTAGCTCACAACTTAATGCGAATATTAGAAATAAAACTGGAACACGAAGAAGGAATAGTTGATCGCATATCAGGTAAAAAACAAAAGAAACGCATAGACGACGACATTGTTAAGACCAAAAGTGCAGGGCGAACTCCAAATCCCCTTGTCACAAAATGGCATAGAACTACCCAGAGATGCTTTCAATTCTTCCGCAATTAAGTTCAACTCACTGTACCGAATCCAGTTGAGGGGGGAAAAGAGCCTGTTTTATGGGACTCATGTATCTATAAGTTTTGCAATAACCCTTTCTGGTTAGCTTTAACAGTCATAAGATAGTCACCTCCATAGTCCTGAACAATTTTTCTGTCTGATAATATTTGGGTATGTAGTGCACCTGTTAACACCATACTTCTATTGACATTATAACGATCAAGAAGTATACTGGCAATCAGAATTTCATGATCAAATTTTGTTTGTGCACATTTCAGTAGGCTATAGCTCTTCAGATATTGCCAACCAATTATTATCTCATAATATCACCAATATATATAACCCAGAAGGCTCCATCTTCGAATGGGTAAACAGCGGCCTTACAGTTTATAATAAAAACGGTATCCCCAATAAAGTACACCTCTACAATAAAGCATGGGGAATATTACTAAACTCAAAATACCACAGCCTAAAACCCTACTGAGTACCACGCAACGATGAGGCCTCGGCAACTTCACTTACCGCATGCAGAAAACAGGCTTGACGACGAGTGCAGCCATACTCTTCCGCAACTTCCTCTATTTTATCATACGCATCACATAGAATCAATTTAAGACGAGCAAGAACATCTTTGCGGGTCCAGCGATCTTGATTTTCATTCTGAACCATCTCAAAATAAGATACTGTCACACCACCAGAGTTTGCCAAAATATCAGGAATAATATCCTTGCCAGCTTCATTTGCTAAGCGATCAGCCTCTGCCGTTAGAGGACCATTAGCACCTTCAAGAATAAGTGGAGCCTTAATATTACCAACATTTTTTTCTGTTACTGCATTTTCAAGTGCAGCAAGACAAAGTATATCAACATCAGCTTCAACAATATCACAATCACATGGTTTTCCACCAGGAAAATTAGGCAATGCATCTTGTCCATTTTCCTCGACCCATTTACATAACTTAACAATATTAAGCTTATCAGAATTTACCGTGCATCCATACTCATTGGAAACATGAGTAACCTTTATTCCGACATCAGAATAGGCACGAAGTGCAGCATGACTACCAACATTACCAAATCCCTGTACAGCCATAGTTTTGCCACCCAAATTAATATCATGACACAATGCATGTTGCTCAAGTGTCATAATAACTCCTACCCCTGTAGCTTCCGCACGACCAAGACTGCCACCCATATTTATCGGTTTTCCGGTAAAGGATGCAGTAATAGCCTCACCAGTATATTTTCCATACTGATCCGACATCCAAGCCATAACTTGAGCATTGGTATTTACATCCGGTGCAGGAATATCTTTTTTTGCACCAAGATTACCGACCAGACCATCTACATACTTACGACTCAACCGCTCCTGTTCAGGCATAGAATAAGTAACTCCTTCAGGTAAAACAACCCCACCTTTTGCGCCACCCAGCGGCAACCCTACAACAGCACACTTCAATGTCATCAATGCAGCCAATGCACGAACTTCTTCTAAATCAACTGAACTATGCCACCGTATACCACCTTTGTACGGACCTCGTGCATTATTATTCTGAACCCTAAATGCCTGTAATACATCTATAGAACCATCATCACGTTGCAAAGAAATCCGAAAAGAAACAATTCTGTCAGGAATAATAATCCGCTCAATAATACTTTTTCCAGCATACTTCTCATCTAACTTTAATGTATCAGCAGTTTCGTGCAACAACACATTAACACTATCCAAAAATAATCCGCCCGACATTTCTTCTTTAGCCATTACTACACCTTCCTAGTTTATATATAAACCCACTACCTAATCAACAAAGCGGGAAAGTAACACCGCACATAGATAGCGTCAACCGATTATTACATAAAAATTAATATTTTTTCTAGTGAGGTGCTTGCAAAACTACTGTGCGAGGCAATTCTTAGCATTTCAGGTGAGCAGATTATGTCTTTTGAGCAATTGAGCATACCCGTAGGGTCTGTAAAATTGCGAAAAAGCGGAATATGCCACATAAAATCAAAAAGTGCCCGTAGATAGTTTTACAAGTGCCTCTAGTGCCTCTTTTTAATTTTCTACGCTTGACTATTTTCTTCATAAAATCGACACTTGCCACGCATTTAAAAACTAAGAAAATAAACCCACTTAAATAGAGGTGCTTGTAAATAGTTTTGCAAGTCACTCAATAGGAAACAATTATGATAGACAATATATTAAACCCATTCATTCACCAAGCATACTCCGCACTAGACGGAAAACCAGTTTCAAAAGCTTTAGCATTAGACTTATCCAAACTAGAAGGACCCGACATTCTCGACCTAGTCTCTCTCGCCAACAAAGTACGTGACAAATTCTGCGACGATGAACATATATGCACAATCCTAAACGCAAAATCTGGACAATGTAGTGAAAACTGCAAGTTTTGTGCACAATCATCACATCACGAAGCAAAAATTGATGAATATTCACTCCTAGATACAGAAGAAATTGTCGCCCGAGCCAAATTTGCCGCCGATAACGGTGTCCGAAGTTTCGGCATCGTAACCAGCGGGCTTGGCTTTCAAAAAGTTAATGATGTTTTCCAAAGTATTCTTGATGCTATTGACGCAATCCAAGAACAATTTCCGGAACTAGGGATCTGTGCCTCACTCGGAATGCTAAGCGAAGAAACTGCCACCGAACTAGCAAAACGCAACATCAAACATTATAACATCAACCTACAAACAAACCCAGAGCGATATAACGAACTAATTGCAACTACCCACAATGTAAACGACCGTATCACAACCATCGAACTACTCAAACAACACAGCATAGGTGTCTGTACCGGCGGAATTATAGGCATTGGCGAAACAATGGAAGATCGCATCAGTCTAGCCTTTGCCCTAAAAGAGCTTGATGTAGATGTTATTCCTCTAAATGTATTAGTACCAATTGAAGGAACGCCTTTAGAAAAAAGTAACGGTGCAACCATTGCAGAAATAACCAAAACCTTCGCACTATTCAGACTAATAAATCCAACCAAAGTTATAAAATTTGCCGCCGGACGTGAAACCATAATGAAAGATTTCCAAGGTCTACTAATGCTCGCTGGAGCCAACGGCTACCTCACCGGAGGATACCTAACAACCCGTGGTCGCAACACCGCCGATGATAAAGTTTTCCAAAACCAGCTCAATCACTTCTCCAGCAACAAATAATTTAAGCCGGAAGTAACGTAACTTCTCAAAAACACAACTATATTAATTGACATATCCACTATAATAGTTATATCAATACTAAATAATAAATGAGGTAACAATATGAAAACTATTCCCGTTATGGAAATGAGGCGACATCTAGGTGCTATTCTGGATGATGTTCGTCTTAAATCAGAAACAATTATCGTTGAGCGTGCCGGCAAACCAATTGTTATACTAAGCCCTGTTGAGCACACCGAATATCCTTCAGGCAAAACCACAAGGAGACTCCGAGCAGTAAAGGAAATGGCAGGGATTTACGAAACATCCATGCGCGGCAAGAGTGCTCAGAAATGGATAAATACCGAACGAGATAACTGGTAAAAAAAGATTTGCGACCGCAATACATCATGGATATGAATTATTCTATACTAATTATCACCATCTCCAACGTTGCACTGATATAGATATAATTCTTGTTGCATCTGACAATTAACTGGTACCCACTAAATAAATGAACACTTCAAAACAATCTTGGCAACAATTTGACGCTGATCATATATGGCATCCATACACATCTCTCACCAATCCGTTGCCGACATATTCCATAGAATCCGCATCCGGTGTTCGCCTAAAACTAACCAACGGCACAGAACTAATCGACGGCATGTCATCATGGTGGGCCGCCATTCACGGCTACAATCATCCGGCAATCAACCAAGCCATTGCCGAACAAACAGCAAAAATGACACACGTTATGTTCGGCGGCATATCACATAAACCGGCAACCGCCTTAGCACAAAAATTAATCGAGTTAACTCCCACCCAACTAGAAAATGTATTCTTTTCTGATTCCGGTTCCGTTGCCGTAGAAGTCGCAATGAAAATGGCACTGCAATACTGCCAGAATACCAATAAAAAAGAGCACAACAAATTTCTAACTATTCGCGGCGGCTATCACGGCGATACATTTCTCGCCATGTCAGTATGCGATCCTGTAACAGGAATGCACAGTCTTTTTAATAAGGTATTACAAAAGAACTATTTTGCCGACAAACCAACACGCCGCTTTAACGAACAATGGAACGCTCAAGACATAAATAGCTTTAAACAATTAATACGCCAACACCATAACGAACTAGCCGCCGTAATTCTTGAGCCAATCGTTCAAGGTGCAGGTGGCATGTGGTTTTATCACCCAGAATACCTACGCCAAGTCCGTGAATTATGTGATAAATACAATGTACTATTAATTCTCGACGAAATAGCAACCGGTTTCGGGCGTACAGGAGTAATGTTTGCCTGCGAACATTCCGGCATCAGCCCTGATATAATGTGTGTCGGCAAAGCCCTAACCGGCGGCAATATAAGCCTAGCTGCGACATTAAGTACCAAGCAAGTTGCAGAAGGTATTTGCAACAATAATCATGTATTCATGCACGGACCAACCTTCATGGGCAATCCTCTCGCCTGTGCCATTGCCAATGCCAGCCTAGACCTCCTCTGCAACAGTCCATGGCAACAGAATATTACACGCATAGAAAAAACACTACAAATCGGACTAGAGCCATGCCGCAAATCACCCAACGTAGCAGATGTCCGAGTCTTGGGTGCCATCGGCGTAGTCGAATTAAAAAAGCAAGTTAATCAAGCAACAACACAAGCAGAATTTGTCAAACAAGGAGTATGGATACGACCATTCGGCAAACTTGTCTACCTCATGCCCCCGTTCATTATTGACGACAAAGACCTGCAACAACTAATATCAGCCGTAGTAGAAATAACAACAAAATGAACGACATATATAACAAACAATTACAGACTTGGAAAGAAACGGGACAGCTACGCCAACTGCGCCAGCTCTCTAACCGCACCGGTCAATACGTAACCCAGAACGGCAAACAACTCCTCAACCTATCATCCAACGATTACCTAGGACTCGCCACAGATACCACTCTACTAAAAAAATTCTACGCCGCACAAACAGACGAAAATCTCATAGAATCATACAGCCTCGGGAGTGCATCATCACGCCTCATGACCGCCACCACCACACAAACAAATAACCTAGAACAACTCATTGCCGAAAGTTATATTAAAGATGCACTTCTATTCAATAGCGGCTACCACGCCAACATAGGCATACTTCCGGCAATCACCAACAAACAAAGCTTAATTATTGCAGACAAACTATGCCATGCCAGCATTATTGATGGATTCAAACTAAGTGCGGCAAAATTAATTCGCTACCGGCACCTAGACTACGAACATTGCCAACAGATTCTAGAAAAAGAACATCACAATTATAACAACATTTTCATAGTTTCAGAATCAATTTTCAGTATGGACGGCGACATCGCTAACCTACACCAGCTAATTAATCTCAAAAACAGATACAATGCCATGTTGTATATTGATGAAGCACACGCCGTAGGAGTTCGCGGCAAAACCGGATTAGGCATCTGCGAAGAAGAAAACTGCATTGATGAAACTGATATCATCATCGGAACATTCGGCAAAGCCCTCGCCTCCATCGGAGCCTATGCCGTGATATCACCAACCATAAAACAGTATCTAATCAACAGCATGCGCTCATTCATCTTCACCACCGCCCTGCCACCGGTAATTATAAACTGGAACCTACACATTTTCAATCTCATTAAAAACCTAAACAAAGAACGGCAACAACTTAAAATAATATCAGATTTTCTACGTAAAAAGATTACAGAATGCGGTCTTAAAACATGCGGCAACAGCCAAATTATCCCCATCATAGTCGGCTCAAATGAAAACGCCATCGCATTAGGCGAAAAAATGATAGCCAACGGCTATCTCGCCCAACCCATCCGCCCACCAACAGTCCCCAAAGGCTCCGCTCGCATAAGACTATCACTTTCTGCCAGCATGAAAAAAGAAGAACTAGCCAATATTCCATCAGTTTTGACATTGCAATAGTTATTCTTGCATCAAAATAAAATATTATGCATAATTTCTCGTAACTTTTCAAAAAACTTGTAGCTTTGGCTCTGCGAGCCGATGGGTTATACGATAGCTGTAGATTAGACTTTTTTCGATATAAGATAAAAAACAATGGAGAATTTAAATAATGAAACTTACATGTATTGGTGCAGGATATGTCGGCGGTCCAACAATGGCTATGATTGCAAAGAAATGCCCGGATATCACCGTCACCGTCGTAGATATCAACGCCGAACGTATAGCCGCATGGCAATCTGACTTATTACCAATCTACGAACCTGGTCTTAAAGAAGTAGTCGAAGAGGCACGAGGCAGAAACCTATTCTTCAGTACTGACGTTGACACTGCCATCGCCGAAGCAGACATAATCTTCGTCTGCGTCAATACCCCCACCAAAACATTTGGACACGGAGCCGGCAAAGCATCAGACCTGCAATATCTGGAAAAAACAGCACGCCAAATTCTTGCCAATTCCACCTCGGACAAAATTATTGTCGAAAAAAGTACCCTCCCTGTTCGTACCGCTGCCGCCATGCAACGTATTCTCGATTCAGGAACATCAAACATTCATTTTGACGTATTATCAAACCCAGAATTCCTTGCCGAAGGAACAGCCATCGCCGATCTGGAAGCACCGGATAGAGTATTAATTGGTGGACACGAAACAGAACGAGGACAAAAAGCCATGGAAGCCCTAGTTAACGTTTACGCACACTGGGTGCCAAGAGAAAATATCCTAACCACCAACGTCTGGTCTAGTGAGCTATCAAAACTAGCGGCAAACGCATTTCTAGCACAACGCGTAAGTTCCATTAATAGCATTTCCGCACTATGCGAAGCCACCGAAGCAGATGTAACTGAAGTTGCAAGAGCAATCGGTAAAGATAGCAGAATCGGTCCCAAATTTCTTAATGCCAGCGTCGGCTTCGGCGGTTCATGCTTCAAAAAAGATATCCTCAACCTTGTTTATCTTTGCGAAACCTACGGACTCACACAACCAGCCGCCTACTGGCAACAAGTTGTCAATATGAATGACTACCAACAAGAACGTTTTGTAGGAACAATGATCAAAGAAATGTTCAACACCATCGCCGGCAAACGAATTGCACTTTGCGGCTTCGCCTTTAAAGCCGACACCGGAGATACCCGCGAAAGTCCGGCAATCAGCATAGTCCGGCAACTCGTTGCCGAACGTGCAGATGTCGTCATAACCGACCCCAAAGCCCTAAACAATGCCAAAACTGACCTTAGCGATATTCTCGATTATGTAACATTCGAAGAAGACCCGTATAAAGCAATTGACGGTGCACATGCCGTCGGAGTTCTCACCGACTGGGAATGCTACAAAACACTCGATTATAAAAAAGCATTCGACAGTATGACCAAGCCAGCATTCATTTTTGATGGCCGTAACTGCCTTGATCACCAAGCTCTCTACGAACTCGGCTTCAACGTCTATGGCGTTGGCAAATCACCATTATCTCATATCTAAGGAATGAACGACACCGAACATCTCATTCCCAAACATGGTAGCTACCGAAAACTAAAAAGTTTTCAGGTAGCTCAACTTGCGTACGATATAACAGTACGATTCTGCGACAAATATATCGATCGCTTCAGCCGCACAAAAGACCAGATGGTACAAGCCGCAAGAAGCGGTGTCCAAAATATCGCCGAAGGCTCACTGGCATCAGCAACCTCAAAAAAGACCGAACTCAAACTAACACAAGTAGCCCGTGCCAGCCTAGAAGAACTAAACCTCGACTACGAAGACTTTCTCCGGCATCGAAATTTGCCAATGCTAAAGCCGGACCACCCGGCACTGATGCGATTCAAACAACAACGTTGCTCCACGCTGTTAGAAGTCAGGCAATGGGGTGCCGTAGAAACCACACGGACAAACACGGACAAACACGGACAAACACAGACCAACAACAAAACAAGCAATCCGTCCGTGTCAGTCAGTGACAGTCCGTGTTTGTCCTTAGCCCCAGAAACACTAGTAGCCAATGCCGCACTTTCACTACTAAACCTCGGCTGCTACCTACTAGACCGACAAGTTGCAACCCTAGCCAAAGATTTCGAAGAAAACGTTGGCTTCACCGAGCGCCTATACCGCGTACGCTCCGCCCACAGGAGAAACCAATCATGAAAATAGCCTGGCTAGCCAAAAACACCAAACCCACCCCAGTCAATCCCAGTCCATCTCCGTCCGTGCCAATCCACACCCGTCCGTGTCAGTCCACCCCAGTCCGTGTCAGTCCGTGTCCGTCCACCAAGCACGCCAGCACCAACACAAGCACTAACAACCTAATCATCTTCTTCGCCGGCTGGGGGATGTCCCCTGCACCATTCACATTTCTCGCCAGCGAAAAAAGTGATGTCCTCATCTTCTTCGACTACATCACCGACGAAATCCCCATTGACCTCCCAAAACTACTCAACTCATACCAACAAATCGACCTCATCGCTTGGTCGCTCGGAGTTGCCATTGCCAACGAAATCATGCAGCCATATCAAGCACAACTACAAACTGCAACCGCAATCAACGGAACCATCATGCCCATCCACGACAACTACGGCATCCCGCCAGCAATATTCTCAGCCACCATCGACAACCTGCTAGACGGCGGTATCGCCGGATTCTACCGCCGAATGTGCAAAACTCCCCCCATCAGAAAACGATTCATGGCAACACCGCCAAAGCGAGAACCAACCGACCTCAAAAATGAACTGATCGCACTTTACAACAAATTTAACAATAACACGCCAAAAGACTGCATTTTTAACCAAGCAATTATCTCCACAGACGATAAAATCGTCCCACCCGATAATCAAGCTGGATGTTGGAGCCATTTTAACGTACCTTACTCCCTGCTAAAAGCACCACACTTCCCATTTTACGAGTGGTCAACATGGAGAAAAATAATTTGTCAAAACAACAAATAGATAAAAACTTAGTAAAAAAACGATTTGCACGCAGTGCCCAAAGCTATGGGAAATACGCCATAGTCCAGCAACGCATGGCAAAAAAGCTCGTGCAAAAACTACTTCTTGCAACTAATAACCACACCTACAACACAATTTTCGATATCGGCTGTGGTGACGGTACATTAACAAAATTACTATTAGCACAGTTTCACCCAGAAACATTAATAGCCAATGATATTGTAGATGACTTCCAACAACAAATAGCAACCATTGTACAAAAACATCCGGCAACCAACACCAAATTCACTGCCGGAGACATAGAAGCTATTCCGTTACCGGACAATATAGACCTCATTGCCTCCAACGCCGTATTCCAATGGCTGAACCACCTAGAGCTATTTTACAAAAGACTCGTAAAACAGATAAAACCAACCTCTACCATTGCATTTACAACCTTCGGAACCAACACCCTCCCAGAAATAAAACAAATCACCGGGCAATCACTAAACTATCTCCCCTTCAACGAACATCACAAGCTAATCAGCAAATATTTCAAAATTATTTATGCTCACGAAGAAACCGACATACAATATTTTGAGAACCCAATAGAAATCCTAAAAAACCTAAAACAGATGGGAGTCAACGCCATCAAGCCACGCCACTGGAAACGCCGTGACCTAATAGCCTTCTCAGAAGAATACACCCAAAACTTCACCCACAACAACAAAGTCCGCCTCACATATAACCCAATCTACTTTATCCTTAAACGAAAGACTGACTAAAATACTTGACAAACAGACCGTTATTGAATACTTTTTTTGACATATTGACTAGTTTAGGACGTTATTATGAAAAAAAATCTACCAGAAATTGTCTTTTCTTCGACTGATAGTGCTCAATCACAAAGAGTCAGCCGCCTAGTAAAAGCCGGACACTTACGTAAAATTGCACCTAGAATCTATTCTTCAAATCTAACTGATAAAGCCAGCCACATAGTACGTCGTAATCTATATCCAATATTGGGACATTCTTTTCCGGGTGCACTAATCAGCCACAGATCAGCACTTGAGGGTGGCCCCACTGATACAGGAGAAATCTTCCTCACGTACAAATATACAAGACAAGTAACACTACCTGGCATTATAGTACATCTTCTTAAGGGACCAAAACCTATCAAAACTGATATGCCATTTATGAGTGGACTCTTCATCTCATCCCGCCCCCGCTCCTTCCTAGAAAATCTACAAACCTCCCGTAACCGTATAGGAATTCCTAAAATACTTCCTAAATCAGAAATAGAAAAACGACTAGATCGGATTTGCCAAGCACAAGGAGAAGATGCAATAAATTCTATCCGTGACACCGCACGTATTCTATCAACCGAACTAAATATGGAAAAATCATTTAACGCATTAGATAAAATAATTGCCGCAATTCTACGAACAAAGCCTGCTGACATTCTTTCATCACCGGAAGCACGTGCAAGATCAATGGGGATACCTTATGACGCCATGCGCCTAGAAACCTTTAATATCCTATTCACCGCATTAGCAAACACCGACCTTCCCTCGCGCCAAGAAACACGCACCTCCACCGACAAGAAACAACTTCTAGCATTCTTCGAAGCATACTTCTCAAACTACATTGAAGGAACCAAGTTCGAAATCAATGAAGCCTACAGAATAGTCTTTAATAATATTATTTCATATAACCGTCCAGAAGATGCTCACGATATTCTCGGAACATTCCGTATAGCCTCCAGAGAAAATATATTATCAACAACACCAACCTCCTTTATAACGCAATTACAATCTCTACATCATGATATCATGGAAGCTCGACCCAATAAAAGTCCGGGCGAGTTCAAACTAGATGCTAACCGTGCAGGAAACACTATTTTTGTCGAACCAGAGCTTGTAAAAGGCACATTAACGAAAGGCTTCGAAATGATACCCGCAGTTGAAAAAGGTCTACCGCGTGCAATTTTTATGATGTTCCTTATTTCTGAGGTACACCCTTTTATTGACGGCAACGGACGTCTTGCACGACTAATGATGAACATCGAATTGAAAAAAGAAGGACTAAGCCGTATTATTCTGCCCACCGCATTTCGCGACGACTACTTGCAGGCATTACGAGCACTTTCACGATCACAAAACCCCACTCCACTTATCAAAGCAATGGACTTTATACAAAAATATACTACCCGTTTAAAAATGTCATCATATCAAGAAGCAATACATATATTAACAAACAGTAACGCATTCAGCGAATCCGACGAAAAACGCCTAATACTCCCACAAAATGAAAAATAACAATGAATAAAATACCACTAAATGCAACTTGTACTTTTTTCATATATTTGCAATAGTTAGCAAGGTTTTACAGCATCTATTTATATTTTATAACTTTATAAACGAAACCAATATTAATGAGTAATAAAAATTTCAAGCCATTAGCCAATTTTATATGGTCAGTTGCAGATCTTCTGCGCGGCCCTTATCGTCCTCCGCAATACGAACGTGTCATGTTGCCCTTAACAGTATTACGGCGTTTTGATGCTGTGCTGGCGGCCACTAAACCTTTAGTGCTGAAAAAATATGCTCAACTTGAGGCGAGCGGGAAATTGAAGAATTTTGATGCTACTCTGAATGCACTTGCTAAAGATAAAGATGGTCGAGCTCTGGGATTTCATAATCATCACCCGCTTGATTTTCAAAAACTTAAAGGTGACCCGGATAATATTGCCCGCCATTTGCAGGATTATATCAATGGGTTTTCCGGAAATATCCGAAAAATATTTGATTATTTTGAGTTCGATAAAGAAATAGAGAAAATGGAGGAGTCTAACCGTCTCTATCTCGTTATCTCGAAGTTTGCCGAAATTGACCTGCACCCGGACAGGGTGGATAATATTGCGATGGGGCTTATTTTTGAAGATTTAATCCGGCGTTTTAATGAGACGGCAAATGAAACCGCCGGAGATCATTTTACCCCGCGTGAAGTTATCCGGCTTATGGTTAACCTGCTTATGGAACCTGACGGAGATATTCTTACCGGCGGCAGCCCCATCGTTACTATCTGTGACCCGGCTTGCGGTACCGGCGGAATGCTTGCCGAAGCTCAAAGCTGGATCCGCACCCACAACTCAAACGCCATGATCAAAGTATTTGGTCAGGATTATAATCCGCGTTCTTATGCGGTTGCCGCATCTGACCTCCTGATTAAAGGGAACAATGACAGCCGTGTCGAATTCGGAAACACACTGACAGATGCCAAATTTGATGATATTGACGGCTTTGACTATTTGCTGGCAAACCCTCCTTTTGGCGTAGATTGGAAAGCTGAAAAGAAAACAATAGAAAAATGGACAAACTTTCATGGCTATGAAGGCAAACTGCCGCGTGTTAATGATGGGGCATTTCTATTTCTGCTCTACATGCTTTCCAAGCGACAGGATTTCCGCCCATCGCCCGACCCGCAAAAACATAAACGCGGAACCCGTATTGCCATTGTTTTCAACGGTTCACCGCTCTTCACCGGAGGAGCCGGTTCAGGCGAAAGTGAAATTCGGCGCTGGATTATTGAACACGACTGGCTTGAAGCTATTGTGGCACTACCGGAACAGATGTTCTACAACACCGGAATCGGCACTTTTATCTGGATTGTCACCAACCGCAAAAGCAAAGATCGCAAGGGTAAGATCCAGATGATAGACAGTCGCGACCGCTGGAAACCGATGAAACGCAGTCTGGGCGACAAACGACGCTATCTTGATGAAGATACCATCACGGAACTTACATCTGAACACGGAACACTTGCCGAAAGCGAAACCTGTAAAATCTTTGATAATATCCACTTTGGCTATCGCCGGATTACGGTTGAACGCCCGCTGCGCCTGCGTTTTCAGATTACAG